>NZ_JBPYDE010001242.1:0-500 GCF_051847555.1 Psychrobacter sp. 1Y4 | reverse complement strand
CTACACTTATTTAATGACACTAAGAAGAGCGTAAGAGGAAGCAATGGCAGAGATTAATGGAAAGCGGTTATCCTATCTTTATGAAGCGGTAACGATGGGTACGATACGGGCGGCTGCAGATAAGCTCAATATTGCTCCCTCAGCCGTCAGTCGGCAAATATCTCTGTTAGAAGAAGAATTAGCGAGCACGCTTATTGAGCGGCACCGCAAAGGGGTAACGCCGACAGAATCTGGCACTATTCTCTTGCAGTTTTATCGGGAATCCCTCTCTGCTGAAGAGGCTTGTGTTTCCAAATTACAAGCGTTGGTGGGGTTGCAGCGGGGGCATATAAAGCTAGCCGTGGGCGATGGCTTCATTGCAGATTTGATGCTTGGCCCATTGTCTGAGTTTTCCCGTCTATATCCGGCGCTCACGCTATCAATCAGTACGGGTGGATCAAACGAAGTGATTCGTCAGGTTGAGGAGGACGAAGCGCATATTGGTCTAGTATTCCATTCTA
>NZ_JBPYDE010001241.1:0-500 GCF_051847555.1 Psychrobacter sp. 1Y4 | reverse complement strand
AAATTATCGAAAGATTGCAGGAAATATCTACCGACCACTACAGTCTGGAGGCGGATGTAGATATATCGCTTACCAACTATCTGCTAGAGATGCTAGTGGGGCTCAGTCAACAGTTCTATATCACCTCTTTTACACATAACAAAGACTACCTGAGACAGTGGACCTCTTACTGTGAGCCCAATGACGGCATCTGTATAGAGTTCGATGAGCACGTACTGTCAGAGAGTTTTAAATACAATAAATTCAACCGGTATTCCCAAGCGCATCACAGGTTCGATAGTATTATCTATAGTTACTCCAATAGCATAAGAAGATATTTTGATAAGCATAAAATAAGAGAGGTGTTTTTAAATAGAAAACAAAGCTTGGTCAATAACGTGCGCAGTATTAGAGAGCATAGTGCGGTCAGAAAGACAGATACGGAGTATAGATATAATGCGACCGCCGACTTACTGTTTTCTTCTATACTTGAGGCGCTAACGGAGTTTGCACTGATAAGG
>NZ_JBPYDE010001240.1:0-500 GCF_051847555.1 Psychrobacter sp. 1Y4 | reverse complement strand
ATGGTCAGATAAAAGTAGACAAAGTTATTGTCCACACCAATGGTTTTGGCAACCACGTAGGTAAAGGCAATGGAAGTCACTGAAAAGGTGGTGGCAATGATGGCTGCTTCACGCTGACTGTAAAAACTCTTATCATACTGCTGCATGGTGACTAGCAAACCGATTGACGCTGCCCCAAACCAAGAAGACATGGCATCAACGGCAGAACGACCTGGCAGTTTGAACAGCTTGACAAATATCTTACTGGCCAATGTGCCCAAGAACTCCATGAGGCCAAAGTCTGTCAAAAATGGCAGCGATAAAATAGCAAAGAAGAACAACGGAATCAGAATAGGAATCAAGTCTTCGAAAATGACGCCGCCCGTATTGCGATTGATAATAAACTCAGGGCCGACTTGCAGATAAATCATCCAAACAAACACCATCCCTAACAAACGCGTGGTGAACCAAAACCAATCAACATCAAAAAGATTTTTTATCAGTGAGCCTTCATGCAGACT
>NZ_JBPYDE010001239.1:0-500 GCF_051847555.1 Psychrobacter sp. 1Y4 | reverse complement strand
GTCAATGATGCCGCGATGGGTATGTTTGCGCTATTTGAGTACTTCCCTTATAGCGAAGTCCTATCATTTGCAGGTGTAATCATCGGTTTAGTGTTCTTTGTGACTTCTGCTGACTCAGGCGCGTTGGTACTTGCGAACCTAAGCTCAAGAGGCATGACTAATGACACCGATGCACCAGTTTGGTTACGTTTATTTTGGGCAGCGGCGACAGGTCTTATCACGTTAGGCTTATTGTTTGCGGGCGGTTTTGCCTCATTACAATCCGTCTCTGTGATTGCAGGCTTGCCGTTCTCTCTGATTCTAGTGCTTTACATGATGTCCATGTGGAAGTCACTGAAAGAAGAGGGCAATAAGCGCAAAGCCAGCACGATCGGTACCGCCAATGTACTTGATAGCGGCAAAGGTTGGAAAGCACGCTTGCAACGCATTGTGAGTTTCCCAGGACACGCGCAGGTCGAAAAATTCTTGAAAACAGTCGTAATGCCAGCGATGACTGAGGT
>NZ_JBPYDE010001238.1:0-500 GCF_051847555.1 Psychrobacter sp. 1Y4 | reverse complement strand
TAATCCCTTAGCGCTTGTATTGTTCGTGCTCGAAACCATTCCTTTCTTTTTCATGCTCATATATGTATTGAAGAATATTAAGTTAGCGGATAGCTTTGTACGTTTTCTCATTATATTTTTCGTGTTCTACGGCAGTGTTTGGTTGATCGGAAACGATAATTTAGGCACCGCAGTACGTTTAAGGATATACAACTATTTGGCTATATATATCAGTTTTTTTTATATCTTAAGGCTTAAAAGATCGTCTTTTAGAAAGTCCTCCTCAAATAGAGTATAGGTGGTGAATGGATGAAAATAATTATTTTAGGCACCATTGCTTATAGTTTTTATGGCTTTCGCGCTGACCTTATTCAGGAGCTGGTCAAACAGCAGCATACTGTCTATGCGTTTACTTCTGAATATACTCAAGATGAGCTAAAGAAAATAGAAAGGTTGGGTGCCATACCTGTAACCTATAGTCTAAATCGAGGTGGTTTAAATCCTTTAGCGGATATCACAGC
>NZ_JBPYDE010001237.1:0-500 GCF_051847555.1 Psychrobacter sp. 1Y4 | reverse complement strand
GACAAGCTGGCAAAACGGTTGGCTAACCAATGATGATTGGCTTTAGTCATTGGTGATTCATACAATTCTGCTTGCTGAAGCACGCGCAGACGATAATCAATACCAGAATCGATATTCATCACTGTCGTATGGCTCTCAACCTCTGCAATGGCTGGTAGAAAACGGTCACGGTGCAAACCATCTTTGTACAAACCAGACGGCTCAATGTTTGACGTAGCGACCAAGGTAATACCGCGATTAAACAGCATCGTAAATAAATCACCCAAAATCATGGCATCAGAGACGTTAGAAACAAAAAACTCATCAAAACAGATAATGACCGCTTCTTTATAAATAATATCGGCGACTTTTTCGAGTGGGTCACTTTCGCCTTGGAGTTTATTCAACTCTTGATGAACACGCTGCATAAAATGATGAAAATGCAGACGCATTTTGCGCTCAATGGTCAATGAATCATAAAACATATCCATCATCCACGTTTTGCCGCGGCCGACACCGCC
>NZ_JBPYDE010001236.1:0-501 GCF_051847555.1 Psychrobacter sp. 1Y4 | reverse complement strand
CCATCTGGTTTTCATCATTTTTTATACTCATCGCTAGGTTGTCACCCTTATGGATCAATTTTTAATCACTGGTAGTAGTCGTATCGCAGGGGAAGTTACTATTTCAGGCGCCAAAAATGCCGCTTTGCCATTACTTGCCGCTATGATACTGGCCGAGACCCCAACGACATTGCACAATGTACCGTCGTTAAAAGACGTGCGTACATTGATTGAATTGATCGGTGGCATGGGGATTGATATCCAAAAGCAGGGCGACACGGTCACTTGCGATACAAAAAGCATCGATAATTTTTATGCGCCGTACGATCTGGTAAAAACCATGCGCGCATCAATTTTGGTATTAGGTCCATTATTGGCACGTTTTGGCGAAGCTGAAGTGTCACTACCTGGTGGCTGTGCGATTGGTTCACGTCCTGTTGATCAGCATCTAAAAGCGTTTGAAGCGATGGGTGCGGTAATTAGCGTAGAGAATGGTTACGTGAAAGCGCAAGCGCCCAAAGG
>NZ_JBPYDE010001235.1:0-501 GCF_051847555.1 Psychrobacter sp. 1Y4 | reverse complement strand
CTTCAGTATTGTTACTTTATTGTAATGAAAATATAATCACTATACTAGCATTATCGATATATTAAATCTGCTTAAAGAGACATATTGTGTGTGAAACCAAACGTTTAGAAGATATTTTAAAAATAATTTAATGGCATTAAAAAAGCCAGCGTACCATTATCAGCGTACACTGGCTTTTTTTCATTATTAAGCCTTAGCAAAAGACTTACTCAGGTTATTAAGTACGGGTTGTGAGCCATCAGTTGTTTATCGTCGTTAAGGTTTGCTCAAACTCCAAGCGACCGATTTCGCCCACTTGCTGATTAACCAATTGACCACCTTGATAATAAAGTAATGCTGGCGGACCAAACAGCTTGTAGCGTGACAAAATGGCTTTGGAATCTTCTGTAGTATCCGTGATATCGAGTCTCACCAATTGCCAGTCTTGCATCTGTGCTGGGCGATTATGAAATAAGTTTTTATCCATGATACGGCACTCAACACACCAATCTGCTGTCAAAT
>NZ_JBPYDE010001234.1:0-501 GCF_051847555.1 Psychrobacter sp. 1Y4 | reverse complement strand
CTACTTGCAAACTTAGTAAATAAAACAGTCTCTTGTAGCCATTGGAAACGTAAGAATCAACAGTGTGGAACTTGTGTACCTTGTATTATTCGTAAAGCATCTCTGCACACAGGAGGTATTCAAGAAAATATAACTTATTTTAAAACACTTACTGATGTATTATCTGATCCTGACCATCGGGATGATGTTATGGCGATGCTAATTGCTATAGCACAAAAAGAGCATAAGAATATTAGCACTTGGGTTCTAAATAGTGGGCCTTTACCTGAAAACGAGCTAGCAGATTATAAGACTGTGTTTACTCAAGGTCTTGATGAAGTTAAGCTATATTTCGAATCAAAAGGTGTGTTATGAAAATAGATATGCATTGTCATTTGGATCTATATCAAAACCCATTTGAAGTAGCTAAAAAATGTGACGATAGAGGCATATATTTATTATCAGTAACTACGACTCCCAAAGCATGGGAAGGAACCAAATTATTAGCACACGGCAGTTCTC
>NZ_JBPYDE010001233.1:0-501 GCF_051847555.1 Psychrobacter sp. 1Y4 | reverse complement strand
CATAAGTTCGACTCTGCCACTCATATCGCTTGGTCAGGTGAAAATGATCGCTTGCGTGAATTCAATGCTGTCACACCCAACTCTATTCTTGACCCTGAGTATTACAAGTCAAATACCGTCTATCAGTGCTCAGTATTTTTTAATAATCAACAAGAAAAAATGCAAGATATCGATTTTGCGCAGTATGATTTAAAACTGGTGCATTGGCATCAAATCGGTGCAGATATATTGCCAATAGAGGCATCAAAAGCACGCGGAATCAAAGATATCTGCGAGTACTATGCGGTAGATGTCAGCGAGTGCATGGCGTTTGGCGATGGCATGAATGACTTAGAAATGTTTGATTTGGTTGGGTTTGCCGTGGCGATGGGTGATGCGCAGCCTGATCTGATAGCGCGTGCTGATTTCGTCACTGGGACGATCGAAGAGTATGGCATACAGACAGTTCTTGAACCGTTCTACGCCACCTCGTCAACCAAATAAAAATCTTATTTGAGAATG
>NZ_JBPYDE010001232.1:0-502 GCF_051847555.1 Psychrobacter sp. 1Y4 | reverse complement strand
GACTTGGTTTAATGCATACCATTCGCCAGACAGAGACGCCTATTAATGCAGAGTTTGATGCGCTGTTTGTAATTTTATGGCGCGCCATCTCTAAACCTGAGGCCTAAAATGAGTTTCATAAAACTGACACTTAGCAATATCTGACTCTTACAAAAAACATCACGTAAAAAACCAAAAAGCCCCACGATACAGTGAGGCTTTTTTATACTTATTTTCAGTCAATGTTATTATTCAATCAATGCAATTAACAGCTCGTGCTGTTTATACGCTCAAAAAATTTTAGATACTGCTAGATTTTGGCAATCCATACTTTGCATGGTCGACCACGTGGTTGTTTTGTTCAATAGTCAGTCGATAGCCTTTGATGATACCGTCGTATGGCAAACTGCCCTCATACTGCTGATAATGCTCGCAGATGCTGTCTTGAATCACTGATTCACGCGTAGCATCATCTAGTTTGGCAAAACCGCTAGGCAAGTGTACTTGCGCAAAACGTGAAGCC
>NZ_JBPYDE010001231.1:0-502 GCF_051847555.1 Psychrobacter sp. 1Y4 | reverse complement strand
CGCAGTGACAATAAAAGTAGTCACTAGCGTTGACCAAAAAAAGAGGTTCCAAAATTCCATGATCCCAAGTGTTTTGGCCACAATCACCATAAACGCTGCTGATACCGTCGAAAATCCAGTCGCGATGATAATGGCTTCACGCGCTGAATATTGCTTTTGCAGGTACACGCGATTGGTAATGAGTAGACCGATAGAGTAGCTACCAACAAAAGAAGCGACGGCATCAATCGCCGATGATCCGGGCGTTTTCCAAATAGGTTTCATAATGGGCTGCATCAGCACACCAACCATCTCGAGCAAACCAAACCCAACCAAAAATGCCAATATCAATGCCCCGATGGGTACAATCATGCCGACTGGTAATGCCAGTTTTTCAAACAAAAACGGCAGCATGTCGGCTTCCATCATGAAGGCAGGCGCAGCGCCAGCAACATACATCACCGCCAATATTAGACCGATCACTTTAAAAGTGGTCATAATCATGTGAGTGATATTCTTATTC
>NZ_JBPYDE010001230.1:0-502 GCF_051847555.1 Psychrobacter sp. 1Y4 | reverse complement strand
AGGCGTTTAATGAGCAGCTAAATGAGATTATCAGTACGTTGTAAGCTGTCGCGATAGGCAATAAAAAAACACTCAACTTGGTTGGGTGTTTTTTTTGGTTTAAATACTTCATTCAGCTAAAACAAAGATTTATTATTTTTTCGCTGCATTGAGTCCTGTATATATCTAAATATAGTATACATAGCGTTAACTGTAGCTGTCGCCTCAGGTGTCTCTAGTAATTCATTCACATGGGAAAGACTAGCTTTATTTCTCAGAGTGGAAAAAGCATCAATCGAATTAGCAAAGGATTGTAAGACTCTAGTAATTTCCTCAGATCTGTTGCCAGAAGCTTGTAATGCAGGATGAAAAAACCTAAGCTCTTTAAAAGCTTTAGATACTGTTGGGTCAGGCGGTAACTCAATACTATTGTCTGTACAAAGTTGTACTAAGTAACCGTGAAGTGCAGTATGAGCACGGTCTATTGCGCTTGAGGAATCTACGGTACCTATTAAAGCCTTTG
>NZ_JBPYDE010001229.1:0-502 GCF_051847555.1 Psychrobacter sp. 1Y4 | reverse complement strand
CTCATCTGTACTGACGGCTTTCTCGTAACGTTGCAATGGAGATAAACTCATAATACGACTCATCGTTGGATTAAATAAATATCATAATATTGGGGTGGCTAAGTGCTACCCTAAAACATGAATTAGCGGTTAGGGTTAAAACTATGCATTGCTATGCGTTTCTAATAACTTTTTAAGCTCTGATAAGCGACCATGAAAAAAGTGACCAGCACCATCGACGACGCTTACTGCAATTCCTAAGCGATCTGCAAATGCCTGCATATTTTCAGGCGCGATTACTTCATCCGCATTACCATAGATTTCAAAGGTTTTATCCGCAGGTAAATCGATATCGCTGCTGTCATTTTTTTCGACTGAGGGTGCGATAAGCGCGATTTTTGACACGTCAAAATCATCCAACCCCCATATATGTGAGGCTTCAAATACTTGCTCAGCCACACGTGCAGTCACATAACCACCAAAAGAAAAACCGCCCAGCCATAGCTTTCGAGCATTGGTTTGT
>NZ_JBPYDE010001228.1:0-502 GCF_051847555.1 Psychrobacter sp. 1Y4 | reverse complement strand
AAAAAACGCAAAGCTAAGCGCCAAAAAAAAGAGGACAAAATAAAAAAAGAAAAACGTAAAGGCGACAATAACGATAGTGACGTCACTGATAACCATGAGCAGAGTAAAGCTTAAAGTGTCAATGACAACACACCAAAATGATAATTAGGACGTGTCTAGACTATGTTTAGACGGCGCCTAGATAGCGCCTAAACGATGCCTAAATGTATACGAACGTCCCTAGACGCTTTGATACTTTTCTGAGATGATAAACAACTAGCCAAAATCTGTAGAACAATGACCTGTGACTTTATAAAGGGTATTTTTTAATGACTGTACATTCTACTAACGCCGAGAACATCCAAGCTCAGTCAGATTCTGATGAGCAAGCGATTGCAATAGAGGCGGCAGAAAATGATGTGTTAAAAGAGACCCAAGATAATCGTCACGGGGCAGCGACAACGGCTCGTCAATGGCAAGTACTGTCGCAGCTACAGCGTAATCGCTGGGTAGGTACGACACA
>NZ_JBPYDE010001227.1:0-502 GCF_051847555.1 Psychrobacter sp. 1Y4 | reverse complement strand
CTATCAGAGCAGTCATTATTGGTCGATGAGTCGCTCTGGCAGGAGACGCGCGCACTGGTACAAGCGCAGTGGCAGCATCTAATGGGCGTAGAATCTAACGAAGAATAATCGTGAGATTTGTTTTTATTAAGGCCTTGCTGATAACCAAAGAGACGCTTAAACTGTAAGGCTTTATGATAATTAAAAAGCGTAATTAAAAACTATATGGTCTCAAACCAAAAGATTTCATTTGCCAATACGGCCAGTGATATAATCGATCACACATCATCTTAATACTGTCAGCTGTTCGTCATAATGAAGCTGTGCTTTAAGCAATAAAAATGGGCACTGCGGTGTTATCATACGATGTTGATCACTACTGTTAAATAAAACCTACCTAAAAAAAGTTAGACGTCAGTGCTAGCATAAGGATTATAAAATGAATATGGCAACACAAGATGGTAAGCTTTGGATGAATGGCACGATGATTGAACAGCCAGATGCTAAAGTTCATGTGCTTACC
>NZ_JBPYDE010001226.1:0-503 GCF_051847555.1 Psychrobacter sp. 1Y4 | reverse complement strand
ATCTATGAGCATAAAAAAAGCGCCTACTAACATTAGCAGGCGCTTTTTTATACATATAACACTTTTACTTTGAGTAATTGTTAAGCATTAAAATACTCGGTTTAAACCATTCAATGCTGCCACACGGTATGCTTCTGCCATCGTTGGATAGTTAAAGGTCGTATTTACAAAGTACTCAAGCGTATTATTGCTCTTACACTTCATCACAGCCTGACCGATATGAATAATCTCCGAAGCGTGGTTCCCGTAGCAATGAATGCCTAAAATCTCCAACGTATCACGATGGAACAATATCTTTAGGACACCCGAGCGTTCACCAATAATTTGGGCACGTGCCAGATGTTTAAAGAACGCTTGACCCACTTCATATGGGACTTTTTCATCTGTTAGCTCCTGCTCTGTTTTACCGATACAAGAGATTTCAGGAATGGTATAGATACCAGTCGGTACACTAGATACTGGTTCCGCATCACTGTCACCAACCATAAATGCAGCGGCACAGC
>NZ_JBPYDE010001225.1:0-503 GCF_051847555.1 Psychrobacter sp. 1Y4 | reverse complement strand
GCTGCACGATGTCTTCAGGTTTTGCTGCCGATGAAACGGCTGCCTGAATGGTACGAGCGCGATCAGCAGCAGAGATACCAGTGGTAACGCCTTCAGCGGCTTCAATCGACACCGTAAAGTTGGTGCTAAATTTTGCCTCGTTGCGATCTGACATCAGCGGTAGTGCCAATTGCTGGCAACGCGCTTGTGATAGCGTTAAACATACCAAACCGCGCGCGTGGGTAATCATAAAATTAATGTCTTCAGGGCGAACATGCGTCGCTGCCATGATGATATCGCCTTCGTTTTCGCGGTCTTCATCATCCATCAAGATGACCATTTTTCCGGCACGAATGTCTTCGATAATCTCAGGAATCGTATTTAAACTCATAGTAAGTCTCAATATTTTATTATTAATAAATATGTGTGATTTGGAATATAAAGTGTTGTCTGCCTATTGTAGCAGTAGTTGGTATCACGCGCTGTTGCTGTTGAGCAAATCACATGACCATCACAGTAATTAA
>NZ_JBPYDE010001224.1:0-504 GCF_051847555.1 Psychrobacter sp. 1Y4 | reverse complement strand
AATACCGTCAGAGGCATCACCCATGAGCGTCAAGAAATCGATCATTTGGTTTGGGTTAATGCCGAACTTATCGATCACCGCTGGTGTATCCGTGACTTTACCAGTAAAGCTGTCTTCTAGGATGACGCAATCGTTGACCAGCTGCATCATGTCTTTATCGCCGGTTGAGATGACCACATGATGACCTTGCTCGACGGCACGATGGGCAAGTGTACCGATGATATCATCGGCCTCTGCACCCTCAATACGTAACAGCGGAATACCTAAGGCGCTAACCAAACGATGAATATAAGGAATTTGCTCTACCAACTCTACATCGATAGGCGGACGAGCTGCTTTATAGTCAGACGACATATGATGGCGAAAAGTCGGTGATTTGGTATCGAAGCAGACGGCCATATGAGTAGGGTGATAACGACGCATGAGTTTGAGTAATGCGTTCAATGTGCCGCGAATCGCATTGGTAATCAGACCCTGCGAGTTTTGCATGGTTTTTGGGAGAGC
>NZ_JBPYDE010001223.1:0-504 GCF_051847555.1 Psychrobacter sp. 1Y4 | reverse complement strand
AAATGTCCTTTAATATGGCGGTGTCTTAATAAAATACTTGTGAGCGGATCATAACGGTTGCTCACAGTTTTCCGATATACAGTTGATTCAGTTTAAAAGAGATACAAGGCAACCGAGCGCAGATGTATAAGCGATACTTCAAGTGAGGTTAACGCTGTCACTCTTTTATAGAGGATTGACTATACATTATTTAGATGACATGTTTAATCCAACTGACCTGTCTTACCCGCTAATATATTATGCCATTGCTGATAATCTGGCATCGCGATTGCAACCGTTTGCCAAAACGCATGGCTATGATTAGCATGATGCAAGTGGCACAGTTCGTGAACGATTACGTATTCGGTGCATTTGATAGGATAGGCAGGGAGATAAACGGATAGCCAAATTCGCTTCGCGCGTGTGTTGCAACTACCCCAGCGTGTGTGCATTTTTTTTAATCGTATCTCATTGGCGTAAGTGCCAACGATTGGCTGCCACTTTTCAAATAGTGCAGGTGTGACT
>NZ_JBPYDE010001222.1:0-504 GCF_051847555.1 Psychrobacter sp. 1Y4 | reverse complement strand
AAAGCGTACAAGAGCAATATATTCAAGAGCTCAAGCCAATGCTGGAAGGCGCGGACACTGCTGAAAACAATGTCATCCTACAAGACGTCATTGATGAGGCGTTACAGACACGATTGGGGCTAGAAGCACAGCTGCAAGCTGGCCGCGATCGTCTGCTAGAGTATAACTCATGCCGTCCGCGTGTCGCTGGACGTATTGCTGATGCCATGCGTGATTTTGATGGCAATAACTTGCTGCCACATTTTATCGAGCGTTTCTTTGCGTCTGCCAATATCGACCATAACATCCAACGTGATGGCTCGTGGGTCATCGCACCGATCGATAGCACTGAGATCAGCGACTATATCGATGGCTTGCCGCTTGGTGATGAAGACGGTATGACGTTGACCTTTGAGCGTGAGCAAGCGCTCCAACGTGAAGACATCGAATTTATCACGCACGAGCATCCATTGATGCGTGCTATCTATGAGCTGGCTAGTACCAGCACCTTTGGTAATACGACCG
>NZ_JBPYDE010001221.1:0-504 GCF_051847555.1 Psychrobacter sp. 1Y4 | reverse complement strand
ATCGTTGACTCAGGTGCATCTTCTTCGATATCAATATTGTCGATAACCTTAGCAACGTTTTGTACGTTACCAATAGCAATAATCGCTTTTTCACGATCGGCTTGAGTTTTAGCATTACCGCTAATTTCTGCCGTATCTGTAGAACCATTATATTTAATTTTTAAATTACTGATATTTAGGTTCTGTTGCTGAATACGACGTAGCAAAATGTTAGCAACTGATTGAGCTGAAGGCTCACTGCTCTTCACTGGTGTATTGGCGTCTGCCTTGGTTTCTGTCTTAGCGTCATGCTTTTCATCATCACGATTAAAGATTTTATCACCGATATCTTTTGCAAAACTGAACATACCCATATAACTTCTCCTTGAAATATTATTATTTATTATTCATATTTATTTTCGGTGGTGTACTGTTTAACATCACCGTGCTTTGTACTGTTTACCATGATGAGTATAGACAAAGGAACCAAACGTGAATAGTAAGAGTATGTTGAGTAATGTTAAT
>NZ_JBPYDE010001220.1:0-505 GCF_051847555.1 Psychrobacter sp. 1Y4 | reverse complement strand
ATGATTTCTTTGCCGAGTGTCAGGTAGTGAATAAGCATGTGTTTGAGACGGTGCAAAGATATGGCGGATCAGTGTCTGCTGAGCATGGGGTGGGTATGACGAAGAAGCCTTATCTGCACTATAGCCGTAGTGAGACTGAGATTAATTACTTGCGAGAAGTGAAAAAAGTATTTGATCCAAACAATATTATGAATCGTGGTAAGATTTTTGATATGTGATTGGTAGGCTAACTATTTACCTCAAAAAAAGACGCTAAACCTAATGGCTAGCGTCTTTTTTATGTTTGCAACTTTATATTTGGAAAGCCCAAATTTACGTTTAAAAAAACATGGTTTATAGATATAACAGTACCAGCGCCACAACTAGCAAGACACTCAAAAACCCTTGAATAATCAAAAATGCTTGATGCGGTGCCGCGATATGACGGAACATATTGCCTAATGCATTATAAGTAATGCCCGCTGCTTTGATATGTGGTGGGGTATCGAAATTTTTGATAATTTGC
>NZ_JBPYDE010001219.1:0-505 GCF_051847555.1 Psychrobacter sp. 1Y4 | reverse complement strand
AAATAAGATATCTTTCTCATCTCTTACTAAATCACGAGCTGTTTCATAACTTAAAGTCCAACACCTTTCAGAGCCATCTTCACCTAATGGATAAATTCTTTTATACCCTTCTTCCGTGTCATTTATAGGGTAGCTTTCATTTAAGTCAGGTGATGGCTCAACTCTAATAACTTCAAGCGTAGATGGATTTACTACTACAGCATAAAAGCTGTTTGGACGTCCATATCTATAGTTATTTTCACCTTGACCACTTCTACAGAAACCTCTTTCTCTAGTACGTTTTTCAATAGTCTCACCCCGTAAAACATCTTGGTCCTCAGGAACTAGAAACAAACAATACTCATGTGTCCTAGTAACATTTGACCTACCTGTGCCAGAACCTGGATAATGAATAACTATAGTCTTATAGAGATCAAATTGAGAAAACTCGTGTTCTAACATTGAACTTAAATTAGACAGCTCTTTGTCATCAATAGCTAAAGATATAGGCGCATCTTTAGTCAAT
>NZ_JBPYDE010001218.1:0-505 GCF_051847555.1 Psychrobacter sp. 1Y4 | reverse complement strand
GGTATCAAATTTAGAAAACGCGCCAAACTTTTTTAAATGAGCTTGTAAGGCATCTGCACAATCGCTGCTGATGACCACATCATAGTGCTTTTCGGCTTGTTTCTTAATCCAAATACCAAATTCGATCCGACCTTTTAAGTTGCAGATTGCAGCGGCTTGATAGCTAAGGCCAAGCTTGGTGACATCACAGGTCAATTGCCCTTGCAAGAATTTTTCGGCGTCCTCGCCTTGAATGGTCAACTGTAAAAACTGCGGCAATGCTGAGGGGTTTGGAGACTGAGTCATTGTTATTATCCTTCTGCTTAATTATTAAAATATAGAGATGAAATCGAAGCGATAAGAATTATGGGTGCGCTTTCATATAGACGCTGTTGTTACTGACAGAACGTGTCAGCAAAAATGTAAATAAGGTTAAGAAGAGTACCACAAAAATGGTGTCACAAAAACGTCATCAATAAGTGGGGCGCTTAAGTGTGGATTAAGCATTAAATTGGGCGTAGTGCGG
>NZ_JBPYDE010001217.1:0-505 GCF_051847555.1 Psychrobacter sp. 1Y4 | reverse complement strand
CTGAAGGCAAGAAGTCACAGTAAATTAGATAAGGGTCTATATGATTAGAGATAAAAAACAGCATTTCTACGGCTGACGAGACAAACTGACCGCACTTTTTGTAATAAAAAGGATAAAGTAGATTTTCAAAGTCTTCAGGTTCAAGACCGATAAAATCTTGGTAACGGGTCTCGGGTAACCAAATCCTTTCACTCAAAATCACTCTGTCTTCGACAATGCGCACACGTTCTATATAAATTAAACTTTCCTTTTCGTGAATGTTTAATTCTTTATTGATTGCCTCAACAGGCTCTATCAACATGACCTTTTTGATGACGCCAGTCGGTATGACATAAGAAGCGTCTTTATCACGGTATTTGAAAAACCTTAATAACGAGCCCTCAAAGTTTGGCCTTTTTAAAAAAGTACCGCGACCTTGCTGCTTTATCAAAACGCCGTCATCCACTAACTTTTCGACCGCTTTGCGTACGGTGCCCACCGATACTTGGTACTTGTCTGCAAACTC
>NZ_JBPYDE010001216.1:0-506 GCF_051847555.1 Psychrobacter sp. 1Y4 | reverse complement strand
ATGGTAAGTATCGTAAAGAATAATGTTGCAAAAAACGATGTAAAAAAAGGGAGGGCTGATGCCCTCCCTTTTTTATGTTTGATTACTTACGACGAAAATCGCTTAACAGCCAAATCTCATATAACTTGCTACTAAAATTCAGCTTCCATTTCTTCTAACGTCGTCATCGATAGCAATAACTTTTCTTCCTTATCGCTATGCTCCTGCTGTAGCGCCGTTTGCTCATTGAGCAAGACAAGCAAATCAGACTTACGGCTTTCTTCATACAAACCCGTATCGGCTAGCTTTTCTTCCAGCGTTGCAAGCTGTTCATCAATCTTGGCCAATGCTTTTTCAGTCTCTTCAATCTCGCGGCGGATGGGTGCGGTGCGTTTACGTTGTTCTGCCGCCAGCTTGCGTTGTTCTTCTTTACTAAGCGCAGGCGTCATCACTTTACTTTTTGATGCATTATCAGACGCTTTATTACTCCCCTGATTACTTGCCTGACCATTATCTGTTTCACGTGA
>NZ_JBPYDE010001215.1:0-506 GCF_051847555.1 Psychrobacter sp. 1Y4 | reverse complement strand
ATAATTTGCTAGTCAGGTTAATGCGTCAAATAGCAGCGTTAACCCAACAAAACACCCATTAAGGATAATAATATGGCAGTTTTTTTGACAGATGAATGGTTTGAGCAAGTGGAGAAAATGGGTAGTGAAGCAGGTGAGTTAAACTTACCACCAGCGCTTGCTAACATGATTGTTAATCTAAAAGTATCTGATACTGAGAAAGACATCGAAGCCAACTTTGCCGATGGTTTATTACATCGTGGTCTAAATAGTAATGGCACGACGACATTGTTATTAGATCGTAGCATTCTACAGTCTATCATCACTGATTTTGACACCAACCAAATTATGGGTGCTTTCATGAGCGGTAAAATTCGCGTTGAAGGCGATATGTCACAATTGATGGCAGTACAGACTGCTCGTCCAAGTGCTGAGCAAAAAGAGTTATACAAGCGTATCAAATCAATGACGACGATGGCTTAATCGTTTGTATCGAAGATTTGTAGATCATAAGCAATAGGAAGTTG
>NZ_JBPYDE010001214.1:0-506 GCF_051847555.1 Psychrobacter sp. 1Y4 | reverse complement strand
CGCTCCAAAACAAAATGTAAGGCAATATCCGATAATGACAACCTCGATTTTTGACACACGCCGCTATAAATATCCACAAAACTTCCTTGAGATGAAGCCAAAACTTGCTCGACTTGAGCAGGCCATCAAAAAGCTAGAGACAAACCTCATTGATACTAATGAGCAAGCAAACACGAAGTTGTTGACGCAAAGATTGGATAGTCATTTAGGGTTGAAAGTAGATTATGCCAGTGAACTTAATCCCGATCAGCTCATGGCTGCCACTACTATCGAAGGTAAAGTGTTGGTGATTGCGGGTGCAGGATCGGGCAAAACCAAAACCTTGACCTACCGCACCAGTTATTTGCTCGAAAACGGTATATCGCCTAAAGAGATATTACTGCTGACTTTTACGCGCAAAGCGGCAAACGAAATCAAAGATCGCGCTAAGTCTTTGCTGGCAAGTAGTCTTTCAAATCAAGAGCTATCTGATGATGCATTGGCTGAAGATAAGCTGCCAACCGACA
>NZ_JBPYDE010001213.1:0-506 GCF_051847555.1 Psychrobacter sp. 1Y4 | reverse complement strand
TAAGCTACCACTTCTGTCTCACTACAGTCACTAGCACTACAATCCGAAGCAGCAGTGTTATAAGTGTCAACATCCTTACAATAAGTACTAATGTCATATTCGCTATCAGATTCTTTGCTACTCTTGTAGATGTTATTTACCTGTTCTTTGTAGATATCACTACTATCAGGTAATATTCGCATACCTTCTGATAAATTCTTTATTGTAGACATTGAACGAGTACGCATAAGGCTTTCATCGGTAGCTTTTATGGCACTTAGTTGCATAGCACTGAATCCTAAGACAGCAACAGCTAAAAGGAGCAATGCAACCATCACCTCGATCAACCCTATGCCTGCTTGTATGCTTCTAGTCACTGTCAACAACTCCCAATATTAGATACAACAATGTTAGCAACTCTATTAACAACAATCTGCTTAGAGAAGCTGTTGTTAGTGCTATCGTCGCAAATACTATAAACTGCACTAGCCTCATCTTCGATTAATTTGTTTGGCTGAAACACTAAA
>NZ_JBPYDE010001212.1:0-506 GCF_051847555.1 Psychrobacter sp. 1Y4 | reverse complement strand
AACATCAACATGGATGCCCTCAATTATCTAAATGAACAAGCAGAAAACATCTTTTACCGCAAAGGGGTTACTTTTACGGTCTATAGCGATGCCAAAAACATCGAGCGTATGATTCCGTTTGATATCATTCCACGCATTATTGCAGCGAGCGAATGGCAACAAATAGAGGCAGGCTGTAAACAGCGTATCACGGCTCTCAATGCATTCTTACATGATATCTACCATGATCAAGCCATCATGAAGGCCGATATTGTCCCTGCCAGCTATGTGTATGCCAGTGGCTGCTATGAGCCGTGGATGATGGGCATTGAGCTCGATAAACCAATATACTCTCACATTAGTGGTATTGATCTAATCCGTGATGAATCTGGCAAGTTTTGTGTGTTAGAGGATAACTTGCGCACCCCGTCAGGCGTCTCATATATGCTTGAGAGCCGCAATATATCAGAGACGCTCCTAGCTGATATCTTTGCTGACACGCCTATTATGGGTATTAGTGATTATCC
>NZ_JBPYDE010001211.1:0-507 GCF_051847555.1 Psychrobacter sp. 1Y4 | reverse complement strand
ACTCATCGCTACCTCTCTTAAAGAGCAAGGCTTCGACGTCATCGTTGCCCATAATAACTATACCAATATTGCGCGCGCACGCATGAGCGGACTGCGTACTTACTTTGGCAATCCCATCTCTGATCACGCTGATCACCATCTCGACCTGATTGGTATTGGGCGTTTGTTTGCCATGAGTATGGACAAAGAGATGAATACCTTGTCTGAGATTCATTATCGTCATGAATTTGGTGAGCGTAAGCTATACCGTCTTAAGTTCAGTGATGAAAAAGTCAGAAGTGAGCGCGACGACAAGCAGTCCAATTTTCACTCACAGTGGCTATTTGGCAAAGATGTGACGTACACCAAGCTTGCTAGTATGCTGTCCAAAAAAGCCCGCATCAAAATCACCAACATCACTGACAGCTATAGCTTTGAGCAGTATAAAGCGGATAACAAGCAGTTTGTGCCGCTGTACACCATAGATAAAGAAGGCAAGCTGCACGTCATTACTGATAAGTTCGATGG
>NZ_JBPYDE010001210.1:0-507 GCF_051847555.1 Psychrobacter sp. 1Y4 | reverse complement strand
ACGCAAATCTTGGGTGACTTTGCCAAATTCCATAGCATCAATGGCGCTCTCATAGAGTCCCCAGGCAAAGACGATGCCGATGGCAAAGAAGCCAAGCATAAAGACGCCCATCATGTAGCCTTTGATAGACTGAGGCATTTTCTGGGTAAAGACGTCAACGATGATTTGTGAGCGTTCGACAAAGGCGGCAAAAGCGGCAAGCAGTGCAAATAGCATAAAGTAGGAGACGATCTCAACCGAGCCTTTGACGGTAAAGCCGAACTCGCCACCCGTAAGCTTAAAGATGTAACGGGCGACGACGTCAGTCATGGTGGTGAGGACGATAATGATGAGACTGATGCCGCCGATAAACTGGCACAGTCTTGAGATTAGGACGCTGAGCTTGACTAGTAGTGGCATGTTGCACCTCCAATGGGTTAGACCACTTTACAGGCAGCACTAGCAGCTTTGGCTTTTTCATAGACACTATCAGCATCCAGACCCAAAGCATTAACATCTTTCAGATAT
>NZ_JBPYDE010001209.1:0-507 GCF_051847555.1 Psychrobacter sp. 1Y4 | reverse complement strand
ATCTCTATAGTTTGAAAGATTTTGAAGCCAAAATAGGCTTTTGGTTATCGAGCTATAGGGCAAATAGTCTAATTAAAGGTGATTTAATTATTGGTGAATTTCTTGGAGATAGTGATTTTGTAGTTTTGAGATGTGATAAGAAAGCTGATGACTATGGTGCTATTATTATTTCTCATCCATTTGATGAACGTAAAGATTGGTTCTATATAGAGGATGGTTTCTCAAAATTTTTATCAGATTTTGTGAAAGCTGAAGGATACAAATATTGGGAATCAATTTAGCTTAGGTGCATTCCCTCTAAGTAAGTACACCATGTACACTGTGGCCATCTAAACAATTAATACCATTGGTATCACTAGCCTATAGTCAAGTATTCAAGTCCTCACTAGGTTACCGAACTGTTAATAGCGGTATTTTGGCTTTTTTTATTGATTATTTTAGATAAGTTTAAGCTTCAGCACTACTGACCCAAGAAAACTCTTCGAGTATACGCATCCATTGATCGTC
>NZ_JBPYDE010001208.1:0-507 GCF_051847555.1 Psychrobacter sp. 1Y4 | reverse complement strand
AATTTGGCATCAATATGAGTGCCGAGTTGCTTAAAGAAGCCGCCAGTACCACTGTCATGGCTACCTGCGACATCACGGTTGAGTAGGGTGTCTGATAGATCCCATGTGCCTGCTGTCCATTCAAAGCTTTCTGTCGTGCAGCATTCTTTTGCCAAGTCCATGCCCTTTAGGCCTGCAAATCCTTGTGCCAGCTCAATCGCTTTTTGCTCATCTTCAACGCTGATCGTCTCGCCATCTGATGCGGTCATGATACAGCCGTTCTGAGCCCCTTTATCACGTAATAGGCGGGTCAATTGACGCGTATCAATTTCAGCGATAGCGACGGTATTGTTACGTTGTAAGTAGTCACTAAGTGATTCTGAGTTACGAAAGTTAGAAGTGGCCATAGTGGCGTCACGGATGATCAGACCGTCTGCCCATACTTTGTGACCGTTACCAGACTCGGTATCCTCGGCATTGGTGCCTGTATTACCGATATGCGGATAAGTTAGAGTGACCAGCTGTCGC
>NZ_JBPYDE010001207.1:0-507 GCF_051847555.1 Psychrobacter sp. 1Y4 | reverse complement strand
ATTATTTATGCTTTTGATCAGCTCTATACGACCAATCGTCATTTGTATCAGCGCGATACGTCTTATTTCGTTAACTTTAGCGCATGGGCGCACGAGATCAAGCTCAGTGAGCAAAACGAAGTCATCATGGTAGAAGACCAAGAGTCTATCCGCTATCATCGTGCGTTTAATGATATCGTCGCGGCTAATGACGGAAAGATTCCAGATGATCTGCAAGAGCAAATCAGTGAATGGAAACCTGAAACCAAAGAACAAATGGCGCCGGTCGAAATCAACTTAGGTCACATGTGTGCTTATTTGTTTGGGGATACTTTGGGGCAAGAGGATGAGGCTTGGTGTCAAGGTCAAGTGCTTGGCAAACAAGAAACGATATTTAACGGCAAGTCTATCATTTTGTTTGATGTAGTGACATTGCGTGAACAGGACGCAGATCCCTTTGTCGTACGTATTGGTGCCCTTAATACGCCAGAGACTGCCAGCATTAAAGTGCATGACTATGTACAAGCC
>NZ_JBPYDE010001206.1:0-507 GCF_051847555.1 Psychrobacter sp. 1Y4 | reverse complement strand
ATCACCATTAACACCTCACACGTAGAATATGACACAGACAGCCGTCACTATGCTCACGTAGATTGCCCAGGTCACGCCGATTATGTTAAAAACATGATCACAGGTGCCGCTCAGATGGACGGCGCAATCCTAGTCGTATCAGCAACTGACGGCCCTATGCCGCAAACTCGTGAACACATCTTGTTGTCACGTCAGGTTGGCGTACCATACATCATCGTATTCATGAACAAATGTGACATGGTAGATGACGAAGAACTACTAGAACTAGTAGAAATGGAAGTTCGCGAACTATTGAACGACTATGACTTCCCAGGTGATGACACCCCAATCATCCACGGTTCAGCTACTGAAGCCCTAAAAGGCTCACAAGAAAAATACGGCCAACCAGCCGTTGTAGAACTACTAGGCGTACTAGACACCTACATCCCAGAGCCAGAGCGTGACGTTGACAAAGCATTCCTAATGCCAATCGAAGACGTATTCTCAATCTCAGGCCGTGGTACTGTT
>NZ_JBPYDE010001205.1:0-508 GCF_051847555.1 Psychrobacter sp. 1Y4 | reverse complement strand
CGCATGGCCAACACCTACTGCTGAGTGCAAATTAACAAAAGCGGCATTGCCAGTCGCCTGAGCATAACCATCCGCCATAGCCACCACAGATGACTCTTGTAAGGCTAATATATACTCAAAATCCTCAGGAAAGTTATTCAAAAAATTAAGCTCAGTAGAGCCCGGATTACCAAATACTTTGGTCATATTAAGTTCACGCAACAAACGAAACGTCACTTGCTGTACCGTATTTGTATCATCGTTATGAGACATAAAAGACATCCTTGTCACTGAATATGGATTACTGAGGTTTGATTGCTCAAATTATGAAGTTACTACCCGCCCAATTGCCAGTATCATTAGACTTTACAGGCCTCACTGGCTTCTATCGTTTTTTGATAAACAGTTGCAGAGTCCAAGCCTTGCGCTGCAAGATCTTTTAGATACTTTTGTGTCCCTTCTTCTAAAGGCTTTTTCCATTCAGGGTTATTTAATGGATTTGGAATATCTATAATGGAATCTCCCTTAG
>NZ_JBPYDE010001204.1:0-508 GCF_051847555.1 Psychrobacter sp. 1Y4 | reverse complement strand
CTACTGCTGGTAGAAAAAAACTGGCACGATGTTAATAATGCTCAATCACGCTATCAAGCGCTACAAAGTAACGTTGATTTGGCTGCAGAAGTTTTAAGATTGCGCCGCTTAGGACTACAAGAAGGTGTGAATACCACAGTCGATGTGGTACAAGCACAAACGCAATCGCTCAAAGCACGTACTGAGCAAGCGCAAGCTGCCAACAGTTATGTACAGTCATTGGCCGCACTCATGCAGAGCTGCGGTACGCCGCTTGCTTTTAACGCTTATCTTAATGCCGCTGATATCCAGCTGCCGACTTTGTACACTGAATGATGATTGTATATGAAAGCTTATAAAGTATACGAATAAGCACTGTATCGTCGTTTCAACTTTTAAGTGTTATAAGGCTAATGTGCGAAGATATATACCAAATCAGCATGACGCTACCAAAAAATAACGCTCAATAAACCATACTATTACTATAGTGAATCACTGTTTTATGAAAAAACCAACGTCCAAATCGATA
>NZ_JBPYDE010001203.1:0-508 GCF_051847555.1 Psychrobacter sp. 1Y4 | reverse complement strand
CTCCTAGCGGTCTTTAGGGTCAAACGCATCGCGTAGACCGTCGCCAATAAAGTTAAAGCAAAATAGCGTAATGACCAGAAAAGCCGACGGAATCAAAATCTGCCAAGGCGCGACTTGCATGGTGCGAGAGCCTTCTTGCAGTAGTGCGCCCCAACTGGTCATCGGTTCTTGCACACCCAGTCCCAAAAAACTCAAAAATGATTCAAATAAAATCATCGTCGGCACCAGTAGTGAGGCATAGATCACGACCACACCAAGCACGTTAGGCACGATATGACGCAGGATAATATTAAATCCTGACACACCGCCAACATGCGCCGCTTCAATGAACTCTTTACTCTTGAGGCTGAGCGTCTGCCCACGAACAATCCGAGCCACATCCAACCAAGACACCAGTCCAATAGCGACAAAGATTAAGATTAGGTTACGGCCAAATATCGTGACCAATAAAATCACAAAAAACATAAACGGAAAGGCGCTTAGAATCTCTAAGAACCGCATCATAATC
>NZ_JBPYDE010001202.1:0-508 GCF_051847555.1 Psychrobacter sp. 1Y4 | reverse complement strand
GTATGCACATAATAGGCAAAATCGAGAACGGTTGCACCTTTTGGTAGCTCGGTGATGTCGCCGTCACGGCTGAAAATATAGATACGCTCGAGCTCATCAAAATCAACGAGTTGCTCTTCTTCGTCAAACTCCATGTCATCTAGCTCTTCGCCTGTCATGACAGATGAGCGTGGCTGATTACGGGTCTCGTTGTTAATAGAAAGTAGCTGACGTAGCGAGCTGATTCTTTGATTTAAGTAATTGTCTTTTTTATTCTTCAAACCTTCTTTGTAGTTGACATGTGCGCACATGCCAAGCTCTGCTTCAAAGTGCATTTCTTGAGTACGAATCTGCACTTCAAGCGATTTGTTTTCGGCAATGACGGCGGTATGTAGTGAGCGGTAGCCGTTTGACTTTGGGTTGGTAATATAATCGTCAAATTGCTCAGGAATATAACGCCACAAACCGTGTACCAAGCCTAAGACGTGATAACAGTCTGAAGGGTTATTGACCAATACTCGTAATGCAC
>NZ_JBPYDE010001201.1:0-508 GCF_051847555.1 Psychrobacter sp. 1Y4 | reverse complement strand
TTTTAAATAGAATTTGGATATCCAACCACAGTGACTGATTGTCCACATACCATGTATCCAGTGCAAACCGCTGATCCCACCCAATAGCATTGCGACCATTGACTTGAGCATATCCTGTAATTCCTGGGCGGACATCGTGTCGACGCGCTTGCTCATCATTATACAATGGCAGATATTCCATCAATAATGGTCGCGGGCCCACTAGACTCATATCTCCTTTAATCACATTCCAAAGCTCAGGCAGCTCATCAAGGCTGGTGTTACGCAGCGCTTTACCAAACGATGTCAGTCGCTCACCATCCTCCAAAGGGTTGCCGTCTGCATCTATACCATCCTTCATGGAACGAAACTTTATCATCTCAAATGGCTTGCCATACAGACCTGGACGAATCTGACGAAATAAAACAGGCGAACCAAGGTTTTTACTCACTTTGTAGGCGGTCACAGCATATACAGGAGACAACACCACAAGAGCAGTAGTTGCACCTACAATGTCAAATAGTCGTTT
>NZ_JBPYDE010001200.1:0-508 GCF_051847555.1 Psychrobacter sp. 1Y4 | reverse complement strand
ATACTATGCTTCTATCATGACTGATAGGTCAGCAAGGTCTCTAACGGTAATCAAATAGCGCCAGCCCGACACCATTTTAGCTTTTTATATTTTTGCTTTATTAAAGGATACGTACTCTCATGCTTCGACTTTTGCCAGTAAAGCCTAATATTGATACTTCTGCTAGCTCAGCTCTGGCTGCAGTAGCGCTAACGGGCGTACTATTTCTGACCGGCTGTCAGCAGCAAGCTGACGCACCGCCTGTACCAGATGAGACTCAGACAACTGAAAAAACAAGTGAAGAAGACAGTCAACCTATGCAGCAAAGTGATTCTGCTGCGGCACGTATAGAGCAGTTTCAGCCTATATACGTTGCGCAAGCGCAAGGGCTACAGCGTCGGCTACAAGCAGAGTACGAGTCACTGCAAGCGGCAGATGCTTCAGATAGTGAAGAGTCGCTATTACTCAATGGGGCGACTAACGATTCAGCTACTCTTACAGAAAATGCGAATGGCGCCAATCCTGAACC
>NZ_JBPYDE010001199.1:0-509 GCF_051847555.1 Psychrobacter sp. 1Y4 | reverse complement strand
CGTGCGAGTGGTTTTGACTGATCAGCTTGCTCGATGCTTTGATTGACGGCCTGAGTATCATTCTGATAATCCGGTAGATAGTCTTCAGGATCAATCACATCTGAGGGCATATTACCGCCATCGGTTATATCGCCATTACCCGCTATTATCTCGTCATTAATGCCATTTGCCGCATTGACATTGCCACTACTGACAGAGTCACTCACGTTAATGGGACGTGACATAATTTCAGCTGTGGCCGCCTGCTCTGCTGCTGTTTCACTTTTGCCTAATGTGTCAAGATTGCTAGGTGTAGATAAGTCGGTCGCATCTAACTCAACATCTAAGCCGATGGGTGGCGCTGTGTCGTTCAATGTGGCAATTGGCGCATCAAAAGCACTGTCGTTGTTAATGCTGTCGATATCTTGGGCGTTTTGCAAATCCATCGCAGCCAACTCACGATCAATCTGCTCAGGCGTCATCATCTGATAGCCTTGCTGCTGTATCGCTGTTGCTTGTTGCAACAAATC
>NZ_JBPYDE010001198.1:0-509 GCF_051847555.1 Psychrobacter sp. 1Y4 | reverse complement strand
CCATGCAGGCGTGCGCGAGTGTACATGAATGACATCAGGCTCATACTTCTCAATCAAATGCCGCAGTGCTGAGACTTGTAATAAGGATAGCCAGGATTTTTTGTTCATGTATAGCTGATGATAGATGTTGCCGTCACGCTTGAGACGTCTGACCAAGTCATTGTTTTCGCTGGCACTAGCGACAATGATGGAAGTGTGCTCGTTTTTGACCAGTGCGCGCCCAAGATGAAAAATACCGCGCTCGGATTCATCATGCTTCAAAGACGATAGTAAGCGCATAACTTTCATAATAGCGTGGGTCACCGGTTAGTAATATCAAGCTGCTATTGTCAGTTAAAAGCGCTTAAAACTCAACCATCAAGATAAAAAGATAGCGTCAGATATTTGGCTTTCCAAAAGACATGAGCATGATTTTCTCGGCTAAAAACTGCCCAAACGTATTTAGCGGCGTTTTTGTAGATGCTCAGCGTTGGGCAATACTTGCTTTTCGCTTAAGTATTTCCAGTAGC
>NZ_JBPYDE010001197.1:0-509 GCF_051847555.1 Psychrobacter sp. 1Y4 | reverse complement strand
AATACCGCCACCAGCCCATAGGTTGATCTGTCTTTCTTTATTAAAGTCATTGTTGGCCGAACCATTCGCTTGTAGCGTGCGAATCAACACATTCCATTGACCACTGCCATCAAAATTCATATAACCCATAGTGCCGCAATAAGCACCGCGCGGTTTGGATTCGAGTTCGGCAATAATTTCGACGGCTCGTTTTTTTGGTGTGCCAGTGATAGAGCCAGCAGGCAAACTACCAAACAGGACAGCCAATGGGTGAGTGTCAGTTTTTAGCTCAGCAGTAATAGTGCTGACCATATGGTGCACGTTACTAAAGCTTTCAATCGCAAACAGTTGCGGCACTTTTACGCTACCGATCTTGGCATATTTACCCAAATCATTGCGTAGTAAGTCCACAATCATGACATTTTCGGCACGGTCTTTTTCGCTATTGACCAGTTGTTGCTTATACGATTCATCTTGCTTGTCAGTGGAGCCACGAGGCATAGTGCCTTTGATTGGCTTGGTCAGGATAT
>NZ_JBPYDE010001196.1:0-509 GCF_051847555.1 Psychrobacter sp. 1Y4 | reverse complement strand
CGATTTTAGATTGACCAGCACCAATTAGTACATATGGCTTAAGTGCATTATCAGTATAACCAGTAAACTCTTCAGTACCGATCAAGAAGTTACCAGAGATCATGGTTTGTTCGATATCGAAACGGTTAGCACCAGATTTAGCTGATGCTTCAGAAGCTTCACCGTTTGCATCAGATACACCATACTCTACTTGGAACTGAGTAGA
Source organism: Psychrobacter sp. 1Y4 (assembly GCF_051847555.1). Taxonomy (NCBI): domain Bacteria; kingdom Pseudomonadati; phylum Pseudomonadota; class Gammaproteobacteria; order Moraxellales; family Moraxellaceae; genus Psychrobacter; species Psychrobacter sp. 1Y4. Next base: position 304 of record NZ_JBPYDE010001196.1, on the reverse strand, counting down.
AGGAGTCAGCTCAATACCTAGTGCAGCACCAGTGTACAGGCTACTTTCTTTGGCTACACCACCATTATCGTTGCCTAGACGATCTGTATTATTCTGCAGGTTCTTACCAGTAGTCAACACTTCACGCTGTTTGTCAGCTGTATCGCCAAATTCTTCATCAACCATGTGATAACCAAGAAGCAACGGGCTAATAGTAACACCAGCATTAGCTGCCATCGGTGCAGCCGCTACAGCGAACAAAGCTAGAGCTATTTTATTCAATTTCATGGACTTCCTCCAAAGGATAATTTTAGTGATGCATTAA
>NZ_JBPYDE010001195.1:0-509 GCF_051847555.1 Psychrobacter sp. 1Y4 | reverse complement strand
ATCATTGAGTGCTGCCGTACCGGGTATTTTGATCTATATCGTATTATGGATAATCATGCCAAAAGCGAATAGCGATTCCTATCAGTAACCAGATTTAATATCTAGACATTAAGACCCGTTAAAAGAAGTAAGTCTGTACCAAAAGCAGTTGTCCAAAAAGTAGTCTCCAAAAATAAAAAGCCTGAATCATCAGGATGCCCAAGATACAATTTTCCTCCTGCCCGAATGCTCACGCATTTGGGTATTTTTTTGTTTTCAAGATAAGTCGCCGGTCAGGCATCTTTTATGATGATTTAGTCGTAAATCAGGGATATAGCCGCGTGTTTTTATCGACAACGCAAATTTAGTTAACGTAAATATGGATAAAATAGTCAATTTTTAGTAAGGTGAGCAGGCAAATAGCGTCGTTGCCAAATAGGTGACGAGTGCTATCAGAGATTTATTTAATCATACCCATTTCACAGTGACTTACTATGAAAACCCAAACTATGACATCTGAAGCGACAACC
>NZ_JBPYDE010001194.1:0-509 GCF_051847555.1 Psychrobacter sp. 1Y4 | reverse complement strand
CGAGTAGCATCGAGCTAAATACTGCTGCTGTGCTGTAGTCATGAGTAATGACTGTCGATAGCGTCACACGCCCTGATATATCAGTCTCAATAACTAGCGCAATATCCATAATGCGATATTTGGCAGTCAATGGCGCTGTATAAAATGACATATCAAACATATCGTTAAGCTGTAATGTACCTGCGTCCAAATCAATATCAAGATAATCAAAGCTAACTTTTAGGCCATTGGCATCAACCACATTTACGTCAGATAAACGCTCAAAACCTAAATCAAACGTATCGTTTGGCGCATTGGTTGGTAACTGCATTGTTTTAAGCTCAGTAATAGCGATACTGTCACCTTTGCGTACAAATGGCACACGACCATCGGTCGGCAAACGTACCGGGTCAAGGCCGATAAGCTCTTTATCAAGTGGTAAGTAGCTGTAAGCAATCGCGTTGTATCGAATCGAATCTGGCTTAACGTAAACAGGTCTATTGATATATTGCGTATTATCTCCTGTTGAT
>NZ_JBPYDE010001193.1:0-510 GCF_051847555.1 Psychrobacter sp. 1Y4 | reverse complement strand
AAGGTCTCGACTTTTGTATTAGGACGGATGGTTTCATCTTTATCCAATAGCATCATGCCATTGATATCGGTGACAGGGACGACAGACTTGTCGTAATAGCCGTTTTCCCAAGCCTGTGCAGCGCGGCGATGCGACTCAGTGGCAAAGGCATCGACATCACTACGACTAAAGCCTTTTAGCGTTGCGATAGTATCTGCACCCACGCCTTGCGGTACGAAATGCGTCGCTTCATTAACACGTGGATCCATATACCAAGCACCGCCATCAGAGCCCATCGGCACACGGCTCATAGACTCAACGCCGCCCGCTACCACCATGTTCTCCATACCTGACATGATCTTGGCCGCAGCTAGGTTGATAGACTCCAGACCAGAGGCACAAAAACGAGACAAGGTTAATCCAGCCACACTCTGTGCCCAGCCAGCATCAATAGCAGCAATGCGCGCAATATCAGAGCCTTGCTCGCCCACTGGCGTCACACAGCCAAGTACCACATCATCGACCAAGCTG
>NZ_JBPYDE010001192.1:0-510 GCF_051847555.1 Psychrobacter sp. 1Y4 | reverse complement strand
AAATAGCGCTTATCATAAGTGGCGAGGCGCTGTCCGTTGTCATCTATCAAGATGGCAACATTACTCAGCTCACCACTGGGTCGGCGTTCAGCGAGCCCAAATAGCACATGTAAGTGGTATTTATTAGCAAGTCTCGCCACCTCAATGACAATGGGGCCATCGATCGCTTCTGCTAAATCATCAAGGCGTTCAAAGATGTTGTAGCCTGTGAATGCAAGCTCTGGTAGTGCAATCAGATTGACTTTTGCTTCTACAGCGAGGCGACAAAGCGACTCTAGTGCCTCTAGGTTGACGACTGGTTGAGCCCATAAAGGATTGGTTTGAGCGATCATCAGTTTCATAATACCCCCTCCTCTTGAGCTGGAGTGACAGCATCACTCTGACGGGTAAACAACATCGCACCTAACCAGTAGAGGCTACCTGTGATGATAAAGACAGGTAACGATGCACCAAATGACGGCGGCGCAATCAATGTCCAGTAAGCTGCTAGAGCCGCGCCAATCACGTAAG
>NZ_JBPYDE010001191.1:0-510 GCF_051847555.1 Psychrobacter sp. 1Y4 | reverse complement strand
TGTGAGATGGCGTGTCAGTAGGAATAGTTTTCACAGTAAATGGCTATCGATAAAAATAATACAGATAGAATAATAAAAATCAGGTTCAAAAGATATTTATTAAATGAGATTGTTTCGTGAGCAAAGGCAACATTTCACCAACGCTATATCAGTCATATAATCAAAAACAGAGTAGGGGGGAGCGTTTGCGTGAGGAGGCGGTCGTCTAAACGGTCGTCTAAAATGCAAAAAGCGACCACTTATAGGGTCGCTCTGTTTTACAGTCATCTTAGTTCTATCTGATTTAAGCGCCTTGGTTTTGGCGTTCTTTAATCTCAGACAAAGTCTTGCAGTCGATACATTGGGTCGCTGTTGGACGTGCTTCAAGACGGCGCAAACCAATCTCTACGCCACAGGTTTCACAAAATCCATAGTCGTCATTTTCGATTTCTAGCATAGATTTGTCAATTTTGCGGATAAGTTTGCGTTCACGGTCGCGTGTGCGCAAGGCTAGCGCAAACTCTTCTTCTT
>NZ_JBPYDE010001190.1:0-510 GCF_051847555.1 Psychrobacter sp. 1Y4 | reverse complement strand
ATCAGCAGCTCTTCGGACATAGTTTTTTCTCTTATCTCTCAGCTTTCTTATCAGACGGTCATCGTCTATTAGATTGACAGTGTAACAAATGCGCCTTGCTCTTGCCCATTGCCCTACCGTGTCATTATGTGCATATATAATTATAACGGGTCAACGATATCCTCACTGCCTTCTGTCATGTCTTTGATTAAGGCCAGCGTTTGCGCCAGTGGCAACCCAACGACATTGGTATAGCTGCCGTTGATACGACTCACCCAGGCAGCACCCAAACCCTGAATACCATAACCACCCGCTTTATCAGCAGGCTCCCCACTGTCCCAATAATTGCTCATCATCTCTGTAGTCAACGTTATGAAGGTCACTTCTGTACGCTCAGTAATTTGCTGCTGATCGATAATTTGAAACGCTTGAGTGCGCTCTGGTGCATTGTGTTCTGTTACTTTAGGTAGTCGCTGTATTTTGGTGGCTTGTACGGCAGTCCATACTTCATGGATATTATCTGACATTTGC
>NZ_JBPYDE010001189.1:0-510 GCF_051847555.1 Psychrobacter sp. 1Y4 | reverse complement strand
CTGCAAAAATAACAGGTCGGCGCAAATCCATCGCATTGGTACTAAAGATACTAATAATCAAAGCCAGTGCACTGGCGGCTATAATAACAGCATAAAAAGTAACCAGCTGATCGTTACCGTAGCCAAGGTTGGCGAGCAATCCTGCCGCGCCGACGTTTTGCTCAGATAGCAAAATCCGCATGACAGCGCCCGTCACCATGAAGGCAATAATATTGCGGCTACGCATCCAGCGCACTTGTAGCATCGGATTTTTGCGATGCGTCTCAATCCATAACGCGATGCTAATCCCGACGATAGCAATCATTAGTGGATAGACGAGCCAAGGGGTCGTCCACCATAAAATTCGACCTTGTACTAAAACGACAGCCAATGCAGCCAGACCACTAGCAAAAAAACCAAAGCTTACAAAATCCAATTTCTCAAATACTTTTTCTGTATTCCCTGGTGGTAGCTCTAATATATTAATCAGCCCAAAACAAATCAGCGCCAGACCAAATTGAAATAAAAATA
>NZ_JBPYDE010001188.1:0-510 GCF_051847555.1 Psychrobacter sp. 1Y4 | reverse complement strand
CTTGGGTGAGCATAAAGGTCGCCGTAAAATTGACCTTCATGACTTGAGCGAATGTATCAACGTCATACATCTCAAGTGGCGTCAACTGCCCAAGCACGCCAGCGTTATGCAAGATACCATCCAGCTGACCGACTTCTTTATCAATCAGTCCTTCTAGCTGCTGCATTTCAGCATAGGTTGCCCCTTCTAGATTCATCGGCAACATAGCGGGCTGCTTACCGCCAAGGCTCTCAATCTCGTCATAGACATACTCGAGCTTGCTGCTGGTACGACCTAGTAGCAATACAGTAGCGCCATAACGAGCATAGGTTAATGCTGCAACACGGCCAATACCATCCCCTGCACCTGTCACCAAGATAGTTTTTCCATCTAGACAATGAGTAGGTGGCTCAAAGTTGCGAATATCGTCATGAGTCAAAGGTTGAATACGACTTTGAACGTTTTTTTGATTGTTTGTCTGATTAGCTGGCTGATTGATATTGTCACTCATGCTATTGCTCACTACTTATC
>NZ_JBPYDE010001187.1:0-510 GCF_051847555.1 Psychrobacter sp. 1Y4 | reverse complement strand
GTTCATCGTTATCGGTAGAATAGGTAAGCTCAATAGTATCGGTAGCAGCATCAGATAAAGGTACAGGTTGAGAATCTACAGATGGTTTAGTCGGCGCTGCAAACTGAATCAAATTGCCCGCATCAATAGAGGTGCCATTGACCAGTACTTGGCCTTCTTGTACGAGGAGTAAGGTGTTGTGTGTGCAGGGTACTTGTAGCGTTGTTGTGCCTGCGGTATGCAGCGCGATATCCCATAGGTTGACTGGCGTAAAGGTCACCGCACTACCTGTGACGCCATGCCAGTCACCTGCAATGATGGCAACTTGACCGATGACCGTTTGTTTGTCAGCATTTTGAGCAACAGTATCTTTAGCAACAGTGTCTTGAGAGTCGTCATTGCGATTGTCCATCAATTCTATGATAGGCATCTCACCACGTTTGATAAACTGATATTTAGGATCAGTCAGCTTGTGCGCGCTAGGTAGATTGACCCACATTTGAACCATACTAAACACACCACCGCGCTGCC
>NZ_JBPYDE010001186.1:0-510 GCF_051847555.1 Psychrobacter sp. 1Y4 | reverse complement strand
GAAATGGCTCAAATGGTGATGCGACTACTGCAAGTACCCGCCGCCGTAACAAACCACGCCGTGATGGTAAAGGTAGCAATACCAAAACCAACAACCCTACTACGGCCAAATCTGGTAAAAGTAGTAGCCGTCGTGGTGGTAAAGGCCAAGCTGGTAAAGACAATCAAGCACTCGCGACCACTGTTGATCCTAATCTAGTGTCAAGCGACGCCGCTGATGATGCAGCCGCAGTCGCTGAAGGTGGCATTAAAGCCATTGGCAATCAACGTATCATTCCATTTATGAAGATAGAAAAGCCAATGGCGCTACTATCTTTGTTTATGGTGATCGGTAGTATCATTGCTATTGCCGTCAACGGCTTGAACTTAGGTCTTGATTTTACTGGTGGTGTCTCAGCAGACATTCGTTATGAGCAGCCTGTCGAACAGGTTGCCGTTGTTCAAGCATTGGCAGACAATGGTTTTGATGATGCGGTTGTACAGTATTTAGGTACGCGTGAAGAGCTACTCG
>NZ_JBPYDE010001185.1:0-511 GCF_051847555.1 Psychrobacter sp. 1Y4 | reverse complement strand
TGAATACGTTTCTAACTGCTCAGACTCATGCATTTTTGCATTGAGCTTCTTAATGACGGCGTGTTCAACTTCTTCCAGATTTTTTCCTGCTAGCTCTGGAGCGACTGCCCATTCGATGATTTGGCGTACATATTGCTTTTTGGTGATTCCAAGAATTTGCTTTGGCTCCCACGCCAAAAACTCTACCATATTCGTAAGACCAGTCGTCCATGATAGCTGATCTTTTAAATGATTTATTGAGCCAAAAACCCGGCGATATTTTTCTGCTGCTTTCATACTAATAATGTCTCATGGTTTACATTTTTTACGACAAATATTTGAGATTGCTACAACACACCCAATCCACTTAACAACAACTGCCCTCCTGCAAATATCAGTAGCACGCCAAACGCGCGCTTGAGCATCAGAGCAGGCAATACATGGGCGAGCTTGGCACCGACTTTTGCCATCGCAAAACTTGCCACAGAAATAAATAAGAATCCTGTGACGTGGACAAACCCGATGGTGCCCT
>NZ_JBPYDE010001184.1:0-511 GCF_051847555.1 Psychrobacter sp. 1Y4 | reverse complement strand
ATATGGTCGCAACTACCACATTGACCAGTAACAACGGAAAAAGTATCGATGATGCAGTGATTGTTATTGGTTGGCAAGGTTGCGCCAAAGCGGGATTATGCTATCCCCCTGAAAAAATCAAAACTACGGTCAATATCGCAGCAGCATCTTCACAGAGCGCGACAAGTAATGCCAGCACTGAGGCAGAACGTGCGTCTGTTGGCGAGACGAGCGCGAGCGACAGTCTGACTGATGCGACAATATCTGCTGGGAATACTGAGACGACATCCGCAACGACTGGTACCAGTAGCACCACGCCGCAATCAGAACATGCGCCGATGGATGAGGATGTTATTGATTATGATCTAATCGATGATAGTACTTTGGAGTATGACTCTTTAAACGGCAGCACTGCAACGACCACGATTTCTGGAGCAAATGCTAACGTATCGAGTGACGCGACCAATAGCGAGAATGTAAATTCTAACGACCTTGTTGATGGTGATCCTTTTGGTTTGGCGTCTCATCCTTG
>NZ_JBPYDE010001183.1:0-511 GCF_051847555.1 Psychrobacter sp. 1Y4 | reverse complement strand
CGTTGCGGCTGGTGCGATGTATATTTTATCCAAATGTGATTTTACCTCTGGCTCGTATTCTACGTATAGAAATTTGCCAAAATCCATTTTAACTTTAGGGTCATCAAGTGAAGTAATATATAGCATGCGGCATTCTTGTTCTTCCTGAAAAGCTGAGTGTTTGACTAGATATTTTAGAGGTAAAATTATCATATCCAGTAAGCTATCTATTTTATCTGAATCTTCTTTACTTAGTTTTTTTAAAGATTTCTTCTTATCTATAGCATTGTTATAAATACTTTTTAACTCTACAAACGCCTTTCTAAAATCTTCGGTTTTCTCGTCTATATAATTCTCATAGTCAGTGCACTCAATTTCAGCTTTAGGGATACTATCTCTTTCCAAGTTTTCACGACCAAACTCACGGAAAAATGTTAGGCGATTCCTCTGAGCTAGATGGATATAGTCGGAAGTAGGATCAATATAAACACATCTCATAACTGGCTGCTTTTCTATTCTCTTAGCTGAACCA
>NZ_JBPYDE010001182.1:0-511 GCF_051847555.1 Psychrobacter sp. 1Y4 | reverse complement strand
AGCGCTTAGCTAAAAGGTTGGCAAGCCGTTCACTTGAAATAAATCATTTCATAGCATAAAAAAACGGACTATTAATGAGTCCGTTTTTTTTTGTAACTCAAAAAACATCTAGTTTGTTGCCTGAGGAAAGGAACAAAGCTAATACCACAGCAATTATCGGCAACACCAAAACTTTACTCCATCCAAACGGCAAAGCATAAGCTAGTTTTGGGTAAAAAGGGCAGACATAGACAGCTGTTCTGTCTTCTGAAGTTATCGACTTAGCTACTGCCTTTCTAACTCCGTTTTCACCAAAACTACGCACTCCTCCAAAAGCATTCAATAATGTGCTGGTATAAGTGACACCTTCGAATTCATATTGATACTTAATAAAAAGCTCATGTACGTCACCCAGATAAGTGACTCTAGCAGATGTAATCACTATTCTTTTGCTTAAAACCTTTGAATCTACTTTTGGGAAACATAAAAATATAAAGTCAGTTATGATCGCTATTAAGATCCACACTAAAAA
>NZ_JBPYDE010001181.1:0-512 GCF_051847555.1 Psychrobacter sp. 1Y4 | reverse complement strand
GGTCAACTCAACGGATTTATTCAACTCATTAGCCGTCTGACGAACAATACGCTCAAGACGCGGTGTCAGACGCGTGAATGGCACCATACGCGAGTTCATCAGCCCATCTTGCAACTCAGTCTGTGTCCGCGATAGCTGTAGCAGCAGGCTTTCACTATCACGAGTCTTTTCTAATAAAGTATGGTTAATATCAACCAAATCCGAGGCAGATTCTGTCAATGATTTTGATAACTGATTCAGTGAAGAATACTGATCCATTTCTAGTGGATCGAAATCCTCATTATCAATGAGCTCATCATCTATCTGTGACAAAATCTGAGCTTCAAGCTCAATCTCCATACGGCGTAACTGATCTGCCAGTCGCTGTACCGTAGTACCCATCTCTTCAATACTGTTAGTCAAGCTACTAATACCCATATCAATACGGGCACGGTTAATCGCTGACTCACCAGATAAGTTAATCATATGCTCAATCAGACCACCTGAGATACGAATCATTTCATTACTACTAG
>NZ_JBPYDE010001180.1:0-512 GCF_051847555.1 Psychrobacter sp. 1Y4 | reverse complement strand
AATAAAGGTCAAAAGGGGCCAATGATCAAAGAGTGGCAAAAGAAGACCTTTACCGCTGACGATATCGATGCGGGTATCGGTGTGAAGTGCGGTATTGGTGAGTATCCAGTGTGTGCCATCGACATCGATGTGCTGAACCCTGAACTGGCGTCAGCATTAGCGCAGTGGTGTCATGACAATTTAGGTATGACCGTTGAGCGTGTCGGACAAGCGCCAAAGACGATGCTTGTATACCGAGCTAGCGATAGCGGCTGGTCTAAAGCGGCAAGCCGTTGGTTTACAGATGGTAGCGACATAAAGCAGCGTGTCGAGATACTAGGCAAAGGGCAGCAGTTCGTCGCATACCACATTCACCCGGATACTAAGGAGCCGTACGAGTGGACCGATATGCTTGGCGGTCTGGAATACACGCCAGCGTCTGAGCTACCAATAATCACGGCTGATGAAATAACGCAAGTGTTAGAAGTCTTTGAGCAGATGGCGTTAGATGCCGGTATGCAAGTTTGTAGCGG
>NZ_JBPYDE010001179.1:0-513 GCF_051847555.1 Psychrobacter sp. 1Y4 | reverse complement strand
CAGTACTCAATCGTCCTGAGACTTCAGCGACCGTAGCAGAAATTGGGGAGTATGGCGTATTTTTTATCGTGCGTTTTTGGGTCAAGCCAGCAGCCGTGGCACGTATACCCAAAATCAAAGAAGTGCTACAAGAAGAGATAAAAATTGCCTTTGATGCGGCCAATATCTCGACGCCCTATCCACATATGCGCCTGCTCATGCCAAAAGACGTCGACTATCCTATCGCTACTAAACCTTTTGCAACCACCACTCAAGTTGTATCAGGAAAATCATCATTGGCAAAGGATGAGTAGCTGACTTATTTTCATGTATTTATCTATCGCACCTCAAACTTGTCGCACCTATTGCACCTTAAACATTGCCACTTTGAACCATCCTACCGTGAATTATGGTAAAATTATCGGTTAAAACATTTATTTTATTATTTGCCTCTTTTGTCAATTTAGCCCACAGGTACCCGTATGACCGAACAAACCGCAGCTGCACCCTCTTCTACATTGTCGCTTGATCTTA
>NZ_JBPYDE010001178.1:0-513 GCF_051847555.1 Psychrobacter sp. 1Y4 | reverse complement strand
GCCATAACCAATTCATCAATGATAAATTATTAATAAATGGTCAATCTTTCAGCTAGCCTATAAACTGGCTATTATCGCTGAAATGTCCGCTATTTGCTAACAAATCTTATCTTTTCAGATAAACATACATTGCTGTATAGAATATCATGAGCGTTTTTTGCGATATAGTTTGTTTGTTCAATACTAAGTATTTACGTAATGAATATCTATTATCAATTATAGAAGCATCATTATTGTATACATAACGTTTTATTGTATTAATGCAATAACCCGTATAGACGCTACTTCTAATGCATCAGAAACAAACTTCGCAATGTTTGATCAAGTTCAAGATGCAATTATACCAAACTTTACTTGTATCTGATTGTATAGATTGACTGTTTATATAATATGTCGTCTTACATATGACCAACGTATCACCCATACAGATTTACGGATAGGCTAACGTCCTATTGTTCACCAGTGGGCCAGACTTGTTGTTCTACCTATCTCATAGGATTATTCATTGCTACA
>NZ_JBPYDE010001177.1:0-513 GCF_051847555.1 Psychrobacter sp. 1Y4 | reverse complement strand
TCATAGACACTGATTCTTTATTAGATTCTTCTGTAGCGACGCCCCCAGCCTCTGCCGTTGCACCAGTGGAACCTCAAACAGATATCAATCATGAAGCGGTTGAATCAGCAGAAGACTTTTCATCGCGCTTTGCAGCAGATTTTGACTTTGTAAAATCATTAGATAGCAATCAAGTGACGCTAGATTTAGCCAATCAGTATTTACAATTAGGCGAATATGACAGTGCCAAACGCTTACTTAATGAAGTGATCGCTCAGGGTAATAGTGAGCAGAAACAACAAGCACAACTATTACTTGAGCGCACAGCATAATCAGTAGTCCGGATGCATATCAGCAAGTATCTCTTATTATCGGAGGCTTGCTGATTTTTTGCATTTAATTCTGATACTATCTATTATTGACCTCTCAACCTGTCACTAATAAACGCTCTGGCGCTTCTTTTTTCATAATTATTTACTGTGTTGATACTATGCCATCTTCTTTTATGACCAAAACTATGTCTGACCCCGTTCA
>NZ_JBPYDE010001176.1:0-513 GCF_051847555.1 Psychrobacter sp. 1Y4 | reverse complement strand
ACTCATGCGTGACTGGCATCTCACCGTCAGTCGATACGCTACTTTTGTCTTTTGCTTCTTTTTTTAGCTCTGCATAGTTTGTTAGTTGATTGACAGCGTTTTCGAGCGTATGTGGATTATCGCGCTCTTGAGCTTCTGATAGGTGCTTATCAAATACATCGGTCAATAATGAATCAAAGCGCATGGCATTGTACTGAATCAGTACTTCTGCTTCTTCCTCGGTAATACCGCCGTTTTGGCTCGCATGTACCACATGGTCTTCGAAGGTAAGGCCTTCAAAGCTATCCTGATGTTCTGCCTTTTTGAACTTCTGCCACAGTGGTTCGATCTCAACCAAGGTCTGATAAGCATGCTCCATACGGCCCGTTACATCATCTGGGTCGGTATTGTAATAAACCATGGTTTTGAGATAGTCGCGGAATGGATTGGCAGCAAAATCATCCATAAAAGTATCACCCAGCTGACGTTTTAACTCATCACTTGCTGGCGTAAAGATACGTCCACTTGGGAAAG
>NZ_JBPYDE010001175.1:0-513 GCF_051847555.1 Psychrobacter sp. 1Y4 | reverse complement strand
AGTGTACTATCAGTCATCGGCGACGATGTCAGCTCTTTTGCCAGTGCGACTAGTGTCGCATCTAATTCTGCCGCTGAGTCTTTCTGACCATTATCACTCAAAAAAAAGCGTGGATCATCAACCAGACTCTCCGCTTTCTTTTTAGATAACATACTGCTTTGATCATCGTAAAAATACAATAAGCGTCGCCATGTTGTATGCTGTGCTAGATTATCGGTTTTTACCTGTCTACGCCATGTTGCCAGTAACTGCTCTGTCGCCATATCTGAGCCAGACGCAGTATTATTTTGAGTATTGTCTCCAGTATCACTGAGGTTAGATGTCTCAATGCGAACAGCAGCTTTAGCATCACTAAGTGACGTACTCTCTGATAATTCAGATGAGAGCGCACCTTCAGTGACCAATAAAGGCGTCGGTAAAAATGCCTGCGTGTTTGCAGAGAACAATAGCGCCGCTATCGCCAATGGCAGTCGCGCTCGCTGACCAATGGTTATTAGAGTATAAGTTCCAGAC
>NZ_JBPYDE010001174.1:0-514 GCF_051847555.1 Psychrobacter sp. 1Y4 | reverse complement strand
GGATCTAAAGTCTGGTCGTAGCGATGCAGTATTGGCCGAAAAAGTCTCTGCCAAATCATGGCTCGCTGACAATAAAGAAGGTTTCGGTATCGTTGGTGATGAGATTGATAACGATGACAATATTGCTATTGCCGTGCGTAAAGGGGATGGACTCAAAGCGGAGTTTGATAAAGCATTGAGCGAAATCCGTAGCAACGGTGAGCTTGCCCGTCTTGAGCAGCAAAACTTCGGTCAATAATGACTCACTGAAGATTTAGGCTTAACAAAAGCGAGGCTTATCAATATCAAGTAAGCATGGCGCTGTTAAGCCTACATCAGTAAGTAGTGGTTAACGATATGGCTGGTAAATACATTAAGGAATAATAGGTATGACAATTTCAATGACATCACTAATGACCTCATCAATGAGCAAAAAAGCATTGTGGCTGGCACCGCTCAGCGCAGCGATGCTAATGCTGGCAGGTTGTAACAACAGCTCAGCACCCGCAGAAAATGCTGAAGCTGATACCGCGAC
>NZ_JBPYDE010001173.1:0-514 GCF_051847555.1 Psychrobacter sp. 1Y4 | reverse complement strand
GTGCTATGAACCAAACTACTGATGCTAAAGGCATAGTCAGTTTCAATGTGCGTGTACCGACCAATCTTAACCAAGCACAAAAAACGCTGATTGAGAACAACAGTGGATTTGCATTAAATGTTGCAGCAGTAGAGGCTACAGGAGCTACAAGTACTGCGAGTGTCGCCATTGGTGTCACTGATAAGGTGCAGGCCAGTCAGACCACACTCGCTGTCACCAGCAATCCTGCGCCGATCAATATTTTAAAAGACAGCTTTAGCATTCAAGTCTCAGGGACACGTAACGATGGTAGCGCTGCTGCAGATAAAGTAGCTAAATTAACGATTAATAACGCCTCAAAGCTCACACTACAAAATAGTGAACAAAAAACAGATGCAAAAGGTATAACCACATTTACTGTAAGTATTAGTCCTACGATGAGTGAGGCTGAACGTCAAGCATTGGTTAAATCTGGACTGAGCTACACTGTGAGCCTCACTGATATTGATGGTGTAGTCTCTAGTAAATATAATGC
>NZ_JBPYDE010001172.1:0-514 GCF_051847555.1 Psychrobacter sp. 1Y4 | reverse complement strand
GATACGGTCGAAGATACTGACGTGAGTGACGAGCAGCTCGAGCAGCGCTATGGCAAGATAGTGGCTAGGCTGGTCGATGGTGTGACAAAACTCAAATCCTCCTCTCACAACAAGCAGCAAAACAAAGCGGCGACCTTTCATAAAATCTTGACCGCCACACTCGCAGATCCACGTGTACTCATTATTAAGCTTGCTGACCGTCTGCATAATATGTCTACGCTTGATGCCGTGCGCCCTGAAAAACAACGTACGACAGCACAAGAAACGTTAGATTTTTATGTGCCATTTGCACGCTTGATGGGTCTTAATGATATCGCCGATTATATTGAGGTGCTGTGTTATCGTAATCTTGATTCTGATATGTACAACAAGATATCTGACAAGCTGCTACAGCATGGACTTGGGCGCAATTTTCAAAGAGAAGCCATTCATCGTTATCTGAGTATCGTGCTCAATAATTTGGGGCTCAATGGACTGGTCAAAGTATTAGACAATCGCGTGGTTATTTACCGCC
>NZ_JBPYDE010001171.1:0-514 GCF_051847555.1 Psychrobacter sp. 1Y4 | reverse complement strand
CTGACAAGATACGAATGTCACGATCTGATAATTTCGATGCAACCGTTTGCATCATGCCCATCTCACCTTCTTTCGCAGCATCATTGACACGTTTTTGATCATCGCTATCGATATCATCAGCACGTCCAGCAGCGCGGAATAGTTTTAGCTGAGTGGCAATGTATTGAGCATGCTGTCCGCCTAATTTTGGAAACGCCGCCCAAGGGTTACCTGCAGCGTCCGGACCATGACAGCCAGCACAACCAATCACACCGCGTGACTTATCACCGCCCAAGAATAGTTTAGTGGCTTCTTGGTTCGTTGCAGGGTTGCCGTATCCAACACCCCAAGGCGCTTGGCTAGAGTAGTAACCTGCCACGTTGGCTAGATCTTGCTGAGACAAGTTAGCAACCTGTGACTGCATGATACCGTTTTTGCGATAGCCTGCTTTAAAGTTAACTAACTGTTTATAAAGATACTTTACGTTTTGGCCGCCAAGGTTTGGCTGCGCAGGAACAATACTGACCCCATTAAG
>NZ_JBPYDE010001170.1:0-515 GCF_051847555.1 Psychrobacter sp. 1Y4 | reverse complement strand
GTCATAATGGTTACCTTATATAATGACTACTTCATTTTTATATTTAATGATTAATTTTTTGATAATAAGCGTATCGATAATCAATCGACTATATACGGCCCGCTTGTGCTAATGCCTGCTGCAAAATAACACTGTCATCAAAATCATAACGGACGTTGTTAATCTCTTGATAGGTCTCATGGCCTTTACCAGCGATGACAACGATATCGTCTGGACCTGCCTGACTGACGGCATATTCAATGGCCTTTTGGCGAGCAGGTTCTATATGCGTACGTTGATATTGCTCAGCACTCATCCCAGCCTGCATGTCCTGTAAGATGACGTTAGGGTCTTCGGTACGTGGATTATCAGCGGTCAAGACAACTTGATCAGCACCTGTGAGGCCAGCCTGCGCCATCAATGGACGCTTGCCTGCATCACGATCGCCGCCACAACCAAACACTGCCCATAGCTGGCCTTTACAGTGAGTTTTCAGGCTCGCCAGCACTTGACTTAAGGCATCTGGCGTATGCGCA
>NZ_JBPYDE010001169.1:0-515 GCF_051847555.1 Psychrobacter sp. 1Y4 | reverse complement strand
AAGATAGGAAAGGCAACCCCAAGTCCTGTTGGTAAAACAGCTTTGCGGCGCTCAAGTAATGATTGATTGGTAGTCATGGGAATGTCCTTTTCTGTATTCGTAACATAAATGCCATCTAATGATTGGCGGTTCATTTGAGACTTAGTGATATCAAACGGTGTTTGTTTGAGATAAAACACCGTTCGACATCTGAAATGTTTTGTTAAATGCTCTGTTAAATGCTAGGCGAGCCATTTATTAGCTGATATCAGAGCACCAGTATTTGGTCGTGATGTAATCTTCGATACCATATTTTGAGCCTTCACGGCCAAAGCCAGATTGCTTCACGCCGCCAAATGGGGCAACCTCTGTAGAGATGAGGCCTGTATTGTGACCGATGATGCCGTACTCAAGGCCTTCAGTTACGCGCCATGAGCGCGCATAGTCGCCACTATAGAAGTAAGCAGCCAAGCCATAGATGGTATCGTTAGCAGCACGAATCACTTCTGCTTCGTCTTTAAAGGTAAATATAGTCG
>NZ_JBPYDE010001168.1:0-515 GCF_051847555.1 Psychrobacter sp. 1Y4 | reverse complement strand
TATGGTATGGGCAACCTGCATTCTGCTAGCAAAGCCTTATCGGTAGTGGGGGCAGAAGTCTCTATCACCAATGATCCAAAAGTCGTCGCGGCGGCTGATAAAATCGTTTTCCCTGGTGTGGGTGCGATGCGCGACTGTATCGCTGGCATGTGTGATGCAGGCATTGATGACGTCATACGTCATGCAGTGTTTAACAAGCCCGTTATGGCCATCTGTGTGGGCATGCAGGCATTGTTTGAGCAGTCAGCTGAAAATGGTGGCACGGACTGCCTAGGCATCTTAAACGGCACTGTAGAAGCGTTTGACCCTACGTGGAAAGACAAGCAGGGTGCGATGATAAAAGTACCGCATATGGGCTGGAATACCATTAGCGATATGGATTTTGACCATCCGCTTTGGCACGGTATCGAAGACAACGCGCATTTTTACTTTGTGCATAGCTATTACTGTGAACCTGCCGATAGCTCACAAGTGGCGGCGGTATGTGACTATGGTCAACTGTTCTGCGCCAGTAT
>NZ_JBPYDE010001167.1:0-515 GCF_051847555.1 Psychrobacter sp. 1Y4 | reverse complement strand
GGTCGAGACGGTGCGGCGAATTTTGGCATACCATTGCCCAGCCGTACGCGCTGCCTGTGGCAGTTTTTCTGGGCCCAAGACGATTAGGGCGATTACGCCAAAGAGAAGTAGTTCAGAAAACCCGATATCAAACATAATGGTCCGATGTCACTGTCTAGAGGCTATACATTATGCTTATCATCAACCTTAGTGGTTGTTGGGCGCTCGTCGGTATGGGCCGTGCCATCATGGTCAAGCACCACGCGTTTTTTGGCATGCTCTGTATTTTCATCTTTGACCGCTTCTTTAAAGCCTTTAACTGCACCGCCCAAATCTTTGCCAGCATTTTTTAGTTTTGCAGTGCCAAATACAACAACGACGACGACCAATAGTATCAGCCAATGCGTAATAGAAAAACTACCCATAATGGTATCCTTGTGACCTGATTTTGTGACTTAGTTTTCAGTCTTTATATGTCTGCTTTGTGTTGATAAAGCCTGCTTTACATTGATAAAAGATTTATGTATCAAAAAAAA
>NZ_JBPYDE010001166.1:0-515 GCF_051847555.1 Psychrobacter sp. 1Y4 | reverse complement strand
CATCATGCACTGCTCATATCAATTTTCTGGCGTGCTGTGCCTACGCAGACAGAGGCTTCGAAAATTAATATGAGCAGTAGCGTAGCGCTTTTATTGTTTTTTAACTATACCTTCCCATCAGGCCGAGCACCGACGATCTGTCAGTGCCGTGACCCATACCAATGGACATCTTTTACAGCAAGGCTTGGGCCACTATGGCAGAACCCAAGAAAGTGCCCGTAAAGGTGAGCAAGGCAACCACTGCGATTTTAAATCCGGATTTTTTAAACAAATTCACTTCCATCTGAGAAATTGCAAACCCTGCATAGGCAAGTACCGGAGTAATAAGTTGCAACACGCCTAACTTATCTGTTTCTACTAAGACGTACTCGCTCATCGGAAACTGTGGCAGAGATATCAAAATAGCCACAATAGATATCCAAGCAATAGCGGGGACATTGACCGGAATGACTTCCTTTAGTAAGACACCAACGATACAGCACCCGAATAGAATTAACATGGCAGGTAGCGCAGAG
>NZ_JBPYDE010001165.1:0-515 GCF_051847555.1 Psychrobacter sp. 1Y4 | reverse complement strand
CTTATGCAGGTAGTTTACTGTTTTATCTCACGCGCAAAGCGCCATTTGGTGAAGCCAAGCTCGCTGATGATGATATGGCGATTAATTTCGGTGATGTGACCACAGACACGGATAAAGTCACGATTTTGGTCACTGTGCCATTGACTGAAAATGAGAAATGGCAGCAGCTCGCCGTCAATGAATGCTTAATATTTCAAGACGGTGATGTCATTTATAAAGACAGCCCAAGTCAGCGCAAGTTTTTAACGGTTGAAGAAGGCATTGCCATTGCAAGGGAAGTTGGGGCGAGTGTTTAGGAATAAGTGTAGCAGTCAACATTAACATCGATGAAAAGTAACGAGCGATTATGGTCTACAATAATCTTTTTCAAGCGTTAGAAAAAATTAATCAGGCATCAACAGAAGAAGCATTCAATACAAAATATGGTTTTAATGTATTCTCCATTTTAAGAAGAGATGATGAAGAAGTAGGTCTACATTCTAAGTTTTTAGCGGAGCTTTTAAGTCCAACAGGTA
>NZ_JBPYDE010001164.1:0-516 GCF_051847555.1 Psychrobacter sp. 1Y4 | reverse complement strand
AGCATTGGCAAAACGACCATCCAGTTCTGCATCATGTGCAGCACGCGCGGCCTCTACCGCTGCGGTAGCTGCAGCAACATCACCACCATCCGCTTCAGCGGTGTTAAGCGCTACTTGAGCGGCACCAAGTCCACTGTCGTTATACAGCTGGATACGACCATCATTGTTTAGATCGTTATACTTTATAAGCCCTGTGTCTTCCCATGTTGCCATCCAGTCTGGACGTTGATCATACTCTAAAGGTGCTTCTGCAACCCCTTGTGGATAGACCGTATCAATGAGGTTTAGACGAGCCATCGCACCTACCGCTGGAGCAGTAAAGTACAATAGCGAGATGAATACTAGTGTCCAACCCGCTGTCCAACGTGCATCGGCCACTTTAGGAACGGTGAAAAAGCGAATGATAACGTGTGGTAGACCAGCTGTACCAATCATCAGTGATAGCGTAAATAACACCATGTTTAGCTTGTTAGGCACATCCGCCGTATAAGAGGCAAATCCTAAGTCAGTCACGAC
>NZ_JBPYDE010001163.1:0-516 GCF_051847555.1 Psychrobacter sp. 1Y4 | reverse complement strand
ATGTATTGAGAGGTTGTATATTGAAAGGTTATATCTTGAATGGTTCTATGATGTTTGCAGGGCACGCTTATCACGCAGACCTGAATAGCGTGTCACCGCTAATGCCATTAAAGAGATGACAGCACCGATCCAAGCGGTGTCTTGCAGTGACATGTTTTCAACCACGCTACCACCGATGATTGAGCCCAATGCAATACCGATATTGAATGCAGCAATGTTCAACCCAGAGGCAACATCGACAGCGTTCGGCGTATACTTTTCAGCTTGTTTGACCACGTAGATTTGTAGGCCCGGTACATTACCGAAGGCAAAAGCACCCCATACCAAAATAGTCAGCACCGCGGCAATCTTGGATTGCATAGTAAAGGTGAACAGTAAAAGAATAATGCTTAAGGCGCTAAATATAATGCTAAGCGCACTAATAGGGCCGCGTTTATCTGCAAGTTTTCCGCCCCAGATATTACCGATCGCAACGGATACACCATATACGAGCATGATAAGACCAATGGCTGAAGG
>NZ_JBPYDE010001162.1:0-516 GCF_051847555.1 Psychrobacter sp. 1Y4 | reverse complement strand
AATGGTTTGAAGTAGTTATTGAATTTCATGACGTAGTTGACGGCTTGGATTGATAGCGGAAAATTGGATATACATTATTAATATATTTACGTTGGTAATGTATTATAGTTCCCAGTATAGTTGCATTTATGAGCAAAGACGAATAACTAATTCATAAAGTAACGGATCGATGTTATGGAAAATAAAATATTAGTTACTGGCGGTGCTGGATACATCGGTTCGCATACTTGTATATCACTACATGAAGCAGGCTATGATATTGTTGTATACGATAACTTATCTAATAGTAGCCGTGAAGCGATTAATCGTGTCTCTACCTTAATTGGTCAAAATATCGAGTTTGTTGAAGGGGATATTCGAGACATTGAGGCGCTGAGACAAGTCTTCTCATCCCATCAATTCTTTGGCGTGATCCATTTCGCTGGTTTAAAAGCTGTTGGTGAGTCAGTGGCTAAGCCTTTACTTTATTATGATAACAATGTCAGCGGCACCATTACCTTATTAGAAGTTATGGCA
>NZ_JBPYDE010001161.1:0-516 GCF_051847555.1 Psychrobacter sp. 1Y4 | reverse complement strand
ACTCATTTTTACTTCCTTATAATATAGTCTGGTGAATAAAATACCTATGGATGGAATCCACAAGCTATTTTTAATCTATGCTATACCACAATGAATGTAAAGACTTAACTTAAGCTCACCACCCAATATATAAAAACCCGCTACCAGTCCTCTGATAGCGGGTTTTTTTGTGCCTACCTGAACCGCATCATCTAACCGCTCTATCTCACCATCATCATAATGACCTTACATCAATTATTGATATGAGTTGTCACTATGCCAAACGATACATCAAGTATAACCAAGGCCGAGTTTTACGACTGGCTACGCGGTCATCAAGAAAATAAGCGCTTAGATCAGTCGCAAGTCGATCCAATGGAAGCACTGCTTGAAAAAGTATCGGTTACAGAGCTGCAAGCGGCACTGGGCAAGCTAAACGGCTGGTATGTGCCAGGCGTGGGCATGAAGCTGTCAGCAGCCGCTGTGGAAATGATTAAAGACTACGAGAAATTTGTCGGTCATCCTTACAAAGACCTC
>NZ_JBPYDE010001160.1:0-516 GCF_051847555.1 Psychrobacter sp. 1Y4 | reverse complement strand
CCGTCAGATACTTAGGGTGACAGACCGCCACCGTATGCTCATGAAACAGCTTTATTGACTCCATACCACCCCAAACGCCATCACCATACATAAAGGCAACGTCGACATTTTGATCTTCGGCAAAAAAAGGTACTGCAAGTTCTTTGATATTTAAATTAAGCAGTGGATGTGCCTGGCTGAATCCCTCCAGTGCTGGTATCAGCCAACGAGCACAAAAAGTGGGATGGGTGACAATTTTAAGTACCTCTGAGTTGTCGCTGTTTGACATCAGACTAGTCGTCGCCGCCTCGATATGTTTGAGAATATTCAACACTTCAAGATAATACGTTTTGCCTGCAGGCGTGAGTGAGATGCGATGCGGTGTCCGATAAAACAGTGACAGATTGAGCATCTCCTCTAGCTGCGCCACCTGCTTACTGATCGCACTCTGCGTCATATGCATCTCTTGCGCAGCATTGGTAAAACTCAAATGCCGTGCTGCTGTTTCAAAACACTGCATAGCCGTGGTTGAAGGAT
>NZ_JBPYDE010001159.1:0-516 GCF_051847555.1 Psychrobacter sp. 1Y4 | reverse complement strand
ATGTCAATGCCACACACATAACCATGGCATTTGCCATACTTGTTGTGACCGCCAGCGCCGAACAGATACCGAGAATCTGTAGACCAATGGGATTATTGTCAAAAATAGGCGTGGTTAAAATACTTTTAGTATCAGCCATGTTATGCCTCCTTGCCGTTTGCTACTGGTAGCGTGGCTGCCAATTCGGTTTTAGGTTGAGCTGCCGGCTTTGATTGATTTGCTTGTGTGTCTGCATTATCAAGTGTCTGGCCGCTCTGTTCACGTAGCATATCTAGATAAGGCTTATAGCCTTGCTCGCCTAACCAAAACTGAATCATATTACTGACGCCGCGGCTAGTCAGAGTTGCACCACTGATGCCATCAACCCAGTTTTCTTTTGAATTCCCGGCTTTGGTTACACCCGTGGCAACTTCGCCACTGTCATCATAAGAATGGATGCCGTTCCATTTTGCGCGCCATTCTGGCTCTTCGATACGAGCGCCAAGACCTGGAGTTTCTTTATGCTCATAAAAACTG
>NZ_JBPYDE010001158.1:0-516 GCF_051847555.1 Psychrobacter sp. 1Y4 | reverse complement strand
AATTCGGAGCCTTTATAGCTCAAAATCATCAAAATCACTGTTTGATAAATCAGAGTCAATCTGACCAACCAAGTACGAACTAATTTCAGTCTCTTGCGGGGCGACCTGCACATTGTCAGACGACAACCACGTGTTGATCCATGGGATTGGGTTTGATTTTGAGTTCGGGAACGCCGCTGGCAAGCCGACGGTCTCCATACGCAAGTTAGTGATGTATTCGATGTATTGGCAAAGGATGTCTTTGTTTAAACCAATCATAGAGCCATCTTTGAACAGATAGCCTGCCCATTCTTTTTCTTGCTCAGCAGCTTTGCGGAAGATTTCGATACTTTCATCGAAACATTCGGCGGCAATCTCGACCATCTCAGGATCGTCACGACCGTTGCGCATGAGGTTCAGCATGTGCTGCGTACCTGTCAAATGCAGCGCTTCGTCACGAGCGATGAGTTTGATGATTTTGGCATTACCTTCCATCAATTTGCGCTCAGCAAAGGCAAACGAGCAAGCAAACGATAC
>NZ_JBPYDE010001157.1:0-516 GCF_051847555.1 Psychrobacter sp. 1Y4 | reverse complement strand
TTAAGTTCCTGCTGACTGTCTTCATCGACCAACAGCGTACCGCTAGGATCTAGCAGTACATAAGAATCCAAGGCAAAGTCGCGGGTAGCAGTAATAATACGTGCATCTAATACATCAAGATTCATCTGATCGAACACCGCCATCGTAACGGCAAACAGATTCATCTGATCTTGGGTATAGACAAAAACCTGTACCGCATCAAGTGCCAGCTCACGATGCTCACGCAAGACCACCAGTGGTGGACTATCCGCATTAGAAGCAAGCCCAATCGGTGGATGGTTCAAGATGGCTTCGGTGTGCCACAAGATATCTTCTGCAATCTCTCGCAAAAAGTACTCATCGCCCAAATCATCCCATAGTCGCAATACTTCATCGCGATTCATATGTTGGTTATTGACATTATCTAGCATCGCGAGCGCTTGCGCACGTGTGGCACTGATCATATCTTGGCGATTGGTAGGCGCATCGATATCGGCGCGCAAAATGCGCCGCGTCTGCGAGTATAGTTGTTTCATC
>NZ_JBPYDE010001156.1:0-516 GCF_051847555.1 Psychrobacter sp. 1Y4 | reverse complement strand
AACAAGGAACAGGTATTGGATAGTTTAAATGCTAAAAAATACCGCAAAGTTAATCTGCACTTCTCATACATAGGTGTGACAAAATATTACACAGAGTTAGATTGTAATTGCCATAATAATGACGAAAGTAAATAAGTACTTAATAAGATTAACGGACAATCTTGATAAAGCACGATTTATAATATTTTTAAACTTATAGAGGAAATATCATGCGTAATACATTATTGATTGCAGCAGTAGCATCAGGTCTGGCACTTAGCGGTTGTACGACTGATCCAAACACTGGACAGCAACGTTTGAACAAAGCGGCTCTAGGTGGTTTGGTTGGTGCAGCAGGTGGTGCAACTATCTCAAAAGCAACAGGCGGCGACAAAACTGGTCGTGATGCTGCTATCGGTGCTGCATTGGGTGCTGGCGTTGGTTACTATATGGAGCGTCAAGCTCGTCAGCTTGAGCAGCAAATGGCTGGTACAGGCGTGACTGTTAACCAAAACCCAACCACTGGTAACATTGACC
>NZ_JBPYDE010001155.1:0-517 GCF_051847555.1 Psychrobacter sp. 1Y4 | reverse complement strand
CGCCTTTAGCGGCTCACATCAAGATGCCATCAAAAAATCACTCGATTACAATGAAAACAACCAAACTGAGACTGACAACGTGTGGGATGTGGCATATTTGCCAATTGATCCTGCGCACATTGGTCGTAGCTATCAAGATGTGGTGCGTATCAATAGCCAGTCGGGCAAAGGCGGTGTTGCGTATATCTTGCAACGTAATTATGGCTTTAACCTACCACGTTGGATGCAGATTGACTTTAGCCGTGTGGTACAAAAGCAAGCGGAAGCGGTTGCCCGTGAATTGCAAAATGATGAAATTTTACAAACCTTTGAAAATACCTACTTGCAACAAGGCAAGTTTGAGTTACTAGATTATAGTGTCAATAACAAAGGCGGTGAGGTGTATTTCAGCGGCCAAGTACAGATGAATAACGATACCATTGATATCGATGGTACGGGTAATGGTCCATTATCATCGTTTATCGACGGTCTTGCACAGCACACGGGTAAATCCATCCATGTTATTAATTACGCTGAG
>NZ_JBPYDE010001154.1:0-517 GCF_051847555.1 Psychrobacter sp. 1Y4 | reverse complement strand
GATGAGGTAAAGCAAAAACGATTGGCCATACTAGCCTTGGTCACTCACACCCCAAAAATATCGGATTTTATCAACGTATCACTTGGTGAAATACGCCGCTATGCAGCCGCTGATTTGATGGTACTAAAAGCATTGTGCGAAGCAATGGTTAATCTAAACTATGCAAGGGTGAATAGCGCACAGCAACAAACGCTACTGCATGAGTTACGTCTGATCAAGCGAGCTGGAGAAGAAAACTTAAATTATCAAGAACTGATAGACGACCTTGTCGCTATGTGTGAGCAAGCCAAGCAGTTTATTCTCGATGAGGACGCACAGCATCAACATTTTAATTATGTCAGTGTGTTTGCTGTCAATATCCGTGAAGCACTACAGTCGCAGTCGATTTAGTGACATGACAGTTAGATCGCATAGCGTATTAGTAATACACGGTCCCTATCATTTCAATATTTACAGCTCAAAATCTTTACGTAACTCTCATAAGTCATAGGCTTAGGGTTAATTTTATATTCATAAG
>NZ_JBPYDE010001153.1:0-518 GCF_051847555.1 Psychrobacter sp. 1Y4 | reverse complement strand
CACTGCCACGTGCTCTGTCGCTAAGTGCTGGCGAATCGCCGCCAACAGGTGCGCCTTGGCTTGGTGCTCAGTGTTGGGATATTTTTCTTGATCAAACAGTTGCGCGTAACGCTCAGCTTGGGCCTCTTGACTAGCCGTAAAAGCGCGACCTTGACGTTGGCTCTGAGCAGGATTTGCAGTGCTAAAATCCATAAGGGTACTGGAGGCTGCCACATCCGCTGAGGCAGTCGGATTTGATTGACAACCTGTAAGCACAAGCGACGCACTACCAACTAGCAAAGCGATAGAGGTTAATTTGCTTGTTTGAGATACATGACCATTATTATTTTTATTGTCAGTGATAGGCAAATAATTACTCGCCATCTCAGAGTAGCACTGTCGATTACGGTTATTAACATGGTTTGATGACATAAGAATCTCTTTGTATAAATAGCCAGTCGTTAACGGATGTACATTAGTACTGTACTTTATATCACAAGACGTTACAATTTAGTAATATTAAGACCTATTTTTAAAGA
>NZ_JBPYDE010001152.1:0-518 GCF_051847555.1 Psychrobacter sp. 1Y4 | reverse complement strand
CTTCTCCGAACCATACTGGAACTTTGCTGACGAACTGACCAGCAGGGGCTTTGGTCACTGTGGTGAAGTGGCCAAAGCCCCAGTTGAGTAGTTCACGCGACTGATCAGCACGAGCCTGCTGGCTCTTGGTGCCCATGATGACAGAAATGAGGCGCATACCGTCACGGTTACTCGAAGCGACTAAGCAATAACCTGCCGCATCGGTATGGCCGGTTTTTAGACCATCAACCGTAGGATCGGTTGCGAGTAGGGCATTGCGGTTGCCCTGAGTGATACCATTATAGGTAAACTCTTTTTCGGAATAAATGCTGTAGTAATCACCGCTGTTTTTGACAATAGCGCGAGCAAGTTTGGCCAGATCTAGCGCTGAGGCTTGGTGACCTTCAGCAGGCATCCCAGTAGAGTTGACGAAATGAGAGTTTTCCATACCAAGTTTTTGCGCTTGCTCATTCATCAAGATTGCAAATGATGCTTCGCTACCCGCGATATGCTCAGCCATGGCTTTTGACGCATCATTA
>NZ_JBPYDE010001151.1:0-519 GCF_051847555.1 Psychrobacter sp. 1Y4 | reverse complement strand
ATTGCTCAAAATATTATCGTCAAGCTTGGGCGTTTGCATCACGACTATGGTGACAAGCAGGTGAGCTTGCAGGTGTATAAAATCGAGCTAACCGCACAGCAGTATGATCAGCACAAAGACTGTGAATATGGCCTAGAAGGGCAGGCAATGACTTGGGTTGATAAGTCTAAGTTACTAGCAGGAGAGTATCATCTGCCCGCTGCCAATAAAACTATTTTGGAGTGGCTGAAACTTCCTACAAAAATAGCGATTACGTATCCACTTGCGCATTTTTCTGCCCAGCCAAATTCCGCAGCAGCATGGGTACACTATCATCGAGAACAGTTGGCACCAGAGTCTTGGGTTTATATCCGACTAAAAGCGTCTGAGTCAGAATATATTGCCGAGCAGCTAATGGATGTGCGTCCAGATATTCTAGCGATTTTGCCGTATGACAATGACTGTCAGCACTCCAAAACGACAAGTACAGGTGCAATGGTAGAGGCAAAAACGAGTCGTCCGATTGTCGCTAGACACCTG
>NZ_JBPYDE010001150.1:0-519 GCF_051847555.1 Psychrobacter sp. 1Y4 | reverse complement strand
ACCGTTTGACCTGAGGTTAAGCTAAAGCCAGCATTGACCTCTTCGCCATCGACTTTGACCGCGTTCCGCTTAATCATGTCTTTTGCCGCTGCACTATTTTTAGTCAAACCTGCTTGGTTTAATATCTGTGTGATAAACAAGGCCTCTTGACCTTCTTCAAGCGTTAATGTCACTTCTGGCAAATCCACTGGCAACTCACCATCCGCTAAGACGTTGCCTGCTGATTTGTGCGCATTTGCAGCGGCATCAGCATCATGGAAGCGCTCAATTAGCTCTTCGGCTAGGACACGTTTGATTTCTTGTGGGTTACGCCCGTCTTTCATTTCCGCCATCAAGGCTTCGACTTCTTCCATAGGCTTAAAGCTTAAGAACTCAAAATAGCGCTGGATCAAGGTATCCGGCATAGACAGGATTTTTTGGTACATGGTGCCCGGCGCATCATAGATAGCGACATAGTTGCCCAGTGACTTAGACATTTTGTTAACGCCGTCCAAACCTTCTAAGATCGGCACCGTGATA
>NZ_JBPYDE010001149.1:0-519 GCF_051847555.1 Psychrobacter sp. 1Y4 | reverse complement strand
TCTGATGGGCTATGATTTTCACTTGGGTCGTGATAGCCCTCAGCTCATCGAAGTCAATACCAATGCTGGTGGCGCATTTCTGAATGTGTTGCTCGCTCGCGCACAAAAACGCTGTTGTAATGCCTCACAGCAAAGCGCTGCAACGACTCAAATGCTAGATACATTTGAGGAGTCAGTGTTTACTATGTTCAAACAGGAATGGCAACGACAGTCTGCTGTTGCTATGCCCAACCGAATAGCCATCGTGGATAATGATCCTAAGAGTCAGTTCATGTTTTTGGAGTTCCAGTTAGCACGTCAACTGCTCCAAGCTAGAGGCATTGACACTGTGATACTAGATCCCTCTGAACTCGACTATGTCGATGGCAAGCTGACAGCGCATGGTAAGCCCATTGATATGATCTATAATCGGTTGGTCGACTTCGCATTTGAGGAGCCTGACCATGCACTGCTTAAGCATGCGTATCTAGAAGGTGCTGTGGTAGTAACGCCTAATCCTCATGTCCATGCTATGTTGGC
>NZ_JBPYDE010001148.1:0-519 GCF_051847555.1 Psychrobacter sp. 1Y4 | reverse complement strand
ACCGTGCATGAGGTGGCGCAAGTCGTGGTCGCAGGCAATGCAATCAATAACGAGATTGGCGATACTGCGGTCGTAACCAAAATGATACGCGTTATGATGCTCGCGCCTTTCTTGCTCGTATTATCGTTTGCGCTCACCAAAGATTGCACCGTAGATAATGCCGCTATAGAAGATGAGGGTAGTAAAAACGAGACAGCGTCATTTATGACCCGCGTCAAACAAGTCAAAGTGCCATGGTTTGCGTTTATTTTTATCGGTATTGTCTTATTGCATACTTGGATACCGATGTCTAAAAGTATTGAGCAAAGCATGATTATGCTAGATGATATATTGCTGACAATGGCGATGTTTGCGCTAGGTTTGACTACTCACCTAAGCGCGATTAAGCAAGCTGGTGTCAAACCTTTGATTTTAGGAGCGGTGATGTTTGGCTGGTTAATACTGGGCGGTGGTCTGATCAATATCGGTATTAGCTTTATATGATAAGTCAATTGATTACGCTTACTTACATCAGTACCC
>NZ_JBPYDE010001147.1:0-519 GCF_051847555.1 Psychrobacter sp. 1Y4 | reverse complement strand
CATCCGTCTCACCGTCACCTAAGAACGCCCAAATTTTACGGCCTTCTTTTTCTAACAGTTTGCGGTTTTCCATATAACGATGCACGTGAGCATGGTAGATCGACATGATCGGACCTAGGCCCATTGATACCGTTGGGAACTGCCAATAATCAGGCATCAAATATGGATGTGGATAGCTTGATAAGCCTTTACCACCCACTTCACGGCGGAAGTTATCGAGCTGATCTTCAGTTAGGCGACCTTCTAAATAAGAACGTGCATAGATACCTGGTGCTGAGTGACCTTGATAATAAATCATGTCACCACCGAAGTGATCGCTTGCCGCACGGAAAAAATGGTTGAATCCTGTTTCATAAAGCGTGGCACTAGAGGCAAATGACGCTAAGTGACCACCCAAATCATCATCGTTTTTGTTGGCACGCATGACCATTGCCAAAGCGTTATAACGAATCAACGCACGAATCTTACGCTCCATACCAAGATCGCCTGGATACATGGGTTCGTCTTCAACAGCGATAC
>NZ_JBPYDE010001146.1:0-520 GCF_051847555.1 Psychrobacter sp. 1Y4 | reverse complement strand
AACGATTGCTTATATCGGTGAGGAGTTTGAAGGCCGGGCAATGACTGAATTGATGTCCTTTTATGTGTCAGGATGCGTGCTTGGCGGCTTTATGGGTCGGTTCTTGTTAGGGCATTTGCATGAGTTGATTGGCTGGCGTAATGGCTACTATGTGATGACGGCGATGACGCTGTTGGGGGCGATATGGGTCGGCAAGATGCTACCATCGTCTCGTCACTTTGAGGCCAATCCCAATTTTCGCTCAGCGATACAGACGCTGGGTGAGCATGTCACCAATCGTTATGTGGTGACCGCTTGTCTGCTTGGCGCTTGTGTGCTGTTCTCCCTTGTAGGCTGCTTCACTTTTATCAACTTACATTTGGCGGATAAGCCTTATGAGCTTGGTACTGGTGCGCTCGCCAATATTTTTGCCGTGTATTTGCTTGGTGTGATTATTACGCCACTATCGACGACCTTGCTGCGCCGGTTTGGCTCAGCACGTACGGTTCGGGTAGCCATTATTATCTCCATGATTGGGGTG
>NZ_JBPYDE010001145.1:0-520 GCF_051847555.1 Psychrobacter sp. 1Y4 | reverse complement strand
TCAAAAACATGGGTATGCCTTATAAGCTCAAAGCCATGGGATTTATGGATGCGTTTATCCCATTCACCAATTTAACACTAGGCTATACGCCTTCAGACAAGATTGGCATGGGCGAGCCACTACCGCGCGGCGTGGCTCGTCAATGGCGTGAATGGTGTAATGGCGCAGGCTATATCAAAACTGCTTTTGGTAAAAGTATACACACCCATTTTTACGATGCACTCAACATGCCAGCATTGTGGCTTGGCTTTAGTGATGACGATATTGCCAATAGCGAAAACATGGATGACATGATACGCGTATTTACGAACATGCCCGTCGAAAAGCGGTTTTTGAATCCTGAAGATTTCGGATTAAATCATATCGGCCACATGCGCTACTTTAGCAGTAAAACCAATGCTAAATCGCCCGAGCTTTGGCAAATGGCAGTAGATTGGTTTAGTAAAGGTGAATAGCGTTGTTCGTCCATCAGTATAAGAGGCCATAGCGACTGATATCATTTATTCGTATCAATACACAA
>NZ_JBPYDE010001144.1:0-520 GCF_051847555.1 Psychrobacter sp. 1Y4 | reverse complement strand
CCATACTGCACATGGATAATGGCGAATATCAAACTGGTCACGATACTCGCAACTATTGCACCGCGGTGCGCTGGATACAACGGCTCCTTGAACTGCTCTGCAATGGCTGACCATAATATGCCACGAAAAACCACTTCTTCGTAAATAGGTGCAACCACGACCATTGCAAATACCAGCAGCCATACTGAACTAACAGACTGATACAATGGATCTACAAATACCAGCGGCGTCATGTCCAGCAGATAGGTCAGCACCTGACTGACTATCATAAATATCAACAGCAATCCTAGCATGCCCATACCTACGGCAAATGAAAACGGCTTTAATGCTAAATACTGCCGCCATTCACCGCCTCTTATACGAATAATGAGAACACTGGTTGTCATCAGCAGCACGCAGCCTATGAGTATTGATAAGCTCACGACTGTTCCATCATTACTGCCAAAAAAGAAGATATCGCCCATCGAAGCATTTTTGGTCGCAGGTAATACCAGCTTGCCAGCGATATAGACGCCTACCA
>NZ_JBPYDE010001143.1:0-521 GCF_051847555.1 Psychrobacter sp. 1Y4 | reverse complement strand
ATGTAAAAGTGTTGTCATTGGCCACACCAGCACCGCTCATAAGCTCTCTGAAAATAACGCCACTCTGTGAAGTGATAAAATTGGCACCCGCTAGCGCTCCATAGTTCACAGACAAGGTTGCAATAATAATGTTTAAGTTGGTTCTTTTGGATAACAACAAAATCATCGGTGCCATCGTGGCAAGAACCGTGTAATAACCGGCTCCTAAAGCTGCTACAATTGTCGCAGCAAAGAAAATAGCCAGCGGCAAAAATGCTGGGAAATGTCGACACTTGTATATCAAATGTTCACACAGTTTTTCTAACGCGCCATTCGCCAAGGAGAAATTATAGAAGAGCGTCACGGCAAAAATCACAAAGAAAATCTTCAGAGGCCATAGCTTAATAACCTCATAAGCGCTTAGCTGCATACCAAAACAGCCGATAAGGTATGAGAACACAATCGCAAACAAGCCAATATTGATTTTAGTGGTGTAACCCAATGCAATAGAAATTACTATGGCCGCTATAAGATATAGGGTC
>NZ_JBPYDE010001142.1:0-521 GCF_051847555.1 Psychrobacter sp. 1Y4 | reverse complement strand
GCGATATTAAAAATCGGATAATGCCAAACATCAGCATAATGCACATGGATAAAGTCAATCACATGACCATGTAGCAAGCGATCGATCAAATTACCAAGCGCACCGCCCAATACCATGGCAAGTCCAAGCGAGAGTAGCGTGGCTTTGCGAGGCGCTTTGAGCAAATAGATAATCAAAAATAGCGACATGAGCAACGCCAACCCTGAAAAAAACCACTTCTGCCAACCGCCAGCATCTGCCAAAAAGCTAAATGCCGCGCCATAATTATAAGCGAGTGTCCAATTGAGAAATGGCTCAATCACGGGCACTGGATCATGAAAGGTCAGCTTGGTTTCAGCCAGCCACTTGGTCCACTGATCTATGACAATGATAATCAGCGCCAGCGCATACCACATAAAAGCACGACTGCCATTGGCCACCATTTTTGGTGTCTTGGTCAGTCAACTTCTAGGTGTGGTCGAGCTACCTGTAGTCGCATGAGCAGGCTGAGGCGATTTATCGACTTCAGCTTGCGACGGCTT
>NZ_JBPYDE010001141.1:0-521 GCF_051847555.1 Psychrobacter sp. 1Y4 | reverse complement strand
AGATACGGATTATCAAAGAAGATGAAGCGGGTGAGATTGTCTCGTTATCGGGTGTTTTGTCAGCTAAATAATACCTTCCACAAAAAAACCACTTCAGCTTGGCTAAAGTGGTTTTTTATTTGATAAGACTTCGAGTATAACGTCTTACTGTTTTTGCTCTAATGCCTCTTTTACTGCTTTTTTGCCCCATGCACTCAGATCGAGATCTAATTTCTCATACTCTTGTGCATCGAATAACGGCTCTTTGACGCCTGATTTTAATTGACGGGCAAAGTCGTCAAGTAAGCGCTTGGCACGTGGGAACAGCATAATCAAGGCGAGTAAGTTGGCTAGTGCGAGTACGCCCATCAATGGATCAGCGAAGAAGAAGACAGTGGTTGCCGCAGGTGCTACCGCGCCCAAGAACAAGATCGCAATCACCACAATGCGTAATACCAAGGTCGCTGATTTGATATTCTTCTTAACTAAGAAGTTAATCGCATTTTCGCCCATGTAGTAGTTATACATGATCGAGCTTAGTG
>NZ_JBPYDE010001140.1:0-522 GCF_051847555.1 Psychrobacter sp. 1Y4 | reverse complement strand
GTATAAAAAAAGCACTGCTTTTTTAGCTCTGCAAGAGAAATTCTTTAAATAGAATTTCTGTATTGCTTCATTAACATCGGCTGTCACACTCAATGTTAATTTACCAGCTGGGCTTATCTAAATAAGTCCCCTTGCTGTGGGTGTGTATTATATAGATTTACACTTGGCTGTCAAACGCTATTTTCCACTTTTTTAAATATTTTTCACTTTTATATCGAAATTTTTAGCAAGCATATGTTTTTATTGATTTTATATTTTCATAAAAAAATCAATTTTTTTCAGACTCGATACTTACTTATTGGTTAATGCTTGCTCAATGTCTTTTTTGATGGCTTCTGGCTTGGTCGTTGGCGCATAGCGATCGATAACTTGACCTTTGCTGTCAATTAAAAACTTAGTGAAATTCCATTTGATACCATCGGTCAATAGACCGCCTTTTTGGTCTTTAAGCCAGTCATAGATAGGATGAGCATCTGCGCCATTAACATCAATCTTTGCCATCATAGGAAAGCTAACACCATA
>NZ_JBPYDE010001139.1:0-522 GCF_051847555.1 Psychrobacter sp. 1Y4 | reverse complement strand
ATAAAGTGACTGTGCTTGAGTATCAAAACCGCGGCGGCGGACGTAGCTGGACACTGAATAGCGGCGATAAATATACGGAGCTTGGCGGTGCTGAGGTCACGTGCGACTTCAAAAAAGGCAATTATTTTAATGGTGGGCCATGGCGATTGCCCATTCATCACTACGCGGTCTTTCATTACTGCAAAAAGTTTGGCGTCGCATTGCAGCCCTTTATCCAGACTAATGATCGCGCTTATCTACACCGTACCAATCACTTCAATGGTGCACCGCAGCGCTTGGGCGAAGTACAGAGCGATATCCGTGGTTATGTGTCAGAATTATTATCCAAAGCCGTCAATAAAGGCAGTCTCGATAGTAGTGTTGATAAAGAGGACAAAGAAAAACTACTCGAAGGTCTCAAGGGCTGGGGCGTTCTGGATAATAACTATCGCTATGTCAAAAGCCATGAGACGGGCAAGCATCGCGGCTATAGTGTGTATCCGGGTGGTGGCTTGATGCCAGATGCCAAACCATCAGCGCCCA
>NZ_JBPYDE010001138.1:0-522 GCF_051847555.1 Psychrobacter sp. 1Y4 | reverse complement strand
AAGTTTTCAACATTGAATTACGTCACTGGTTTACCGCGTATCAATCGCCGTATGCATAATAAAAGCATGACGTTTGATAAACAGATTACCATTATCGGTGGACGTAATATCGGTAATGAATACCTGAGTAACGATCAAAGCAGCCAGTTTGCGGATTTGGATGTTTTACTGATTGGTAAAGTCGTCGCAGACATTGATAATAGCTTTGCCAGTTATTGGTCATCACCGCTGTCGTTTGACATCGAAACTTTGGCCAAATTTGACGATGATGTCACGCCTGATTTCTTAAAGGCATTAGACAAGCTGGGTATAGATGAGGAAAATAACGAAGGCAGTAGTTTAACGGTCTATAAAGCCGCCATCAAAGACTCTACGATAGACACTGATCTGATCAACAAACGCGTGCCTTTTCGTTGGACAGACATGCAGTTTTTGAGTGACGATGTTGGCAAGCTGTCCAAAAGCGTCTCATCTGAGACCAACTTGGTGCATCAACTGCGCACGTTACTCGGTAGCCCAACC
>NZ_JBPYDE010001137.1:0-522 GCF_051847555.1 Psychrobacter sp. 1Y4 | reverse complement strand
TGGCTGCGATACTGATGGTTCATCATCAGTAGATAGTGTTGTGGTCAACGGCTCTGTAGTGGTCACAGCTTCTGGTTCCGTTACTGTTGACTCAGGCGTTGCTGATACAGGCGTTTCAGATACAGGTGTTTCAGATACTATCTCTGACTCTTCTGGTGCTGTTTCAATCGATGCAGGCGTAGCACTTTCTGCGGCCGACAAGACATCGTCGATACCTGTCTCTTTGACTACTGGCTCTTGAGGCGCTGGTTCAGCCACTTCCGCTCTGTCAACTACAGGCGCACTTGCTGAATCTACTACGGTGTCTGAAGTAGTATCGACAGATGGATTCTCTGCATCCTCTGCAGCGGGTAAAATCTCTTCAATATTCGTTTGCTTTACGATTGGCTCGCTGACGATAGGCTCTTCGATGATATATTCGTCGTGCAAATTCTCAGTAGCTTCTGCTGGGGCAGTCTCATCACTGACACTACTTACTGCATCGTCAGTTATGACTGGCTCTAATGTCTCATCGGCTTTAGC
>NZ_JBPYDE010001136.1:0-522 GCF_051847555.1 Psychrobacter sp. 1Y4 | reverse complement strand
AGCAGGATTATCAATTACTTTCACTCGAAAATCCATCCTTGCTAATTGTTGAATGATAGATAGCGTATTATCCGTACTACAATCATTAATAACTATAAGTTCTATATTTTTCCATGTTTGATCTAGAATTGAATTTATAGCAAATTTAATTGTCTTCTCAGCATTAAAAGCTGGCATTATTATCGATATTTTTATATTTTCATCAATTGAATAGTTAGGTTCACAAGTGATACGGTGATAAATAGGCCCTTTACCAAACTTGAGTTTAATTGGCTGTAGATTTTGTCTGGTAATATACTGGTTTACTAGCTCCAACCATCTGCTTTCATCACTTAAATAGTTGTTAGCCTCTATAATATTTAAAGTTTCCATTATGGAGGTAGGTGCATACTTTTCTACAAATAATTTAGCCGCTTTAAAACCATGGTTTTCATTAATTTGCCAAGCTTCAATAAAAACACCATTTTTTTGTTTTAATTTAGGTATTGCAATTGATTTTTGATGAATATTTTCTAACTTTAT
>NZ_JBPYDE010001135.1:0-522 GCF_051847555.1 Psychrobacter sp. 1Y4 | reverse complement strand
GTATCCTGAGCGCCGTGACTTACGCCTATATTTGGCGGAAGCACTGACCAATAGCAATCAGCCGACACAAGCACAAGCACTGCTAAAACCACTCACAGAGCAGCAACCAAGCGATCGCTATGCATGGCAAAGTCTGCAGCTTGCTAATGAAAAGCTTGCTAAAACTGCAACGTCACCACAACTGGCTAATATTGCAACGATCAACGCATTGCGTTATCGCAGTTATGATCAACTTTGGAATGGGCGCTATGAGAGTGCGTTGACATCACTGACGCAGGCCAAGCAATTGACTGAAAACCTGCAAGCCACAGCACAAAGCAATAGTGCGCGCCCATTGCTAGCCAATATCAATGCAGAAATCAAAGCAATAAAAACCGCCAAAGACTTTGAGCCTTAGGCGGTTTTTAAATAGTCAGTTTTTCGTACAACAACGGGTGCGCTTGACGACATCATTCTCAGTAATAGCAGCTCACATGCCATTTGCTACCCAAAATGAAAAATTAGCCTTGTAGCGCGTCTTTA
>NZ_JBPYDE010001134.1:0-522 GCF_051847555.1 Psychrobacter sp. 1Y4 | reverse complement strand
CTTGGCAGGTCGTTATGAACTGCTGTGGCTCACGGGTGGACTGTGTGTACTCGCCTATATCATCGCCGATAAGCTAACCATCGTCGGTTTGGGTGACAATATCGCCTTGAACTTGGGTATTAGTAAGCGCCAAGTCACGTGGATTGGCGTGGGTATGGTCGCCATGATGAGTGCCGTTGTGGTCGTGACGGTCGGTATGATTCCTTTTATTGGCCTCGTCGTACCAAATATTGTGAGCCGTCTAATGGGAGATAAGTTACGTCGCAGCTTGCCAGCAGTTGCCCTACTTGGTGCTTCAGCGGTGTTGCTGTGCGATATTATCGGGCGCTCTATTCGCTATCCATTTGAAGTACCGGTCGCCACTATTTTTGGTGTGGTTGGTACAGTGCTATTTTTATGGCTGTTATTACGTGCGCCAGCTGAGCAGTAGCACTATGTCCACTAACATTTGCAGCACTCACTTACCGCCGTTCATTTTTTGCTTGAGTAGATAAGTTTGGCATCATAGGATTTATTTATGTT
>NZ_JBPYDE010001133.1:0-523 GCF_051847555.1 Psychrobacter sp. 1Y4 | reverse complement strand
CAATCCCAGCATCATTGAGTGCATTGCGCATGGCTTTTGCAGCGCCGCTACCATCTTCTGGTGGTGCGGTAATATGACTCGCGTCATCGCTCATGCCAAACCCGACCAGCTCTGCCAATATCGTTGCACCGCGCGCTTTGGCGTGAGCAAGGCTTTCTAAGACGACCATACCAGCACCGTCACCAAGTACAAAACCGTCACGGCCTTTATCAAACGGACGTGATGCTTTGGTTGGCTCATCGTTACGCGTGGAGAGGGCATGCATCGCGCTAAAGCCTGCTATACCAAGTGGGCTTGAGCCTTTTTCACTACCGCCAGCCAACATGATATCGGCATCACCGTAGGCGATCAAACGCGCTGCAAGACCGATAGCGTGAGTCGCGGTAGTACAGGCCGTTGATGTCGCAAGATTTGGCCCTTTTAAGTTGTGCTTAATCGCGACCAATCCTGCTGCCATATTGACAATAGAGCCTGGGATGATAAAGGGTGAGACTTTGGCGGCCCCTTTTTCGTGTAGGGTATC
>NZ_JBPYDE010001132.1:0-523 GCF_051847555.1 Psychrobacter sp. 1Y4 | reverse complement strand
CCGTAGTGAAGTAATATGGCATTTTTAGCGACTTGGTCTCCCAAACATGGCGCATAATCTGCTGTACTTCACTAGGTGTCAGATTCAATGAGTACGTCCATGTATCACGCTCGTCATCTTGTAGATATTTTGCGATCTTTTGGGGATAAGGATCAATCTCGATGACACTGTCATAACGACCAATCATGGATTTGGTCGCATAGATTGGAAAGCTATCGTCTGGATCACCATCCACCGTATAATTAAGCGCATACGCCTGACTGATTTGATTGGGGTCTGCTACGCTCGATTTTGAGTCGATACGCAATAAGGTATGACCAAAAGCAGAGAGTGGATTGTCCAAATACTCCTCAGCAAACACAATAGATAACTGCTCAGGTGCCAATGTCGACATCCACTCATCCAGCTCTGGACATTCAGCCGAAAGACTTGCGTCATCGATAGACATCGTCTCTTTTAGCCATGCCACCCGCGCGGGGAAACGGCACAAAACAGAATTATTATTGGCTTGGGTTGTCGCTAG
>NZ_JBPYDE010001131.1:0-523 GCF_051847555.1 Psychrobacter sp. 1Y4 | reverse complement strand
CAAGGCGCGGGTATGCCATTGGTTGGTGTAAAAGACGCCAAATCAAAAAGCAAAGCTAAGACCAAGCCTAGTTTAAGCAAATAGTAGATTGGCTGAAATATAGCTTCTGACTAAAAACAGCATCTGATTAACGATAGCAAAATAAAAAGACACCTTAGCAATAGGTGTCTTTTTTTTATATCCTGTTTATACTGCTATCCAGGGTTTTAAACTAAGACGGCTTGAATTTGTCATGCTCATCCCCACTTTAGTATGAGCAGAATCGAATACATCTGTACTTTACTCATTGATAACAGATTCTACTAATACTTAGACTATGATAATTCATCAGGCTATCTATAATAAGTTTGTTATCTCATAAATTTATAAATAAGGATTTACCATGACTGTACCTGTTAGAGTTTATACGACCCCTATCTGCCCATACTGCTCAAACGCCAAACAACTACTAAAAACCAAAGGCGTTGATTACGAAGAAATCGGCATGCACGACATGAGCAGCGAAGATCGTCAAGCATTGATG
>NZ_JBPYDE010001130.1:0-523 GCF_051847555.1 Psychrobacter sp. 1Y4 | reverse complement strand
TAAAACCGACTAAGCGCGAAATACCAGCACGCCAGCAAGCCCAAGCCGTCAACAATACGGCCAATGACCAAGCCACCAATAGTAATACCAGTCGCGATAGTCAAGGAAGCTTTAACGAAAGTATTTCAGAGGAGAGTATTCGCCAGTCCGCTGATACTTCTGAAACGTTATCCGTTACCGAAGAGCGGACGGTTGGTAATGAGTCACAGTCAGTCCCTGAAGCGCCAACTCAAAACGAAGGCAATGCCAACAAGCCTAAACAGGATAATAAAAAACCAGTAGCATCGGGAACGGATAACAATAGCAGTATTAAAAAACCACCCGTCGTACCTGCGCCAAAACCGCCAAGCGCAAGCAACAATGGTGCTAGTAATAATGCAAATACGCCCAAAAACAATAATAGTGACAGTATAAAAGCGCTCATAGAAGATAAAAGCAATTGATACGCATTTTCTGTCATCGAAAACCCCACTAGCTAATTGATTAGTGGGGTTTTTTTATACTTCGTTTTTTTAATATATTA
>NZ_JBPYDE010001129.1:0-523 GCF_051847555.1 Psychrobacter sp. 1Y4 | reverse complement strand
CTTATACGTGTCACTTCTCAATCTTTTTTGCAAAGTTAGGCACTGCTTTTGATCGTTACTGTTTTTGGTCATTACTGATTTTAGTCATTGCTGGCGGCTTGGCTTTTTAACCACTCCATAAACTGTTTGCTATGCTGCTCGCGTTGATTATCTGCAAACTCGTAAAAGCTCGTACCAACCAAATTATCTGGTAAGTAGCTCTGAGGGTAGTAGTGGTTAGGATAATTGTGCGGGTAAGCATACCCTTGACCGTAGCCTTGATTGCGCATCAATTTGGTCACGCCATTACGCAAATGTAGCGGTACAGGGGAGGCATCTTTTTCTGCCAACGCCATCGCTGCATTGATTGCTTTATACGTGCTATTACTTTTGGCACTGGTTGCTAAATAGACCACGACTTGCCCTAGGATAATACGTGCTTCTGGCATACCGATGGATTGCACACTGCGCAGGGCTGCATCAGCAAGGAGTAGGGCGTTTGGGTTGGCATTGCCGATATCTTCACTGGCCAAAATTACCAATC
>NZ_JBPYDE010001128.1:0-523 GCF_051847555.1 Psychrobacter sp. 1Y4 | reverse complement strand
GATCGGTTTCTGTGATTTGTAATTCAACGAAATTAGGCGGCGTTACTGATAAAGGCGCGCCATTGAATAAAGTAATGATACACAGTGCATTACTGTTCTCTTTTAGCCATTTGGGTGCATCGCCTATGGCGTTTTTGTCAGCTTGGATCTGCTCAAAGCTTTCAGGATGCATAAAATGCCAAAACTCGCCATCGTTGTATAGATAGTTCATTTCGGTATCCATCACATCAGCGGCTTCTAAGCTGTCGCCTGATTTGAACGTTTGCTCCAATACTTTACCACTACGAAGATTACGCAGCTTAACGCGGTTAAAGGCTTGACCTTTACCAGGCTTAACAAACTCGTTTTCAAGAATGGCACAAGGGTTGCCATCAAGCATGACTTTTAGACCAGCTTTAAATTCATTAGTAGAAAAACTTGCCACAAGAGACTCCTAGGGGTTGTAGATATGGTAGTAGATAGATATGAGGCTGACTGTACCAAAAGTTGCTGCCAAGCCAAGTGCTTACGTATTAGCGGTATA
>NZ_JBPYDE010001127.1:0-524 GCF_051847555.1 Psychrobacter sp. 1Y4 | reverse complement strand
GATAGAGCAGGTTGATATCAACGTAAGCACCATAAGTATCGCGGCGATACCATACAAAATAAGCACCCTAGCCAATGTGAAAAAACCTCCATTAACATAAATGTTGCTAGTAGGGCCGTCCTCTCAGCAGCCTCCCACTCAAAAACCGCCTTAGAAAGCTCTCTGTGGCCTAGATAGAACTTATATACAGCCATAATGCACTACCGCAGATAGTCAAATTTATAGAGTTAAGAATAGTGAGCCGTGAGCCACGACTAAGGTCTATTCAGTGTGGCAATTTATACCTTAATTATCAATCAGTTTTACGCATTTATTTCCCAATAATTGCTCTATGAATGTAATTACGTTTACATATCCATTCCTAGCCTTACTCATCATAATCAATAAGGCCCTATCACTATTGGAAGTAACCTTATTAGAAGTAACTATAAAAATTTAAATCCTACTCACTAAGCAGGCGTGTTAAAAGACTCCCAAACCCCTTGTTGATCAGCGTTCAAGACAGGCACATCACCCAAGCGACG
>NZ_JBPYDE010001126.1:0-524 GCF_051847555.1 Psychrobacter sp. 1Y4 | reverse complement strand
ATACATGACTGCTAGATTTAGCGGCAGGTTGTTATACTTAGGCGCTTTCCAGATGATAGAGTTATTAATACGACTACTATCAGACATGTTTAGACCAGCAAGTTGTTGGTTGCTATCAAGGTTGTTACTGCCTAGGTTGTCCCAGTAACCTTCGTTAACAATAACGTTGTTGATGTAATCTAGTGTCGATTGGTTACGACCAGCGCGAATTTCACCAAAGTCTTTGTTTACAACACCAAGGTAAGTATCACGGCTTTTGAAAGTGCGGTCTTCGCCGTCAACTCGAATGCCATACTCTAACTGATAAACAACATCAGTGTTGGCAGTCATTGCTTCAGAGCCTTTTAGACCAATACGTGAGCTGTATGAGTTGATTTCTACTGTATCTTCATCACGATCAAAAGCATCATTAACGTTTGAATCAAATTCACCATTGACATAATCAGCACTTAAAAATGCTTTACCATAGACGGTTGGTGCTGCATTGGCTGCTGATACAGATAGGGCTGCGATTGCTGTAGCGA
>NZ_JBPYDE010001125.1:0-524 GCF_051847555.1 Psychrobacter sp. 1Y4 | reverse complement strand
CTGCTGTTGCTCGTTTAGCTCACTACTCCACTCACGATAGCGTTTTAGCTTACCGTTGATACGATCTAATATCGCAACGGCTTCGATAGGCATGGCATTTAGGGTGGCCTCGTCGACCACATCAACAAGCTCAGTCATAATCGGACAACGTCCATGTTTGAGATACCACAAAGTATCGGGGTCAAAAGGCGGTCTATTCGTCGGGCGCATGTGAGCACGATTGGATAAATAGCGATCAGTCAGTGGGGTTGATGAGCGAATATCGTTCACTTGCGCCAATGCATCACGTATACGGTCTACCCGCTCAGGTGGCGTTAGTGCAGCACGCTCGTGATTTGATCGAGTGCCGTCATTATTATGATGGATATCAACATTATAACTATTGTCATTTAAATTATGGTTAACACCCATCTCCTGCGCATTGTTGGCAGCTAACGTTGGTAGGTCATCTTGAGCTTGCCCAAATGACTTTAGCATTCTTGTCAAACTGACTACCATGACTTGCTCTGCCCCTCATCCAGTAC
>NZ_JBPYDE010001124.1:0-524 GCF_051847555.1 Psychrobacter sp. 1Y4 | reverse complement strand
GGTGGCGATCTTGCACCCGATACATTGATATCTGCGTATGCACAAGGACTGTTTCCTTGGTTCAATGAAGATGAGCCTATAGCTTGGTGGTGTCCTGAGCCGCGTTGTGTGATCGTCCCATCTGAGTATCAACCGAGTAAGTCGCTGCGCAAGCAAGCAAGTCGCGCGCGTTGGCAATTGACGCTTGATAAAGCATTTGATGACGTTATACATGCTTGTAGTCTGCCACGTAGCGATGGTCTTAATAATGACTTGCCTGAAGGCGAGCACACTTGGATTCATGAAGAGATGATCGAGGCTTATATCAAACTGCATGCGCAAGGCTTTGCCCATAGCATTGAGGTGTGGGATGAAAAAGGTCAGCTTGTTGGCGGATTGTATGGGCTAAAAATAAACGGCATCTACTTTGGCGAATCCATGTTTCATCGTGCCTCTAATGCGTCAAAACTCGCATTTTGGGGATTGATGCGCTTGTGTGAGCAAAGTCGTGTTGCACTTGTCGACTGCCAGTTACCTAATGATCA
>NZ_JBPYDE010001123.1:0-524 GCF_051847555.1 Psychrobacter sp. 1Y4 | reverse complement strand
CTTTTGCCATTGCTTGTGCGTTTTTCACGACTTGCTGCTGATAAGTTTTGAAGTTGTCTTCTAGCGCTTCTTTAAAGCAAACCGCTTTTGCCGCGATGACGTGCATCAACGGGCCACCTTGGTTGCCTGGGAATACGGCAGAGTTTAGCTTTTTGGCTAATTTCTCATCACGCGACAAGATCATACCTGAGCGCGGGCCACGTAGGGTTTTGTGCGTGGTAGTGGTGGCTACATCAGCAAAAGGAATTGGGCTTGGATAGACGCCGCCTGCAACGAGACCAGCAACGTGTGCCATATCAACCAATAGATACGCGCCTACCTCGTCAGCGATGTCACGGAAACGCTGCCAATCGACCACTTGTGAATAGGCTGAGAAACCTGCGATGATCATTTTTGGCTTGTGCTCACGTGCCAAGCTCTCTACTTGATCATAGTCAATCAAACCAGTGCCATCGACCAATCCATACTGTACGGCATTGTAGTTCAGACCTGAGAAGTTGATGTGCGCGCCATGCGTCAAGTGA
>NZ_JBPYDE010001122.1:0-524 GCF_051847555.1 Psychrobacter sp. 1Y4 | reverse complement strand
CATGAGCAACGACAGAGTGGCGTCAAACATGTCACGTTTGACTGCCCTCTATCGTAACAGATGTAATTAAATGTTGCTAGCTAGTAAATGTACCAGATAAACGCTGCCAATGCTGGTCCTCTTGCGCGGTAAAGGCATGCTTTGGATCGAGTGCAAAATAGGGTTGATAAGCTTCCATGACTTGTTCAGTCTGTGACTCGATTAAACCTGCCAATACGATGCGACCTTTTGATGCAATCAATGTTGAAAAGTAAGGTGCTAAGCCAATTAAGGGTTTGGCTAAAATATTGGCGACAATCACTTCTACAGGCAAAACATCATGTTGTGAGCAGTAATCTGTGAACTCTTCGGGTAAGAACGCTTGCAGATGATCACCGACATGATTGCGTACCGCATTTTGATTGGTTGCGAGTACAGCTTGTGGGTCGATATCGACTGCATACACTTGGCGTGCACCTAATAATAGGGCGGCGATACCCAAAATACCTGAGCCGCAGCCATAGTCGATGACTACTTTATCTGTC
>NZ_JBPYDE010001121.1:0-525 GCF_051847555.1 Psychrobacter sp. 1Y4 | reverse complement strand
GACATCATCAGCGACATGGCGTACGACTGACAAGTTGTGTGAGATAAAGACGTAAGCAGTACGATACTCATCCTGCAAATCCATAAATAGATTTAAGACTTGCGCTTGAATCGACACATCAAGTGCAGAGGTCGGCTCATCAGCGACGACAATTTTTGGATTGAGCATCATCGCGCGGGCGAGGGCAATCCGCTGGCGCTGACCACCCGAAAACATATGTGGAAAACGCCCAGCATGTTCAGGACGTAGGCCGACATTTCTCATCATCTCATTGATTTTGTCACGCTTTTCTTCTTTAGACAGATTGGTATGAATATCCAATGGCTCCGTCAGTTGATAGGCGATAGTATGACGCGGGTTTAAGCTACCATAAGGGTTTTGGAAGACCATTTGAATTTCAGTACGTAAGTCTTTAAGCGCCTTTCTACTGTAGCCAGTGGTGCCTTCATCATTGATAAACAGCTCGCCTTGCGTAGGCGCTTCGATCAGCGTCAACTGGCGGGCAAGGGTAGATTTGCCGCAGCC
>NZ_JBPYDE010001120.1:0-525 GCF_051847555.1 Psychrobacter sp. 1Y4 | reverse complement strand
GCATCAGCAAACGAGCGAACAAAATCTATATTAGTTCCAATTATCAATCTTAGTTGTCATAACGGTAAGATTTTAGTGCTAATTTTGGCGCAAATGGTGCAATAAAGCGCAAAGATTGTTATATTTACAGATTACTTATCTTTTTGCATTATTTTATCCCTGCAATGTCGGTCGACATTATAATAAGCAGTTATCGACTGCTCGCATTCGCACCGTTTTTGTTGTTTATTTAATTGAGTTCAAATCCCTATGTCACAAGCCCAAATTGATACGCTTGCATCCCTATTTAATGATGCCATTCAAACCCTACAAGCAGATGGTACGCTACCAAGCGACTGGCAGAATAACAGTCAAATCACGCGTACTAAAGACCTTAGCCACGGTGATTTTGCCAGCAATATCGCACTGACGGCTGCCAAAGCGGCCAAAGCCAATCCGCGTCAACTCGCTGAAAAAATCGTCAGCGCGCTGCCTGAGAATCAAGACATTCGCCAAGTAGAAATCGCCGGTCCTGGGTTTATTAAC
>NZ_JBPYDE010001119.1:0-526 GCF_051847555.1 Psychrobacter sp. 1Y4 | reverse complement strand
ATGGCAAAATTACGTGGCTACTGCGACAGGTAGAACAGACGCCGATCAAATAAGCTTTGATGATTTAGAGACATTTATCACTGCGACGACGAGTAAGACGCTAACGCATTACGTAGAGCCTCAGACAGATGGCGGCGTTCGGTACGTGTTACAGATACCTGCTATCCGAGAGGACAACTTAAGCGGGCAACTGGCCTTTGCAAATACCTTACTTGGGCCATCATTTAACTATGAAAAACCTGAGTTCACTTTAGCAAACGGTCAAAACGTTGATGATGCGCTCATAGCCGAGCTGACTCAGCTCTGTGAAGCGCATACTCAAGACATTGCTTGGCAAAATGGCGATGTGGTGATACTAGACAACAAACGCATCATGCATGGTCGTCGACAAATTGACGTACCTTTAACAGAGCGTAAGCTGTATATTGCGATGGGGCTTGGCATTAAGCATGGCATTAAGTGCTCAGACCATTAGCAACAGCGCATATCACTACAATCCGTGCTTCAATAATCCGTGCTTTAATGA
>NZ_JBPYDE010001118.1:0-526 GCF_051847555.1 Psychrobacter sp. 1Y4 | reverse complement strand
TTCTAAATGTATTAAAAAGTGAGATTTTTCTATCAAAATTATATTCTTTGCCTGGTGGAACTAAGCAAGCTAATCTATCAGCTACTCAAATTAGAGAAATATCAGTTTTAATTCCACCTCTCCCAGAACAACAAAAAATCGCCAACATTCTATCCACTTGGGATAAGGCGATTAGCACGACTGAGCGTTTGATTGACAATAGTACCCAGCAGAAAAAGGCATTGATGCAAAAATTACTGACGGGTAAAAAGCGTTTGCTTGATGACAAGGGGGAACGGTTTGAAGGAGAGTGGAAGGAAGGAAAGCTCGTTGATTTTGCTAAAATTAAAAAAGGTAAAGCACTCAGTAGTAAGGACCTTAAAGAAGGTTCTTACCCAGTAATCGCAGGTGGTAAATCAAGTCCTTATACTCACAGTGATTTTACCCATGAAAATATTATTACTGTTAGTGCTAGTGGAGCTTACGCTGGTTATATAGCTTTTTTCCCTTATAAAATTTGGGCGTCGGATTGTTCAGTCGTAGAACC
>NZ_JBPYDE010001117.1:0-526 GCF_051847555.1 Psychrobacter sp. 1Y4 | reverse complement strand
TCAGATCTTTGGCTATTTTGATATCCGCATCATAGCCAATACCTACTGTGATATCGACGCGGCGATTGGGCAACGCGGTATAGTTGACAACTGGTGAGGTTGTGATGTCGCTATTCGGAATGATGATGTCGTGATTGTTAATCGTTGTCAGATGCGTGTTGACCAACGTAATCTCGGTCACCGTACCCGTATAGCTGCTGATTTGCACATAGTCACCGCGCACAAATGGGCGAAAAGTCACAATCATGATGCCAGCGGCAAAATTCGATAGCTGATCCTTTAGTGACAAACCAACCGCCACCGCGGCACCACCTAAGATAGCAACGACCGAGGTGGTCTGTACGCCAACTTTGCTAAGTGCGGCTAAGACCACGACAACCAATAGCACGCCATACAACAGACGACTTAGAAAGCCAGAGACTGTTTCATCTAAATGACTACGCGTCATGAGACGGCCAGAGAAGTCGACTGCTTTTTTGGCAAGCCAACGTCCAACGATAAATATAATTATTGCCAAAGCCACCTT
>NZ_JBPYDE010001116.1:0-527 GCF_051847555.1 Psychrobacter sp. 1Y4 | reverse complement strand
CCCAGATAATAGAGGTATTTTAGATCAAATCGCTGCATTAAAATGGGTGCAGCAAAATATTGCTGACTTTGGTGGTGATCCAAACAAAGTTACCTTATTTGGTCAATCAGCTGGTGCTGAAAGCGTCGCGGTACTTTTGGGTACTGATAAAGCAAAAGGCCTGTTTCAACAGGCAATTATGCAAAGTCCCCCTATGCAGTTTGTGACCACAGAGCAGGCAGGTCGAGTCAGTACGCTCTTTGCTGAAGCGCTTGGAGTGGCACCTACGACGACCGATATCTCTCAAGTACCACTTGACGATTTGGTCTCTGAAGTGATTAATATCGGCAATACGGTAAAAGATAGAGACGAGTGGGGCATGATGTCTTGGGGTGGCACAGCATTTTTGCCTGTGACCGATGGCGATATCATCAAAGAATCACCAATGAAAGACCTGATAAAATATGCAGATGCGTCTATTCCAGTGAT
The DNA here is from genome assembly GCF_051847555.1 of Psychrobacter sp. 1Y4. Lineage (NCBI taxonomy): Bacteria > Pseudomonadati > Pseudomonadota > Gammaproteobacteria > Moraxellales > Moraxellaceae > Psychrobacter > Psychrobacter sp. 1Y4. The sequence continues at coordinate 59 of NZ_JBPYDE010001116.1, read as the reverse complement.
TGTCGGTAGTACCGATCAAGAGGCAAGGCTTTATTATGTACCAGAAGGTGCTATTAATA
>NZ_JBPYDE010001115.1:0-527 GCF_051847555.1 Psychrobacter sp. 1Y4 | reverse complement strand
GATGAGCAAAAACTCATCATTAATGTGACAGGTGGCCATGTGGTGCGTTTGCTACCGCCACTCAATATGAGCCGTGATGAAAGCACACAAGTCGCTGAACGCTTGATCAACTTATTAAAGCCAACATTCTAAAGCTTGCTTGAATATATAGCATGTAATAAAAAAGCCTATGGATAACGATATCCATAGGCTTTTTGCTGACCGATTATTGAAACAACCAATATTTAGTCTAAATAATACTTAGTTTGCATGAAAATATTTCTTCAGTACTTCTAGGCAACGAGTGATTTTAGCTGGTTGTTGGTCACGGTTTAAAGTAACGGCATATAGTACAAAGCTCGGCAACTGATAACCAGTCAATACCTCTACCAATTCTCCGCTCTCAAGCTCTTTTTTGATGTCCATTTCCATCATTCTAACCAGACCATGCCCCTCTTTAGCTAAGGTTGTCGCCATAAAGACATTGTTGGTATAGATACGTGAGTTCATTTTTACACGCGTTTTTTTATTTGTCTCTGTCTGAATCA
>NZ_JBPYDE010001114.1:0-527 GCF_051847555.1 Psychrobacter sp. 1Y4 | reverse complement strand
GAACCTGCGATAATCAGCATTGAGTTGCCAAGGGTGAAGCCAATCCCTGCGGCGGCCCAACCTGAGAACGAGTTCAATAAAGACACGACCACTGGCATATCACCGCCACCGATTGGCGCAATCCACATCCAACCAAATATAACGGCAATCACTGCCATCGCATAAAACGCTGGTAATGAATCCGTGATGAAATACACGCCACCAAAACCAATCATCGCAATGAATAATAGCGCTTGAACAGGTTTTACCCAGCCGCCAACCAATGTTTTCGCCCAGCTTTTTGCTGCCAGTTTACCAAAGGCAAAAACCGACGCTGAGAAGGTAATCGCACCGATAAAACAACCGATAAATAACTCAACACGGGCAACCGCGCCATGTTCTTGCTCAGTGTGTAATACCGTCGCAAGGGCAATCGCAACCGCTGCCAAACCGACAAATGAATGCATCAAAGCAACGGTTTCTGGCATCTGCGTCATTGCGACTGTTTTTGCCTTCCACATACCAACGACGGCACCTAAGATCATCGC
>NZ_JBPYDE010001113.1:0-528 GCF_051847555.1 Psychrobacter sp. 1Y4 | reverse complement strand
CATCGGCATTGTGTTCTTTGGCAATCTCAACCAAACGCTTAGCGATTAGTGGACGGGCGATAGACGTACCGAGTAAATACTCACCTTCATAAATAGCATTGGCACGGAACATAGGGAATACGTAATCACGGGCAAACTCTTCGCGCAAATCTTCGATATGGATGTGCTTGATACCCATTGCTTGAGCTTTGGCTCTTGCTGGCTCAACTTCTTCGCCTTGACCGATATCAGCGGTAAAGGTGATCACTTCCGCATCATAGGTTTCTTGCAGCCATTTAGCGATGATTGAGGTATCAAGACCACCTGAGTATGCCAATACGATTTTATTAATATTTTTTGGATCAAGTTGAGCCATGAAAAACTCCTGTTATGAGAATTTAGTTTTAGTAAACGCGCTAAGATCAAATCGAAAGCAAGTTAAAAAGAAATTACCTGCTCAGTGTACATCATATTTACTATAGGCAAAAGTCTAACTACCATAAGGCGTGTGCTTTTGGCTTAAATCTTCAAAAGAGTTAAATAGTACTC
>NZ_JBPYDE010001112.1:0-528 GCF_051847555.1 Psychrobacter sp. 1Y4 | reverse complement strand
ACGGCTACTATGGTGTTGTCACCAACCCTGTGACTGGGCAATCTGAAAAATATGGTCAAGACAATGTGACACTAGCGAGCATCATGGCCAAATATGCCATCAATGACAACCTAGAAGCACAGCTTAACGTCAACAATTTATTCAACCAAAAGTATCTTGCTGGCGAAAACTTCTTTGGATTAACGTATGGCGAGCCTTTAAACGTAGTCGGTAGAGTGACTTATCGCTTTTAGTCTAAATATTAGGGCGTGTTGAGTTTGAAAGTTAACATCTAACAAATTGACATTCAGGGTCGGCTTATAATACCATTGATAATTGCTTTCATTCATCTCAACGATGATCCTATAATAACTTTTTGGAGTAATCCCATGCAGTGGACTAAACCAGCTTTTCAAGACATCCGTATCGGTTTCGAAATCACTATGTATTTTGAAGCACGCTAAAAACTCATAGACCTGAATACATTAAAAGCCCTAGATGATTAGGGCTTTTACTTTTTTTGACATTTGGAAATATTGCGCTATGTAT
>NZ_JBPYDE010001111.1:0-528 GCF_051847555.1 Psychrobacter sp. 1Y4 | reverse complement strand
CGTATCAGCATCGGACGTGTCATCGTAAAAGATGGCAAGCGTCTACCTGCTAAAGACGATCAATTCACTATCACCAGTCAAGTGCAGAACAAAGATGGCTGGATCAATCATCCACTCGATGCAAAGCTACGCGAAAAGAATGACGGTAAGCTCAGACAGATACCGGTGCGTATGCTGTTTAATGATCCTGAGTTAAACCTGCGAGCAGAGTACACGCTGTTCGATAGGCAAACAGGTCGTCCACTATGCGTTGGTGACGGTGAGCAATGTCAGAGACGAACCAATAATGGTGTCGAGCAATTGCCTTGCCCGTCACCTGATCGCTGTCCACTGGCGCAAGGCAGCGCTTGTAAGCCGTATGGCAGACTGTACGCGAATCTGAGTGAAGACGATGAGCTAGGTACGTTTATCTTTCGCACCACAGGCTTTAATAGCATACGTACCTTAGCAGCACGCTTAAGCTACTTTGCTGCGGTGTCAGGTAACAAGCTGTCGTGTCTACCATTGCAACTCACACTCAGAGGTAAG
>NZ_JBPYDE010001110.1:0-528 GCF_051847555.1 Psychrobacter sp. 1Y4 | reverse complement strand
AACCAAAAATAATACCAACGCCAATCTGACTACCAAAAGCAAGAAATGCCAAGGCTGCGGTCATTACTGCAATGGCGCTCAAAAATACTTGGCGCATTTTACGTTTCTTTTCAGCAATGATGATAAAGGGAATCGCAACTGCGAAACCAACAAACAAGAGCGGCAAGTAAACCATGCCTTGCTGACTCACCGACAAACCCATGACGTCCTTGAGCTGGTGCGGTAGTATGACAAATATGGCGGTCATCGTTAGATGTAGTGCAAAGACACCAATGTGTAAGCGATTCAAATCCCCTACCTTCAGGACAGTCGCTAACTGCTCGCGAATCGACTTGTTGTCCAGATTGTGCTTGAGCACACGTAATGGCGTGGGCACAAACAATAACAGCAGCATGGCTAAAACAGCAAAACCTGCCGTCAGCCAAAACAATCCCGAGATACCAAGCGCACCGACTAATAAAGGGCCAAAAGCAAAAGCAAGCATAATAGAAGTACCAATGGTCAGACCCATTGTCGCCATTGCTTTGG
>NZ_JBPYDE010001109.1:0-529 GCF_051847555.1 Psychrobacter sp. 1Y4 | reverse complement strand
ACCAAAGGTGCGCCCGATGACCCAAATCGGCAATCAAGAAATCGAAAAAACATTACGTAACTCAGAGTGCCTGATCAGCAGTATAGAAGTAGCGGCTGCTTATGAGCGTTTGGCTGCTCAGCTTAACCTACACTACGCTGGTCTGAACCCAATTGTGATGGTTGTTATGAACGGTGGATTAATTCCAGCTGGTCAACTATTGACGCATCTTACTTTCTACCATCGTATGCATTATATTCATGCGACACGCTATCGTGATAACGAAGGTACTAACGATCTTGATTGGAAATTCAAGCCTGATGTGAGTATCGAAGGTGAGCATGTGTTGTTGATTGATGATATTTTTGACGAAGGCATCACTCTAAAGGCTGTTGTCGAGGAGCTAAATAAAGAGAAACCATTATCTCTCGAATCTTGTGTGCTGCTAAACAAGCAGCATGACCGTAAAGTTGCCGATTTTGATGTTGATTTCGTCGGTATTAATGTCGCAGATCGTTACGTCTATGGCTGCGGTATGGATTTCCATGGT
>NZ_JBPYDE010001108.1:0-529 GCF_051847555.1 Psychrobacter sp. 1Y4 | reverse complement strand
CCATGTCAGACTCAAAATAGAGATGGGTGCCATAAACTGAAACACAGAACCCATTTGGCCAGCGCTCACGGCAGATAGCCCTTTACTAACCAAAATAGAGGGCAAAAAACTAGCAACGGTATAAAACAGTAATGATTGCAGCCCCATGAAAATAGCAATCTGCCACGCAAAAGCCGTGCGCCACATCGAAATATCAGAGGCGTTTGGGTCTATCGAGACAACGGGTTGATGATTTGATGAGCCAAGACGCACACGCAAAAACAACCAAATCAATAACGCAAAAATACCCAAAATCGTCCAGCCACCCAGCGCCCATTGCCAGCCTACTTGCTCAGACAAAGGGAGGACGATGCCTGAAACTATCCCTGCGGTCACTGTCATGGTTAAACTAAACAAACCCGTAATCAGCGGAATATGTTGCGGAGTACGTTGCTTGATGACAGGCGCTGCTAAAGTATTAGCAAAGCCAATGGCTAGAGTCAGCAATAAAGTACCGATTAAAAACCCAGTCCACGTCGGGATAACGGTA
>NZ_JBPYDE010001107.1:0-530 GCF_051847555.1 Psychrobacter sp. 1Y4 | reverse complement strand
TATGCTATCTAATCATGGCGATGTCGCTATACGGAGCTTCAAAGGCGTGCTCAGCATGAAAGATGCTAATCTTACTCAAGGTAAAAGCTTCAATGTTCCGTTGATACAATTCAACCCAGCTATCGAGCCAGAACAATCTGGCAAAATCATTATCGAGAGTAGTATTGAGGACATCAATGTCATGCGTGCGATCAAAAACCCCAACGGCATGACAATCGAGATTGAGGAAGGCACACTTATATTAGCAGATGATCGAACCGTTGAGTTTGGCAGCTCACTGTGATTTAGTACTTTATATTGCACTAGATAGTAGCGGGACTAAATGAACTGAAGTGAGATAGGAATCCTTTAGTTATACGGGATACAGTCAAAGGTGGCTAGGATTTATCTGATTGCCTGAACTGAGAGCACTTATAAGTTATTCTGCACTAAATAGGCAGTGCAAATAGGTTTCAAAGATAGTTGTAATTTATTCTGCACTAAATCGGTACACAGTCATACATTAAAGGCGATCAGTATGATGATTATCA
>NZ_JBPYDE010001106.1:0-530 GCF_051847555.1 Psychrobacter sp. 1Y4 | reverse complement strand
AAACGGACAGCGCTTGTAATAAACGTGAACCGGGCACAGGCTGTCCTGCTATCAATGGTGAGAACCGTACGCTTGCGATTCTAGGTACGAGCGATGCCTGTATTGCTCAGCATCCATCTGACATGGCGGTCGCCATGCGTTTGCTGGATGCCACGATAGAGACAGTGAAGGCGGACGGGTCGACACGTGCTATCGATATCAAAGATTTTTATTGCTTGCCAAAAGACACCCCGCATATCGAAAACGTGCTAGAAGCAGGCGAGCTGATTACTCATGTTGTACTACCTGCCCCTATTAAGGGCATGCATACCTATGACAAAGTGCGTGATCGCGCTTCTTACGCCTTTGCACTGGTATCTTGTGCCGCAGTCATCGATGCTGACGACAATGGCAACCTAAAGACAGTACGATTGGCATTCGGTGGTATTGGTACCAAGCCATGGCGTAATGAAGACGTTGAGGCACTATTAATAGATACCGATGGCAACAGCGACGTTATCACGCAGGCTGCCGATCTGTTATTGCATGAT
>NZ_JBPYDE010001105.1:0-530 GCF_051847555.1 Psychrobacter sp. 1Y4 | reverse complement strand
CTTGCATACTTACTACGTAAGAACTGAACGATACCTCTACCGATTTGAGCTACTTCCATTGAATGCGTCAATCGAGTACGGTAAAAGTCACTTTCACCTAATCCTAGTACCTGAGTTTTTGCTTGCAATCGTCGAAAAGCTGCTGAATGTATTAAGCGTGCTTCATCTCTATCATATTCAGTGCGAACTGAATCGCGCTTCGGTTGAGTGTGCCTTCTTTTTTCCATTATTGCTTTATCATAACTAGCCATTTACTTACTACTTTTTTAGAAATTCATTAAAGTATTATCTATATTAGTAAAATAAGCAAACCATTGTTTATACTAAACTACCACCCGCTTCTTACCCGTCAACAACACCTGCATCAACGCCTTTTTCTCTTGCTGAAAATCAGCTAATTGCTGCTCAAGCAATTCGATTTCTTGATCGGTATTGGTTAATATGGTGACGATTTTTTGTTGTTCTATGTGGCTTGGAATGGAGATCTTCATGCTCTCCAAATCTTTAGGGTATATGTGAGGTTGAGCACC
>NZ_JBPYDE010001104.1:0-530 GCF_051847555.1 Psychrobacter sp. 1Y4 | reverse complement strand
CGGTAAAGGCACACGTATGCAGTCGGCAAAGCCAAAGGTTTTGCAGACCCTAGCTGGTAAGTCACTATTGGCCCATGTATTAGATACTTGTCATCAGCTCACTGTTGATGAAACCATCATTGTCCATGGTTTTGGCGGTGATCAAGTAAAGTCAGAGATTACCAACCAATATACACAGTCGTCGTTTACTTGGGTTGCTCAAACTGAGCAGTTAGGAACGGGTCATGCGGTCAAAGTAACACTGTCTGATTTACCGAAATCAGGGCAAAGTCTCATTCTGTATGGTGATGTGCCATTGGTCAGCTGCCAGACATTAGCTGCTTTAAAAGCTGCCAATACTGACGGTATGTCTATGCTGACGCTGACTGTCGATAATCCGTTCGGGTTGGGTCGTATCAAACGTGACCAAAACGGTAACATTGAAGCCATCGTTGAGCAAAAAGATGCCAATGCTGACGAGCAAAACATTAGAGAGATCAACAGTGGTATCTACTGCGTCGACAACGCCCTACTGCATAAGTATTTGCCAG
>NZ_JBPYDE010001103.1:0-530 GCF_051847555.1 Psychrobacter sp. 1Y4 | reverse complement strand
ACCAATGATGGCCAAGATGTCGAAGCCGTCTTAAATGTTCATCCATTTCATACGATACATTGTGCACAAATGGCCAAAGACTTTCCGCAAGCCACGTTTTACGGTAGTAGTCGACACCCAAAACAAGTACCAGAAGTAGACTGGGCAGATGATTTGGTCGAAAGTGACGCGGTCGCTGAGCGTTATCCTGAGCTGCAATTCTCCTTACCTCAGGGCATTTACTACATTGCACCTGATGAATCTGTCCATGCAAGCTCACTATTGGTCTATCATCCTGCTAGTCAAAGCGTATATGTCGATGATACGTTTGAGATACCACCTTCTAAGCTATTTGATGCAGTACAGCCCAACCTAGGATTACATCCAACTACTAAAAAAGCCCTCAAAGATGAGCCAAACGCTGGCAAGCACTATTGTGATTGGGCGGTAGCGCTCGCGCACGAGTGGCGTAATGTCCGTCATTTTTGCGGCGCGCATTCAGGATTAGTGGTTTTTGAAGAAGGTCAGTTTGAAGCGGCGCTTTTGTCTAC
>NZ_JBPYDE010001102.1:0-530 GCF_051847555.1 Psychrobacter sp. 1Y4 | reverse complement strand
GTTAGCGATTGGCTTTGTGGGTAGTAAGTTTGTTTTGGAAATGCTGATATAAAATATATCTTCATAAGAAAGGCGGTTAGTGGCAACAGTTACTAACCGCCTTTCTTACTTTTGAACTGGTTTCTTACTGAATTTTACTAGTTAAAAACCACGGTCTTGTTACCTGCCACAATCACACGGTTTTGCACATGCCAATTGACAGCACGAGCCAATACATTGCGTTCGATATCACGTCCAATCGCACGTAATTCTGTTACTCCTTGGCGATGGGTCACACGGTGTACATCTTGCTCAATGATAGGGCCTTGATCAAGCTCAGCAGTCACATAGTGCGCTGTTGCGCCAATTAGCTTAACACCTTTATCATAAGCCTGACGATAAGGATCTGCACCCACAAACGCAGGCAAGAACGAGTGATGAATGTTGATTACTTGCATCGGCCAACGTTTAACAAAATCTGACGATAATATCTGCATATAGCGCGCCAGCACTAATAAGTCATTACCTGCCATCAACTTATGGATTTGCTC
>NZ_JBPYDE010001101.1:0-531 GCF_051847555.1 Psychrobacter sp. 1Y4 | reverse complement strand
CCTACCCGTTTGCTACCCCTAGCCGCCCTACTAACCTTTGCTACATGTATTCTTCCCGCTCAGGCTTACGTAGATAACTGTAAACCGCCTAAGACAAATTATGCTGAAATTGCTTGTACCGCAGATAGCAAATACTTTGTCGGGTACAACTCTGATTATAGTGTTAGAACCTTATTAGATGAGCAAGGCAAAGCGCTAGTAAGCTCAAAAGGCTATGACGATGTAGACTACTACGATATTAGCAACGGCGTCTTTGCAGTGATGAACAATAACAAAGTCGCCCATATGAATACCCAAGGTAAGCTCGTGGTACCAACCATTTACGACAATATGCGAGACCCTAACGATAAATACGATGAGTCATGGTCTGAGCCCGTATCTGACGGTCGTATACTGGTCTCTAAAAACGGCAGACTAGGTATTATCGATACATCAAACAAAATTGTTATGCCTTTTACGAATAAATATTCTTCCATAGAGTCATTTAGTGAAGGTATGGCACCAGTAATGTCAAAATCTTATAAATGGGGC
>NZ_JBPYDE010001100.1:0-531 GCF_051847555.1 Psychrobacter sp. 1Y4 | reverse complement strand
GAAAATGACATGATATTGGATATCGCGCCAGAAAGCGCAAAGCAACTTGCTGATGCCATTATTCATGCAAAAACGATCTTGTGGAATGGTCCAGTGGGTGTTTTTGAAGTTGATGCTTTTGGTCAAGGGACACAAATACTGGCAACAGCCGTAAGAGACAGCGACGGTTTTTCAATTGCGGGTGGCGGTGATACCTTGGCGGCTATTGATAAATATCAAGTCGCTGATGGCGTCAGTTATATGTCAACAGGCGGCGGTGCATTTTTAGAATTTGTAGAAGGTAAAGTGCTCCCAGCAGTTGCTGCGTTACAAATTAACGCTTAACTAATTAACGTTACTTAGTATTTTAGTAACATTAGACGTACAACTAATAGTAAACATCTAAGGTAGTCTGTGAAAATAATATTTTGACTTTCATTTGGCTTATTTATATTGGTATAGCTAAAATTTATAGTCATTGATTATTAAGCAGTAATTATTTGTTTCTACACTGAAAATTATTATTGCATGTCTCATTCGTACTCTATAAAA
>NZ_JBPYDE010001099.1:0-531 GCF_051847555.1 Psychrobacter sp. 1Y4 | reverse complement strand
ATTATAATACCTTAATTCTACTAATAAATCTGTTTTATATATATAACTTTACAGTTCTAATCGCTCATGATACAGCCTTATTCTTGAGGGAATAACTCAACGTAAGGTGTCACAAAGATGAGGTACATTTGACTTAGCAATACACAGTTTAAATTTAACTCTGATTGAGGCATAATCTATAAACATCCTTTGAAAAGCCATTAATTGCGAAGCTAAAATTACATTATAACTCCATCCACCCTTCTCACAGTTAACTATCCTTCTTCAAAACACTCAGACACGAAAAAGGTGAGCATTACGCCCACCTTTTTTTATATCTATAATAATACTCTAAACCAACTTAGCCTATCTAAACCAAGCGCGAGCGTTACGGAACATACGCATCCACGCGCCGTCCTCGTCCCATTCTTCTGGTTTCCAGCTGTGGTTATACGCTTTTAGATTACGCTCAGGATGCGGCATCATGATAGTGACGCGACCGTCGGTGCTACACAGACCCGTGACACCGCCGAGCGAACCGTTTGGATTGAG
>NZ_JBPYDE010001098.1:0-531 GCF_051847555.1 Psychrobacter sp. 1Y4 | reverse complement strand
TTATTGAGCTTTGTCATAAAAAAGATAAAACCAAAACCAAAGATTGACGTAGTAAGCACTCCTATCATGTTTTGATCGAACATTAGGTTTTTGGTATCTTCGTAAGTTATTTGCAGATCCTCCTCTGATCCTCTAATGTCTAAGCTGACTAATTGTGGTAAATTATTCGATACGCCTAAAAAATTGGGCTGATAGTACCAACCAACTCTTGCGTACTTGCCAAGCCTAGGTTCAAGGTATGTAGGACCCATACATGACCCAGTATTAATAAAGCCAAATACATTATAGCTACAGCCGTAAAGCGTTATTTGTTTAGGATTTTCAATAGATTGCAAGGCTATACTAAATCCCGTATCAGTGATAATACCTTCACTGTATTGTAGCTCCGACTCCTGCGGAAAATCTCTACCCTGCCATTCCAAAAAATTGAGTGCAATGAAAAAAGATATAAACGAGACATTTAGAAACGTATCGAACTTTTGAGATGCTGATTTTTCTTTAAATTTCTTAAACATAAAATCCCTCTGAAAG
>NZ_JBPYDE010001097.1:0-531 GCF_051847555.1 Psychrobacter sp. 1Y4 | reverse complement strand
AGATGAAGTCGTCTTCTAACACTAACGCTTCGCTTTCACCGTCTTGGACATCTGATACGTCAGAATTTTCAGTTAAAGTGTTTTCTGCAGGTGAGTCAAAATCGAACTCAAAGTCACTAAGATCGTTGTCTTCTATGACCTCATCATTTTTGATGGTATCAGTATGGTCGCTTGTAGAAATATGAACGCTATCATCATCTGTGGCCAATGATGTGACAGGAGTCTCATCAGTAGCATTTGACTCATTGAAATCATCTTCTAAGTCACTGAGCGTCAGATCAAAGCTATCGTCTACGTTTTTAGTAGACTCGTTTGAAAACACTGGGCTATCAATAGGTTTGTCTATTACTGCATCATTACTATCTTCAAAAACAGGACGATCAGATATGTCAGCTGTATCATCGGCTTGATTAGTGGTAGATAAATCGAAATCTAGGCTATCAAAACGATCATTATTATCTTCTATTACTACTTCTGGTGGCGTTACTGGACTTTGCTCTCCAATGTATAAGTCTTTCAATTCATCAGCAA
>NZ_JBPYDE010001096.1:0-531 GCF_051847555.1 Psychrobacter sp. 1Y4 | reverse complement strand
GCCTAAATCAACAGTTTTATCGAGCTTTATCGTCAGTGATTTATCCCATTGATCAGCCGTGACGCTTACATTCTTAGTATTTGAGTCGCCAATGACTGTCTCGCCACCTTGAACTGTCAAAGTTTGATGATACAACGGATTGGTATAAATCTTAGGTGCTGGATCATCTCCAGCGAAGTAAGTACCAACTGCATTTGCTTGCATACCAAAGCCAGCTGCCAATAGCCCAAGCGCCATGGCACTTAAGCGTAATGTCTTGATAGCAGATACATTGGATGTGGTATTGATAGTAGCGTTAGAGTTAATACTAGATTTGGAAGATTTGCCACGCCCTTTTGCGTATTCACCGACTGCGGTAAAACAATTTAAGGCTTCATTCCAGATGACTTTATAGATGAGGTTCATGATGTATACTCCCTTACAGATTTGTCAGATTTAAAAAATCAGAGATAAAATCCATCTTGCAAGAGAGTCGATATGACCAAATAAAACGAGTTATGAATCTATAATAATGAAACCTTGTTAAATGTT
>NZ_JBPYDE010001095.1:0-532 GCF_051847555.1 Psychrobacter sp. 1Y4 | reverse complement strand
GTCAAGATCCCGACATCATTATGGTTGGAGAGATTCGGGATGCAGAAACAGCAAATATGGCAGTACAAGCCTCACTGACGGGGCATTTGGTGCTCTCGACATTACATACCAACGATGCACCAAGTTCCATCACTCGTTTGCATGATCTCGGTATCCAACCTTTTTTGACGTCAGCGACTATATTAGGGGTCATGGCACAGCGCTTGTTACGGACGCTATGTCCGCATTGTAAAAAAGCAGTAGAGGTGACGCCAGACAGCGAAATAGCCATTCAGTGGCAAGAGTTGGTACAACCTTGGCGCGCGCCAGTACCCACACAGATTTATACCGCGCAAGGCTGTGAGCACTGTCGACATACTGGCTATCAAGGTCGAGTCGGGCTCTATGAGATTATGCCGCTCTCCAATGAGTTAAAAAAATTGGTCGCCGCCGATGCCAACTTGGATGTGCTCAAGCAGCAAGCGTACCGAGAAGGGGTGCAGCCTCTACGTCTATCAGGTGCAAAACGCATTAGTGAAGGAGTGACAACGAT
>NZ_JBPYDE010001094.1:0-532 GCF_051847555.1 Psychrobacter sp. 1Y4 | reverse complement strand
GCTATTACTCTTAAATATCGATCAAACTTTCAATTTAGTAGACAGTCATCTGGTCGATACGATCGCGGTACCCAATGATTTTGTCTTACAGCAGCCAGCCACAGCCTTTGTCTTTCGCATGCCATTTACTTATTGGAAAATGGTAATTGTAAAACCCAATAGTGACCTACTGAGCGTTGCAAATGCCCTATCGAACCAGCTGATTCAAGCCATGCTGCTCGGTTTTATCCCTATTTTATTATTAACGGCATGGGTGTTTCGTAAGTATTTTACTCGTCCATTACAACGTATGTCGCTTTTGGTGGCTGAGATGGGTGCTTTGATTGAACAAAAACAATATCAAAAATTGCTCGCACATAAGCTGCCCAGCTCAAGCGTGAGCGAAATTCAAATCATCAGTGAGCAGACCAACCAACTGATTGATCGTGTCGTCGAAAACGAAGGCGCGCTTGCCGAAATCAACGTCCATCTAGAAAAACAAGTCGCTGCCCGTACCCAAGATCTACAGCAAGCCATGGATGAACTAAAAGCC
>NZ_JBPYDE010001093.1:0-532 GCF_051847555.1 Psychrobacter sp. 1Y4 | reverse complement strand
CCATAAAAAAACGGACTATTAATGAGTCCGTTTTTATTTGTTCGCTTTATTTACAATTATTTATTTTGCGCTCAATCATAAAGTTCACAAAATACTTCCGCCAATCGCTTTTATACCATGCTTTTGCAGTGCTCCTATAAAAACATCTACACAAATGATTTCTGCAATAGCTTCTGCCTGAGTCGGTAGCTATTGCAGCGGTTGTAATTTGACAGATAAAACACGCTCTCTTTACAAAGCTTACGAAATATAAAAAGTCTTGTCTATTTAACCCTTTCTCAGTTTGTTATCTTAAGATCAAAGAGCAGCGGTATCGGTGTATATCCTAAGCATATCGTCTTTAAATGCCGCCTGACTAGCTATCCATCCTCCATAATTAATAATAACTAGGAAGCACTATGAATATCCAAGAAATACTAGACAACGCAAAAGAAACGTTAGGGTTGCAAGCACAAGAAACCGAAGCGGGAGTATATATTCCTTCCAAATCATCTTTGAAATTGGCGGCCCCAAGTAAAACCAACTATGACAA
>NZ_JBPYDE010001092.1:0-532 GCF_051847555.1 Psychrobacter sp. 1Y4 | reverse complement strand
ACGATCGTCCAGTAGGATATTGACGCCTTTGGCTTTTAGCGTTTCATAAAGCTCAGTGGCAGTCTGCATGACCGTCTCTTCTTTTGACTTCATCGGTACGATAGCTACTTCAAAGGGCGCAAGTGAGTCTTTTACATCAGGTGTTTGTGGCCACATGATACCGTTATCATCGTGGTTTTGCTCGATGGCAGCAGCGATGATGCGGCTGACGCCAATACCATAGCAGCCCATCATCAAGGTTACCGGCTTGCCAACTTCGCCTGAGACGCTGCAGCCAAGTGCTTGTGAGTACTTATCACCTAACTGGAAGATATGACCAACTTCGATACCGCGTTTGATTTGTAGGGTTCCCTGACCTTCAGGTGAGGCGTCGCCTTCGAGCACGTTGCGGATATCAACGATGCGCGTGATGTGCGCGTCACGATCCCAATTGACTCCCGTTGTGTGTTTGTTGACTTCATTGGCACCAGCGACAAAGTCAGAAAGAATAGCTGCTGCGCGATCGACGAACACAGGGATATCTAGATCGACA
>NZ_JBPYDE010001091.1:0-532 GCF_051847555.1 Psychrobacter sp. 1Y4 | reverse complement strand
GCATTAGAGCCAGAAGTAGTCGATTTAGCCAATATGCTGGTTGCGATGGGCGCCAAAATCAGCGGCATCGGTACTTCTACCATGACCATTGAAGGGGTAGAACGTCTACACGGTTGTGAGTATTCAGTGGTACCGGATCGTATTGAGACAGGCTCATATCTTGCGGGTGCCTTGATGACTCAAGGTGATGTGCTGACTAAAAACACCACGGCATCTTTATTGTACCCAGTACTTGAGAAGTTTGAAGCGATGGGTGCGGTGATTACGACAGGTGATGACTGGATTCGCGCGCAAATGAAAGGGCGTCCAAAGCCAGTAGATATCCGGACTCAGCCACATCCAGGTTTTCCAACAGATATGCAAGCTCAGTTGATGGCGATTTGCTGTCTGGCTGATGGGACCAGTACCATTATCGAAAATATTTTTGAAAACCGCTATATGCATGTGCCTGAGCTTAATCGCTTGGGTGCATCTATTCAAGTGGATGGTCATACTGCGGTGATCAGAGGCGTCGAGAACTTTACGGCGGCAC
>NZ_JBPYDE010001090.1:0-532 GCF_051847555.1 Psychrobacter sp. 1Y4 | reverse complement strand
CTCGAGTCAGGGTTGCGTAGATTTTTAGGGTTTCTATTTGATACTCAGTAAGCCATTTTAGATCTTGCGGGATATTGCCTTGAATCAAAGACACTGATAAATCAGGCGTGCCTTTTGGTTTGGTCCACTGCGGATTGATCAACCATAGCGAGCAGCTAATAACCAACAAGGCTATCGACGGAATCATATAGCCGCCGCGACGACGCAACAGCTCAACGATACTGGCAGCCAGCAGCACCGCCACAAAAGAAACCGCGAAGACACCCGCAACAGGCGCCAAGGATGACAACCAATATTGCTCAGTAAACGCATAACCGACGAATAGCCAAGGGAAGCCTGTGAATAGCCACGTTTTCATCCACTCTTGGAGTATCCACAGCGCAGCAAAAGATAATGGCTGTTTGCCAACCACTCGATTAAAGATGAGCGCCAAAAAGCCATGGAACAACCCCATGCCGAGACCCATCAGCGCAATCATAATCAGCGCAAGCCATACGGGCGTCGAACCATAGACATGGATGGATGTGTACAG
>NZ_JBPYDE010001089.1:0-533 GCF_051847555.1 Psychrobacter sp. 1Y4 | reverse complement strand
ATAGTTTCAACAGTAGCCGAACCACCTTCGCTAGCCACTGGGTCAAACGCAGTCGTACGTACTGTTAGTACCACTTTGTCTTCTGTTGTTTTTACTGTCGCTGTCGCATTACCTGCATAGATAGGACGCTCAAACGTTTGCGCATCTACCACACCTGAGATTTCAGACAGCATGCTGACGTCAAGTAACGCTGCAACGCGTGGCATAAAGTTTTTACCAGTCGTGGTCGCAGCTGCTAGGATATGGCTGTAATCACCAGCGACATCAGCAACCAATAGCGCCACATTGCCCGCCAGTTGATGCTCATAGGCTGCATTGTCAGCTAATAGTACTTTCGTCACGCCTTCTGCTTTTGCTGCTTCATCAGCGACTGCTTGAGCACCACTACCCGCTACTAATACATGGATGTCGCCACCGATTTGCTTAGCAGCAGCGATGGTGTTCAAAGTTGCCTTTTTTAGACTGGCATTGTCATGTTCTGCATATACCAAAATTGCCATGGTTTTAATCCTTTATTTATTCGTATTATCTAT
>NZ_JBPYDE010001088.1:0-533 GCF_051847555.1 Psychrobacter sp. 1Y4 | reverse complement strand
GTGTGGGCTATGTGTTCGTTCCTGATGAAGCTGAGGTAGAAACCGTCAAGAGTGAATAACCTTTGGCTGATGACATTTCTTTTAATATAGGCCGTGTTTGGTTATTCACAAACACGTGCCGATATGATGAGCATACCTGTGAAAAACCCTATTATTTTCCAAAACATACCCTGCACATTAGTGACAGGGTTTTTAGGTGCTGGCAAAACCAGCGTCATCAATCAGATGCTTGCCACAAAACCTAATGACGAGCGCTGGGCTCTCTTAATCAATGAGTTTGGCCGTATCGGTATTGATGGTGCACTCTTGGCAAGCTCTCAAGATAACGATTTTGAGCAAAAGAATATCGCCATGCGTGAAGTCAGTGGCGGCTGTATTTGCTGTACCAGTCAGCTGCCCTTACAAATTGCGATCAGTCGTCTACTCAGTGACCATCACCCGCAAAGACTGCTTATTGAACCCACAGGACTGGCACATCCACGCGAGCTGATACTACAGCTCAGTGCGCCACATTGGCAGACTGCTCTAAAGAT
>NZ_JBPYDE010001087.1:0-533 GCF_051847555.1 Psychrobacter sp. 1Y4 | reverse complement strand
CGCCTTGGCAGCCGACTTCAGCACCAGAGATTGAGGCGTTTTGCTTGATTAGGCTACCGATAGCGGTGGCGTTCAATAAAAACTTGCGGACACCATCTTGGCTATAGTTAGGTAAAAAATCACGATAGTAGTGCAATACTGCAGGAATGATACCTGCTGCGCCATTGGTGGGTGCGGTCACGACTTTGCCGCCATTGGCGTTTTCTTCATTGACGGCGAGTGCGTATAAATCTACCCAATCCATAGCGGCTAATTTATCAGTTTTGGTGATAGGTTGGTCTTTTTCCGCAGACAGTTGCATATGCAAATCTTGTGCACGGCGTTTGACATCCAAGCCGCCTGGCAAAATACCACCATTCTCACAGCCTTGCTTAACGCAATCTTGCATAACCTCCCAAATGCTATCTAGGTAGGCAAATACTTCTTCTTTGTCATGAAAGTGGCATTCATTGGCCAGTACCAATTCGCTGATACTCAAATCATACTGACGACATTGTTCTAGTAGTTCTGCTGCATTATTAAAAGGATAAGGC
>NZ_JBPYDE010001086.1:0-533 GCF_051847555.1 Psychrobacter sp. 1Y4 | reverse complement strand
CCTTATTTTTATTCCTAATAAAGGCGTCGTACTTGACGAGCCTACGGTGGTCGCGTTACGCAGTAATCGTACTCAAAACCCGACCGTCGCTGCTGTGGGTATCGATGCCAAGCAAATGCTGGGTCGTACGCCTGCCAATATCACAGCGATTCGCCCGCTAAAAGACGGTGTAATTGCTGATTTTGAAGTGACGCAAAAAATGCTAAAACACTTCATCACTAAGGTAAAAGCCAAGCGTTTTATGGCACAGCCTAACGTTGTGGTATGTGTGCCATGTAAGTCTACCTTGGTTGAGCGTAAGGCGATTCGTGAGGCAGTATCATCAGCAGGCGCGAGCAAAGTATTATTGCTAGAAGAGCCAATGGCTGCGGCTATCGGTGCTGGCATGCCTGTTCATGAGGCCAGTGGTTCTATGGTCGTTGATATCGGTGGTGGTACAACTGAGATTGCCGTTATCGCGCTATCTGGTTGCGTCTATGCTGAGTCTATCCGTATCGGTGGCGACATGTTTGATGAGGCGATTATTACACACG
>NZ_JBPYDE010001085.1:0-534 GCF_051847555.1 Psychrobacter sp. 1Y4 | reverse complement strand
AAGCCGATTTCACCGATGGCTAATGGTCGACGGTCAGCAACCATTTGCGCTAATTTCATTAGATGAGCATCAGTATGCTGCTCGATATAAAAAGGATGTAAGCCTAACGCAATATGGGTACAGAAATCAGACTCGTTATTTTCATCAGTGTCTATGCCAAAACGCTTTGATAACTTATCGATCAACTGCTTAGTATCGTACATACGCTCAAAATGCTGATACAGATAACCAACCAGTACGAGATGACGTATACCTTGACGGTAAGCGCTTTGAACCTGCTGCTCTCGATCATTATCAAATACTGGCGCGTCGAAATGCGTATGTGTATCGATAAGGGAATACATACGGGTTGATACTTGTTTTGCCTTAGTCGATGATTCAAGAACAGACACTGATACACTCCAAAAATAACGTCTTTAGCAAGATACTTTGTCAATCATCATATTATACAAATGGCTGTAGTAACAGCTTATTCAAGCAATGCCGCGTTCAATATAAAGCGTTACGATTTCCTATTGGGCGTCCTTATCCCCG
>NZ_JBPYDE010001084.1:0-534 GCF_051847555.1 Psychrobacter sp. 1Y4 | reverse complement strand
CATATCGAATCTGCGGGTTTGTCCGCACTCATAGGACACTCTGCGGATACAACAGCGATGGAATTAATGGCTAGGCACGATATAGACATCAGCTCACATGTTACCAAGCAAATCAGCGAAACGCTGGTGAGAGAGGCAGATTTAATTTTAACGATGACAACCGAGCAAACCAAATGGATTGAAAGTCGATGGCTATACTGCCGTGGTAAAACGTTTCGAATCGGTTATTGGCTGAATAAAGATATTATCGACCCTTATCAGCTTGGCGTTGAAGTATTTGAGATCAGTAGACAAGATATTGTCGATAGTCTCGAGCAATGGAATGACAAAATTAGTGACGCGCCACCAATCCAAACTTCGACGCTAAGCGAGTGCTATTAAGCGATCAACATTGAATGATGAGTATATGGTTATGAATAATATAGATTCAAAAGACCTATCAATGCCTATGGGCGAAAAAGACAATGACAACATCGACTTAATGGCGCTGGTTTTGGTTTTGGTGCGTGGCTGGAAAATCATCGCGCTCATGGC
>NZ_JBPYDE010001083.1:0-534 GCF_051847555.1 Psychrobacter sp. 1Y4 | reverse complement strand
TCCATTGAATGTTGAGTTTGCGATTACTGACTTTCAATCAACCGTACCTGTGACTTATCAAGGTATTTTGCCAGACTTATTTGCCGAAAACTCAGGCGTCGTAGCCACCGGTAAGATGCAAGGGGATACCTTTGTCGCTGGTGAAGTATTGGCTAAGCATGATGAAAACTATATGCCACCGGAAGTCGCTAAATCCATGAAAGAAAACAATCGTAATGGGGTAGCAGTACCTTCTTCTGAACAATATAATCCTGCTGAAAGAATTCACGAAACGGAAACCCTGCAACAGTAATGATGATAAGTATTGATGACATATAAAAAGGCCACCGATAATCGGTGGCCTTTTGAATACATTGCATTTAGCTATTTAGCTAATGATTAGTCATCCCATATAGGGCTATAGTCAGGATGCTCAATCTTACGACCATCAGAACTGGCTAGCTTACCGATTCTTTCTAATTCATCTGCACTCAACTCTACTTTGATGGCATCTAAATTGCCTTGTAAGTGATCAGGGTTAGACGTTTTTGGAAT
>NZ_JBPYDE010001082.1:0-534 GCF_051847555.1 Psychrobacter sp. 1Y4 | reverse complement strand
CAAATTGAGAGTCTATTAATTCAGCGTCAAGAGATGGTCGATGCGCTGCGAGTGGGTGATTTGATAGCTGTCAGGCAGATGTATCGTCAAGATCGACGCCTCATGAGTCAAATCAGAGTCTACGATGAGCAAGGCGCTATTATATTTCCGCGTTATCGGGACAGAGACGAGCGCACGCAAGGACGTGGGCAGAGCGGCCAGCAGTCGATGGAACGTGCTATGCAGCAACCACTGCCGCCACCGCCTAGAGCTTACGATAATAAACCAAGCAATCTGAATGATGATATACCCACAAAACAGCCTTCTGTTTTGCACGAAATATTAAAACCAATAATGTCGAGCAGTGCTGCGATAGCGGATATTGATGCGCGTCCTGAACTGGCAGACATCTCGGTTGAACTACCTGATGGACAATCAGTCATCATACAGTTGCGCCCGCATCTACGTTTTGCAGATGTGGTGGAGCTACAGCATGGTAATTTTCCCATACGTTTATTATTGATTATTGCCTTTAGTGTATTGGTTTGTGTCTGG
>NZ_JBPYDE010001081.1:0-534 GCF_051847555.1 Psychrobacter sp. 1Y4 | reverse complement strand
GGCTCGATGAGATGGCACAAATAACGCCGCTCGCGCGTCAGACAGCCAGTAGCTATCAGCAGTATCAGCAGCTAAAGCGTCGCGCTGATGATATTGCTAGCCGTGAAGCTCAGCGCCAAGACCGTATTCAACTTTTACAAAGCCAACTGGCAGACATCACACCTTTATTGGCTGTGGACTATGCAGAAGTTGAATCTGAGCACGAGGAGCTCTCTAATATTGAAGCCTTAATGCAAGAGGCCAGCCATGGCTTGCATCTACTCGACAATGATACCGATGAGCCAGATGTGATGACCTTGCTTGGGCAAGCAATCAAGCTTTGTGATTATCAAGTTGGTGTCAGCCAAACCTTTGAACAAGCCTCTGAGCAGCTGCATTTGGCGCAGCAACAAATCACCGAGGTGACGGCGCTACTGTCAGATTATGCCGAGCAGCAACTACCTGACCCTGAACGCTTACAAGCACTAGACAATCTTATCAGTTTGGGTCATCGCTTATCGCGTAAGCACAACTTGCCAGCGAGCGATTTGATTG
>NZ_JBPYDE010001080.1:0-534 GCF_051847555.1 Psychrobacter sp. 1Y4 | reverse complement strand
AAAAGGATCGAGACGATGTTTATTTTTGCTGCTGATGGTATGTTATGACTGAACCGACCGCAAAGCCAAGTACAGAAGCCAATAGCCACCAAGGTACTACTGCAACTGCTAAAAAAGAACAGAAATCTGATAAAGCTAATGTGCAAGATAACGTGCATACTGGCAAAACGGTGTCAGCTAATACGGCTGAGATGCCTGATAAAGCGGCATTACTAACGCTATTTACTTTGTCAGATACCAAAGAGAGCATTGATGAAGTAGGCGCTAGCGAGCAGCTTGACACCGATACATCAACCATACAGTCGACTGCTAACGAATCAAACGTAGCCGCGCAGCGTGTGGCTCTTTATCATACCCAGCATGAACGCACTCGACTGCTATATATGGCATCCGCCAATACGCGCCCCACGTATTTAGTACAAACCCTCAAATCACAATTTGCAGAATATCAGCAGTATTTGCTTGCTCAGCAGCTCGATAAGCGTGGTTTGATGGATACGGAAATGCTTGAACGACTCTGGCAGCAGCTGCACG
>NZ_JBPYDE010001079.1:0-535 GCF_051847555.1 Psychrobacter sp. 1Y4 | reverse complement strand
TCACAGATGAGCAGACCAATCGTAATGCCTTTATAGTCAAATAAGACTTGATTTCGACCTTTATCAAAGTAACGACGCTCATCAAATACACCATAGTTTGGCAACATCTGCTTGTGATAGAAGCCCTTTTGATGACCGTTATGTAAGATAGCAGCGGAGTTGAAAGTACCGTGATGATCGACATGCGGATAGCCGACAATCATGACGATATCGTCGATGTCACTCAAGGTAGATAAGGCGCTTTTGACACGGCCTGATAAGCTTGGGCGTAGCAATAAATCTTGCGGAGGGTAGCCTAGTAGCGCCAGCTCTGGAAATACGATAACGTCAGCACCTTGTTCGCGTGCTTGTAATGCAAGCGTGCGCATTTTTTCAACGTTGGTTGCGATATCGCCGACCAAAAAATGTGACTGCGCTAAAGCAAAAGTGACCGTATCTTGTGGTTTGTTGGTCTTGCTGGCTTCATGTGAGGGGTTAAGATTGGGATTATCAGTGTCTTTTGACATTGTTATTGTTCCTATCGATATATTATTAA
>NZ_JBPYDE010001078.1:0-535 GCF_051847555.1 Psychrobacter sp. 1Y4 | reverse complement strand
ATATGCAAGAAATCCCTATAGTGATCATTGGCGGTGGCTTGAGTGGACTATACGCCGCCTTTTTATTAGAGCAAAAAGGCATCGCGTATAGACTATTAGAGGCTCGTGATACATTGGGTGGTCGTATTGCAGTCGCCAAGTCTTCAGGTATGACCCGTTCTGAACAGGCAGTTTTTGACAAAAAGGCTGCTGATAAGGAAGCTGCTAATAAAGCCTGTGACAACACAGAATCAAATAATGCGTTTGATTTGGGGCCTTCTTGGTTTTGGCCAGACTATCAGCCACAATTGAGTAGGCTTATTGAATCATTAAATCTATCGCGCTTTGCTCAGTTTGAAGAGGGCGATATGATGGTTGAGCGCGCTGCTGATCAACGACCTGTAAGTATGCAAGGCTATAAAAGCGCGCCGCCTTCTATGCGCCTAGTCGGTGGAATGGCTGCTTTGATTGAGGCGTTATATGCGCGCCTAGATGCTCGCTGTATCATGACCAATCAAAAGGTACGGCAGTTGACTAAGACGGCTGGGCATATTGA
>NZ_JBPYDE010001077.1:0-535 GCF_051847555.1 Psychrobacter sp. 1Y4 | reverse complement strand
AAAAATTTAATCCTTTTGACCAAAAAACGCCCCAGTAGTAGCACCAAGGTCGCGAGTATCAGTGTGTAATAACCGTTTAAGGTAATCTCCATAGGTTAATCCTTTATATAAAATAAATTAACCTGAATTCGGGATAAATATGGCTTTATCTCGAATTCAGGTTTCTATGATGACGAATGATTATCGGTGACTAATCTTTTAACAACGAAACTAGACTTCATCCTCAGATGGCACAATGACCCACAGCTGTGGTTTGCCAAAATCTCTGTAAGCATCCTCAATGATGCTTTTAAAGACATTGAAGTCTTCGGTGTTTATCCTTTTTACCACCGTCAAATCAAGCGTTAGATGCACCACCTCGCTATCTGTCAAACAGTCCCATGCGCTGTCCCAGTTGTGCGAAAAATAACTGGGAAAATCACAGGCGTGAGCCAGACTCGTCAGTAGCGTGGTTTTATCGAGGGTGTCACCCACGGGTATGGTAACAGCCGTAGGAGGAATATCCGCCACTAGTGCTGTACCGTTTTGGTTAATG
>NZ_JBPYDE010001076.1:0-535 GCF_051847555.1 Psychrobacter sp. 1Y4 | reverse complement strand
GCCGCGCCCAACGCGCCCGCGCAATTGATGCAACTGCGACAGACCTAGACGCTCCGCATTTTCGATCACCATAAGCGACGCGTTTGGTACATCAACGCCCACCTCAATCACGGTGGTGGCAATCAATAAATCTAAGTCTCCTGCTTTAAACGCTTGCATAATGGCTTGCTTATCCGCGGACTTCATTTTGCCATGTACCAATCCAATGCGAATATCTAAGCGCTCATTTAAGTCCTCATACGTGGCTTCAGCTGCTTGTGCATCAAGCACGCTAGATGCTTCTACTAAGGAGCACACCCAGTAAGCCTGCCTGCCCGCTTCGCAATTCACGGCAATGCGTTCGATCACCTCATCGCGGCGATTGCGATCGATGGTCACCGTGGTAATTGGAGTACGTCCCGGCGGGAGCTCATCAATGATGGAGGTATCCATATCACCATAGACACTCATGGCAAGCGTTCGCGGAATTGGCGTTGCTGTCATGATCAGCTGATGCGGCGTACTATTGGCCACGCCTTTATTGGTCAATGCCATA
>NZ_JBPYDE010001075.1:0-536 GCF_051847555.1 Psychrobacter sp. 1Y4 | reverse complement strand
GAAACAAAATGTGTTTTTTTTACCAAAAATTATGATATAGACATTACCTTATATTAACCCCAAATCCATGCTTTGTTCGATGCGCAAACGCTGTCACGCTATTTATCAAAAATCAAGTGCGCTCATACCCTATTTTCATCACCCAACTCCTCCCCCAAAGTGACCGTTTTTGCTTTATAATGACCCACCTAATTTTACGATATGTCATCATCAAACCTTAAATTCTATTATCCTTATAACAAACATTATTAAGATATCACTACGATATTGATTTTGGTGATACGCACCGCGTTCATCTACTTGTGCTATATCAGCGCTACCCTCTTTTTGCTTTTGTCTTACAGGTCACGTTATGAGTCAACTCAATCCCAAACAACAAGAAGCCATGCTCTACGTATCCGGCCCACTACTTGTGCTCGCAGGTGCTGGCTCCGGCAAGACCTCGGTGATCACGCGTAAAATTGCGTATCTAATTCAAGAGTGCGACATGCCAGCTGAGCGCATCACTGCCGTGACCTTTACCAATAAAGCGGCAC
>NZ_JBPYDE010001074.1:0-536 GCF_051847555.1 Psychrobacter sp. 1Y4 | reverse complement strand
CAGAAAAAATAATCGCACAGCATTCCGTTGGCATATATTGACCACCTTTCTCTCGGATCGTTCTGATACCTTTGACGCCAATGATGTCATATTCGCCCAATTTATCTAGATTATGTTTGGTATAACCGCAGTAAGTGCTGTATATCCATTTTAAATCTTCGAAGTCTTGGCCCTTGGTCAGGGTCAAAATTGCATTAAACAGCTCCTTTACGATGGCATCATAGTATTTCTGTGCTTCTTTTAGGGTGTTAAAGACATAATCTTTGCTTTCTATTGTGACGGTTTTAGCGGCCATGTTTGTTTCCAATTAAAATATTGAGTAAGAGGTTTTTATATTCTGAGAGTAGTAGTAATTATTAACAACGAAAAAAGGGTCAGAGATGGTCTGACCCTTTTACACTCGACAAGTTTCGCTAATTGAATATTTAGCAGAGAAGTTATCCAGCTTCTAAACTATTCAGCAGTAGCTAAGAAATCTGGCAACTCTGCCGCTTGTTTCTCAAGTTTTTTCAGTTTCTTTTTACCGAGGCCGCCCA
>NZ_JBPYDE010001073.1:0-536 GCF_051847555.1 Psychrobacter sp. 1Y4 | reverse complement strand
CTATAAGCAAGCAGTTGACCATCAGCCGACCACGCTGGCGCATAGATATAACCTGTGATCTGATCGATGAGATGACGATCACTGCCATCAGGACGGATGCTATAGAGTGTCGATACTTTGGCGCTCCCTGACCCTTGCTCTTCCACATAAGCAATGTGTCCTTGACGATCAACGGCAGGCATAGCGGCGGTCAGTGGATTGCTATCGACTGTACTGGTCGGCTTTTTCATTTCAGCACTAGGCAGTGTCTGACAACCAGTGAGAGCCGCCAATATCGCTATCGTCGTCGCCCCTTTTATCGTGATGTTATTCGTGGTTGGTTTTGACGTAATGGTTTTAAACATAAATTGGTATCCAATAAAATCGCTAAGATATAACAGCAGCTTTACTCTAGTGTAGCGCAAAATTCGACAAACTTTGGACGAAAAAAGGCCCTACATATTAGTGAGGCCTTATCAAATCTAACTATAGTATTTATATCGTTCTAATACATCGCTAGCTTATTTAGAGACGGCTTTAAAGTAAGCCACTTGATT
>NZ_JBPYDE010001072.1:0-536 GCF_051847555.1 Psychrobacter sp. 1Y4 | reverse complement strand
CGCCACTGCCAAGACTTCGGCGTTTTCTTTGGCAATCTCTTTACCTGCATCAATAGATGCCAATGCTTCTTGTAGCGCGGTCTCAAGACCCATGCGGAACTCTTCGTGCTCACGTGCCTCTTTGCTCATGCTACCCATGGCATTGAATTTCTCGACCAGACCATCTGCTTCGGCTTGGAAGTGCGCACGAGTGACTTCGGCTTTTGCCAGTCCAACGTCACGCTCTGCCTTGGCGTTTGATTCACCGCGAGCGGCGATAACTTCAGCATTGGCCATACCGACATCACGCTCGGCTTTGGCATTAGATTCACCGCGAGCGGCAACAATCTCTGCATCGACCATACCGATGTCACGCTCGGCTTTTGCTTTAGACGCACCGCGAGCCGCGATAACCTCAGCTTCAGCCATCCCTTTTTCACGGTCTGTTTGAGCCTGAGCCTGTCCAGTTGCCTTGATGACATTCGCTCTCGCAATGCCTTCTTTTTCAAGCGATACTGATTTGGCTTCTTGAATCGCCGCTTCAGCAAAGCCATGCG
>NZ_JBPYDE010001071.1:0-537 GCF_051847555.1 Psychrobacter sp. 1Y4 | reverse complement strand
CCAGTCAATGATATCGACTTTAACAGGAGCGCCTTGCTTAATATTTAGCGCCTGAACATTGTCATCAGTAATGGTGATTGGTTGATGATTGTTTGGACTGCCAAGCTCAACACAATAGCCGTCTTCATCACGTACAAGAGTACCGATGAAATTGTTTTGGCGGCGCTCGACTACATCAACAATGCGACCTTCGGTACGACCGCGATTATCTGTCGAGGTGCCGACAGCTGCTACTGTATCGCCATTGAATACCCAGCGCATTTGCTTTTCATGCAAAAACAAATCTGGCATATCACTTAGCACCACAAAACCAAAACCTTTTGGATGTGCAGATACCGTACCTGTAACGATATCTTGTTTGGTGACCGTGCGATAGCGATAAGGACGGCCTTCACGGTTCACTTGCCCATCACGTGCCATTGCCTTCAAGCGATTGCCCAAAGCGTCAAATTGGTCAGGATCATCAATATTAAAGGCTTTTGCCAATTGTTGATGCGTGACTTCCCCATGCTCATTAATCGTGCTGAGTATCAGCTC
>NZ_JBPYDE010001070.1:0-537 GCF_051847555.1 Psychrobacter sp. 1Y4 | reverse complement strand
ATGATGCCAAAAGAGGGTGATGTCACCACACCGCGTCAGTGCAATTTTTGTGGTAACAGTTTGGCGGAGTATCGCGGCGTACTTGAAACCAAACCGAATGTCGCTGCCAACAGTGATAATCCTATCGATGCCAATCAAGAATTATTCTTTTGTAATTATGAGCATCAGGCAGACTTTCACGCAGGCAAGACTTACAAACCTTATGCGTAAGCAAATAGATAAAAACGATTGACCATAAAAAAGCGCTTAGCTTTAGTAGGCTAAGCGCTAGTAGATTTGATGCTTTGTCATCACATCGCGCACTATTAGATCATGCATGTTTTGAACAATCTATCTGCTGATACAACACCGCGACTATTACAAAATAGAGTGGGCGTCTTTCATGATTTTATTTAACAATGCCTGTGATTGCTTATCTTTTTGTACACGGTCCTCATCACTTCTTTGGTTGGCATGAATTTTTTCGTATAAGTTTAAGCAGCACAATACTAGTATGCTTTCTTGACTGAGGCTTGGTGCATCTCGCTTTAGATCAAG
>NZ_JBPYDE010001069.1:0-537 GCF_051847555.1 Psychrobacter sp. 1Y4 | reverse complement strand
TCACCTCTATTGGCAATGAGCAATTTTTTTATCATGGGTTCATCCTTGTCGAAGCATCAGTTATTGACTGAGTTTTGATATCTAGCATCCTATTATGTGACTTTGATGCGATACGTATATCAAAAACCAGCCATAATGAAATAAAGTATGGCAAATATCGTTACGCTTTATAACGTATGACAGGTTGGCCGAACTGTACGACTTCAGAATTATCTACCAAGATTTCGTCAACAATACCACTTTGAGTCGCTTCAAGAGGGTTCATGATTTTCATAGCTTCGATAATACCTAGAGTATCACCCGCTTGAACTTTTTGACCAACTTTTACAAATGGTGGGTCGTTAGGACTTGGCGCTGAATAGAAAACACCAACCATAGGCGAGTTTTCGACGCTACCCGCTTTTTCCGCAGGTTTTCCTTCAGCAGCAATAGGCGCTGCGCTAGCAGTTGGCGCTGCCATCATGGCTGGTGCAGGCGCATCATAATGACGAGTTAAGCTAATATGCTCGTCGTCTGAACTGATTTCTAAATTAACCA
>NZ_JBPYDE010001068.1:0-537 GCF_051847555.1 Psychrobacter sp. 1Y4 | reverse complement strand
AATGCACCACCTGTACGAATATGCTCATCATTATCAGCGCCAAAATTAGAACCATAGTCAGCAATATGCATAACGGGCGAACTGGATTTGCTCAAGCTCGCATCAGAATCAACATAAAAGCCTCGCCCATTATCCGCAATCAAAATAGGAACTTGCAACTCGCTGGCATGATGCACATGGTAATGCAATAACTGCTCACCTGTCGGCAGAGTGAGCGTCGCTTTTGGTGTACCCATACGTTTGGATGCCCCGCCAGCTAAGATCACTATACCTGCTAAGTTGTCCGAATTATTCGAGCACGTTGTCATGATGCCACTGCCTATCGATTTTGGTTAAATAGCTGTCATGGCTTCATCATTTATTATTAATTATTTATAAATCAGTCATGACTAGGATTTTGCGCCAAAAAATGCGGCACAAAGTTACACGGACGAGTACGGCTATCAAACTGATCCTTTAAGATATTTTCCCACCCTGTACGGCACGCGCCAGACGAACCTGGTAGACAAAATATACCTGTACCATTGGCCATACCAG
>NZ_JBPYDE010001067.1:0-537 GCF_051847555.1 Psychrobacter sp. 1Y4 | reverse complement strand
CTAAGGCGACTGTGTTATCACCAGTGACTGTATTGTTATTACCAAAGCTATAGCTACCTGCGCCACTCACTGTACTTGGATCACCAATTGCACCAGAGTTTTTACCTGTTACTAAATTGCCCACACCGATACTAATAGACTGACTGCCCTCAGCCACTGCACCATTACCTATCGCAATGGCATCTTTACCTGTCGCCTGGGCTGGTGTAACTGTGCTATTAGAGGTCTGTATAGCAACATTGATGTTAGCATCCTTACCCGCTTCACCTCTATCTCCTTTAGCACCAGTCAGACCAGTTTCGCCTTTGTCACCCTTAGCACCAGTTTCGCCTTTGGCACCAATCTCCCCTGAATACCTTGTTCGCCTTTAGCACCAGTCAGACCTTGGATACCTTGTTCGCCTTGAGCGCCTGTATCTCCTTTAGCGCCAATATCGCCTTTGTCACCTTTTGGACCTGTCTCGCCTTGTATGCCTTGTATGCCTTGTATGCCTTGAGCGCCCGTCAGACCAGTATCGCCCTTATCTCCTTTGTCACC
>NZ_JBPYDE010001066.1:0-537 GCF_051847555.1 Psychrobacter sp. 1Y4 | reverse complement strand
AGAAACCATCAAAAAAGTCGCCAGTGACGACAATCTGAGCCAAGCAAAAAGCTACGCCAGTATTTTGGTAGAGCAGGTCATCCATGCCAAAGAAACCTTTAAGCGCTCACTTGGGTCGTTATTTACCAGTGCCTTTACCGCTGGACTCGAGATTGGTATCAGCTTTTTTGTGATTTTATCCGCATTTGCACTACTGAATGACGTGCTACCCAGTCGCTATGCAATGGTACTGTCGTCCCTACTCTATCCGATTGGCTTTATTATCGTGGTGATCGGTCAGTCGTTATTATTTACTGAGCAGACATCCCTACTCAGTCTGCCTGTGCTCAATAAAATCGAACCACTGCATAAATTGCTCAGGCTGTGGGGCATCGTTATTGCTGGTAATATCGTAGGCGGTTGTATATTTGCAGCCCTTATGATTGGTCTAGGACTACACATGCACCTGTTTACAGATCATGCCATTGATGCTTATGCCGAGCATATCTTGGGGTTTGAGTGGTGGGTTATCTTTGGCAGTGCGGTGCTGGCAGGCTG
>NZ_JBPYDE010001065.1:0-537 GCF_051847555.1 Psychrobacter sp. 1Y4 | reverse complement strand
CGCTGATATGGCGTAATATTGATCGTCAATTGGGCGATGTTTTTATCGTTATGCTGGAGCTGCACGTTGATACAGATGGTTATATCACTGAGGTGCAAGTGCTTGAGTCGTCAGGTAGTCCTGTTATTGACGCTGTTGCCACCACCCAAGTGAGAGCGGGGCAACTAAACCCTATATCAAACCACGATAAAGTAGTTGATGCCATTATACCGATGTCACTGGTTTATGAAAGACCTTAATGCCAGCTGTTCATAAGATAACAAAAAAGCAAGACTCAATCTCTCGCAATAATTAACGCGCTATTAAATCTAAAAGGCGCGCTCAAAAAACCACCAGAGCGCCACTAAAATACCAATCAAAGACCCTATATAAAATATGCCCCATTTATAGAATTGGGTGTGCCGCAGCAACAATGCTATTGGAAATACCACAGCGATAAATACCAGTTGCCCTAATTCGATACCAATATTGAAGCTCAGTAGTGCCAGTACACGTGCGCTTGTGGCGAGTGGCAAATCTACCAACACATTGGCAAAG
>NZ_JBPYDE010001064.1:0-537 GCF_051847555.1 Psychrobacter sp. 1Y4 | reverse complement strand
ATACCGTTATTTTTATATCGCTTTTATAAGTAGTGATTAGTTATTGAAAACAATGTTATAAGTAAAATTTACAACATTTTTTTAGAAATTTCATCTAGTAGCCTTTGAACATCAGCATTGACAATAGTAAATACTGAGCAAAAATATCAAATAAATCGTCTAAGTGAGAAATTTATGAGCGGTATTATATTGCTGATGAACGGTAAAATTATGACCAAAAAATGCATAATACAATCAAGATTCTATTTGATTTTTGTCTAGAAAAAATGATTTTTTCATGCTCCTGTCACGTCAATATGCCACTAGAGCGCACCAAAAATTGTTGACATTTATATTGTTTTTCATTACTAATGGTTATCCAATATATTACCGAATATTATCCATATTTATGCATATTAGCAGTATCAAGTGTCAATTTTGATTCAATGGTTATATCTCAGTGGTTGAGTCAAGCGATGAACGGTATAAAAATAGACTGTGAAAAAAGAACGGAAGGTATAACTTTTAAACCTATTAAAAACAATGGTTTCAGGATAG
>NZ_JBPYDE010001063.1:0-537 GCF_051847555.1 Psychrobacter sp. 1Y4 | reverse complement strand
CTCAAAAGAAGTATTAGTACCAGCGGGCCTAGCTCGTATTGTTGGTGATGATGTATTCTTCGATAGCCTGACCAAGTCACAGGTAGAAGCCATGGAAGTATATGACCATGATTACCAATACAGCTATAAAGAGCAATATGAAAAAGACCGTCAGACTTTTACTGCTGATACACTTCCAGCTGAAGAGCGCGTAGATATCGCAGATCATTCTTATGATGCACCAAATACACTAGAGCTATTAGAAGAGCGCTTAACTGTTAATAAAGACCGTATCGTTGCAGGCCTTGTAAAAGTTGGTAAGCATGTTGTCACTGAAGAGCGCAATGTCGATGTCGAGCTAGAAGAAGAACATGCTGATATCCAGCGTACCAACGTTGATCGTCCAACAGATCGTCGCATTGGTGATATGGATGTCAATGATACCGTTGAAGTTGAGCTAGAAGCAGAACGTGCTCGCGTCGGCAAAGATACTTATGTCTCTGAAGAAGTTAACGTTGGCAAAACAACAGAACGTCATACTGAAACTATCGTTGAGAC
>NZ_JBPYDE010001062.1:0-538 GCF_051847555.1 Psychrobacter sp. 1Y4 | reverse complement strand
GCCCAAGGGGCTTCTGAGCTGTTTGTTTATGGGACAGCGGTCAAAGCGGTACCGATGTCGCAGCAGCTCCAGAACCCACCAAGCGATAATCACTATCCGTCCGGCCAAACACCAAATCCTCAAGCCCAGATTGCGCCAGATGATTTACCGCGTTTTAATCCTTTTGGTTGATTTTAGTGCTTTAAAAGCTATAGCAATAAAAACCACAATACTAAAAACCACAATGCTACAAACCGTAATACTTTTTATGATGAGAAACGTGCCATGAATGACTCACTCACGCAAGTGCTTATCAATTATGGGCCGTTTATTTTTTTATTCGCCGCTGGTTGGTTTTTTGGTTCACGTCATGAGCGTCAGCATTTGGCACAACTCAAAGTAGCAGAGCAGGCGCTAGGGGGTATTACGGTTTCAAGCGAGCGTTTCTACCGTCCTGAGCTGGCTGTCGGTAGTGAGGGCGTGCTAGTTCTTGGTAGCGTCGTTATTGCTCAAGATTACTTTAAGATGATTATTGCTCGCGTGCTTAGTCTGTTTGGCA
>NZ_JBPYDE010001061.1:0-538 GCF_051847555.1 Psychrobacter sp. 1Y4 | reverse complement strand
GGTCTTTAATTCTATTAAATAGGCTACGATTAAGTGGCCTATTTCATTTTCTAGATATGAATTACGTTTGATTTAATAATTGAATGTTAGTTTCTTTGGAAGGCTATACAGTTTGGAAGTTGTAATCCTGCCTCTAAATCCTTCTTTTTTAATAGCTGCTTCAAAAGCACTTTTTATATTTTTATCTATTCTAGGGTCGAACATTGCTTCTTCAAGCAAACTATTCGGATCAATATTAAAGAGATGTATTCGTGCGCTACTATTTATGTGAATTAGGCGTATTTCTTCTTCATGACTAAACTCTTTACGTTTATACAGTAGTGTCTCAGCTATACCTGAACCATTAGTATTCAATACGTCAATTTTTAATAAAGCTAACTCTAAGCTCTTTTCACATTCATATTGCACCTTGCCAATGAAAGAGTTTATATCTCCAAATTTTGGATCATTTTGTTTCAAGGCTTCTAAGAGTTTTCTAGGAGTTGTTTTAACTTTAACTCCATTACTATCGGGAGAGTATATCCTCCACATTGCATCT
>NZ_JBPYDE010001060.1:0-538 GCF_051847555.1 Psychrobacter sp. 1Y4 | reverse complement strand
AATAGATGGGCGATCGCATTTAGTGATAACCTCCAAGGATAAAATATGCAGCCTGATCAATTGACAGCATCAAACCTATCGCCATTAACGCCAGCTTATGACAGTATTCTGGCATTAGCACCTTATCAGACAGGTAAACCAATTGAAGAGCTGACGCGCGAATATGGTGTCTCAGATGTGGTGAAGCTGGCTAGCAATGAGAACCCGATGGGGTGCTCACCGCGAGTGACGCTAGCGGTCACTGAGCAGTTGGGTCAATTGTCACGTTATCCTGATGGCAATGGCTATTATCTGAAGCAAGCGTTGGCTGACTTTAATGATGTTAAAGTCGAGCAGATTACGCTTGGCAATGGCTCTGATGATTTGCTCGATATTTTGGCACGTAGTTTTGTGGGTGCTGATGATGCCATCGTCTATAGTCAGTATGCGTTTGTGGTCTACTCTATGCTGGCGAAGATGCAAGGCGCTATGGATGTTGAGGTGCCTGCTCATCGGTTTGGTCACGACCTAAAAGCCATGAGTCAAGCAGTCCAAGATA
>NZ_JBPYDE010001059.1:0-538 GCF_051847555.1 Psychrobacter sp. 1Y4 | reverse complement strand
AAGCAGAGATTACATACCTATCGAGAGAAGAGACTGGGTGCTTGAAAATGCTAATAAAGAATGGCAATGGCAAATAAAAGAGAATGATTTTATTGATTTGCTGGTTAGCACTCAAGGTAATAGCACTTGGTTGAATGTAGAAGGTGAATGGGAAGAGGTTGAAAATAGTAGAATCGAACGGGTCTCATTCAAAAGTATATTAGTACCCAATCGTTTCAGTCAGTCCTTATTAAACACGACTATCAATCACGAGAACTATATCCACGAATGCTTCCTCTATGACTTTTGCTCGATTGATAATGAACATGACGACAAAGTGTTTACAGTAGTAAAACTACTTGAGTTAGATGAGGAAAGGTACGGTGTTGGCTCTATGGATCCGTTTCTTGGTGGTGTCAGAAGGATACAGCCATTTAAACTACACTCTGCTATTACAGAAGTAATTAATTGTACTTATAGCAATGATATGAAAAACTGGCAACTTGATGATAAGGTGTGTTTACAAAGCAAATATTGGAGCGAAGACAAACCAAGTCAT
>NZ_JBPYDE010001058.1:0-538 GCF_051847555.1 Psychrobacter sp. 1Y4 | reverse complement strand
GTATTGGTGATGAAGCCGTAAAAATCGCGAAAATGGCAAACAGAATCGCGGCACAAGGCAAGTCGTCTTACGGCTATGCTGAGGTACAGCACTTGAGTAATCAGGTGAGGTTGATGCTTAACAACGCATTAGAAGCCTTTAGTCAATCGAATGCTGAGCAAGCGTTTGAAGTCATGCGCAATGACAGTGTGGTCAATAACGAATATCAGTCCGCTATTCGCGCGCTGATGACTTATATCATGGAAGACTCAAGACAAGTCTCAAAGGTCATCAATATCATGTGGATTTTGCGCTCGCTTGAACGTATTGGTGATCATGCACAAAACGTGGCCGAGCTAGTCATCAATTATATCAGTGGTCAAGATGTACGCCATTCAGACTACGCCATGGTCGAAAAAGCAGTGCAAGAAGCCAATGATCGTTTGGCTGCTCGTCAGGTTAGTACGATGTCAGTTGCTGACTTTGAGTCCTTAGAGAGTAATGACGACTGATAGCGCACAAATGCTACCGCCTTAATCAAAAAAACGCGCTATATTGA
>NZ_JBPYDE010001057.1:0-538 GCF_051847555.1 Psychrobacter sp. 1Y4 | reverse complement strand
CCTAACTTGTTCACCACGTTTATGTTTGTACCTCGTTTATGTCGTCCGCGTGCTCATCGTAAAGACGCATCTGCAGAACCTCCCCCGAGAATGACTACTAGTTCTCGATTTGGTTATACTTCTTTGTCAGCACTATCTGCATTGGCAATTCTTCTGCTACCGCAGGCAGTGTGGGCAGCTGGTGCTGTAGCAACACCAACTGCTGTAGCAGCACCAACCGCACTTAGCGTAGCATTATTGATATTTTTTGTGGCTGTTGCTATCGGCATCTCATTTGTGTGCTCTTTATCAGAGGCCGCATTACTGAGCATGACACCATCCTATATTGCGGATGTGCAAGAAACGAATCCAAAAAAAGCAAATATGCTAAGACGATTAAAAGTCGATAATATTGATCAATCGTTGGCCGCTATTTTAACGTTGAATACCGTTGCCCATACACTTGGCTCTATCGGAGCGGGTGCTCAGGCTACGATTGTGTTTGGTAGTGCTTCGTTTCGGCTATTTTCTGCCATTATGCCGTTGGCTATCTTATTCT
>NZ_JBPYDE010001056.1:0-538 GCF_051847555.1 Psychrobacter sp. 1Y4 | reverse complement strand
ATATTGAGCGCATCGTTATACCAATGATACAGACGCTCTTGCGCCGTGCCCTGTACGTAAGGGACATGCAGCATGATTTGTTGCGTCTGACCGATACGATCTAGGCGACCGATACGCTGCTCCAAGGTATCTGGATTGGCCGGTAAATCCCATAGAATCAGCTGGCTTGCAAACTGGAAGTTACGACCTTCCGATCCAATCTCTGAGCACAGTAATATCTGTGCGCCTTCGCTATCCGCGAAAAACGCTGCTGCTTGGTCACGCTCAAGCAGGGTCATCTGCTCAGTAAAGATGGCGGTTTTGATGCCTGCATGCAGACGCAATACAGCCTCTAAACTCTCTACCGTCGCACCACTACGAGCGATTAATAGCACTTTTTGTTGCTTAAGCTCACCGCGTAAGATATCAACCAACCAAGAAACTCGTGGATCATCTTCTAGCCAGCCACCATCAGGTTGGTTTTCTTCACCCCATAGCTGCTCACGCAATTTGCCATTGGTTTGATAGCTGTCTTTCCATGCGTCAGGGAGTGGCAGTG
>NZ_JBPYDE010001055.1:0-538 GCF_051847555.1 Psychrobacter sp. 1Y4 | reverse complement strand
ATTAGGGGCAATCAAGATAGGCAAATTTATGAGGCGACTGAAACAGAAATCGCTAACAATCCAACGATGGATTTTATTGTCAGAGAGTTACCTAAAGACGCGATTGAATGGATGCGCGCTTTACTGTTCGATTGTCATTTAAGTGAGGATGTTTATCTTTGTCATGGGACGCCAACCGATGACATAATATACTTGCTTGAAGATATCGTAACAGGCGCACCGACAGTACGTAGCGACTCGAACATCTTGTCATTATTAAATGGTATAGCTAGCCCTGTCATTGTCTGTGGACATACGCATATTCCGCGCACGGTGACACTATCGTCAGGGCAAATGGTTATTAATAGTGGCAGTGTGGGTTATCCCGCCTACGAAGATGATTTGCCAGTCGTCCATAAGATGCAAACTTATTCGCCTCATGCTAATTATGCTCTTATCAAGTGTATTGAGACTCAACAAGGTAAACATTGGCAAACTGAGCATGTCAAGGTGGCTTATAACCATGAAGCAGCTGCAAATCTGGCGCTAGAAAATGGCC
>NZ_JBPYDE010001054.1:0-539 GCF_051847555.1 Psychrobacter sp. 1Y4 | reverse complement strand
GACGCTAATAGCAGATAAAAACGATATAGATGGTTTGCAAACTCAAATGCTGACGGTACTTGCTCGTTTTGCACCCAGTGAATGTATCATTAGTGAAGCATTCAGCGATAGCACAGATGCAGAGTGGATGCTGTGGTTACGGCAACATCTGGACTGCCCCATCATAGAAGTCGCTGCCAATGACTTTCATCGTGAGCATGCCAGTGACACGCTTTGTCAGCAGTTTGAGGTACAACGTCTTGACGGTTTGGGTATCGCGGATAACCTGCTGGCGCAAACTAGCTGTGCAGCGCTTATCCATTATGCTCGGCAAACGCAGCAGCGTCATGTGCCACAAGTCAATCAGCTGATCGTTGAATACAGTGACGATTATTTGATTATCGATGCCAATAGTCAGCAAAACCTTGAGTTATTTAGTCCAGTCAGTAGCAACGGCACGTCGTTAATATCTGTCCTTAACCATTGTCAAACGCCAATGGGCAAGCGACTTCTCGTACAGCAAATGAAGCGTCCACTGCGTCAGCATGCGCGCATCAATA
>NZ_JBPYDE010001053.1:0-539 GCF_051847555.1 Psychrobacter sp. 1Y4 | reverse complement strand
CAGAATTTACCTATCCATGATTCAGCGATGGCTTATAGAAAAGGAATGAGTATTAAGCAGAATGCAATTGCTCATAAGCATAATCCATATCTACTTAAATTAGATCTTGAAAACTTTTTTAATTCTATTTCTAATACATTATTTTGGACGGTTTGGGAGTCGTTACTAGTTTTACCTTCAGACCAAGATAAGGAAACTTTAGAAAAATTACTTTTTTGGTGTCCAAGTAAAAAAACGGGAGGGAAATTAGTTCTCAGTATAGGAGCTCCAAGTTCTCCACTAGTATCTAACTTTTTTATGTATCAATTTGATTGTGTCCTTAGTAAGCTGTGTATTGAGAAAGAAATTATATATACACGGTATGCTGATGATTTGACTTTCTCAACCAAGCACAAAGACATTCTTTTTGAGGTTCCACAACTTGTAAAAGAAAATCTGATCGATCTATTTGGTACTGCGATAAGAATCAATAGAAAGAAAACTAAATTTTCATCTAAAGCTCATAATAGACATGTTACAGGTATAACCATTAGCAATGA
>NZ_JBPYDE010001052.1:0-539 GCF_051847555.1 Psychrobacter sp. 1Y4 | reverse complement strand
TAATGACAGTATAAAAAGTTAAACAATAAATTTTGATATGTAGATTATAAAATTTTACTAATTTTGCAGCTTCAGACTACCGTTGCTAATACAGCCTTTAAATAAACTGACTCGGCAAAAACCTCGCTAATAGGACATTCAATAGCGAGATAAATGAAGTAGCGCTGTCAGCTGATTGGGTATCAAAAGTGTAGGTAGACCACAAAATGGATTAGTAAATTTAATGAGTTATTATAAACTATTGGGGTAACCCCACAGTCAAGCGATTCATAATAGGACGGAGAGTAAAAAACGGAAATATCATGTTTTATGAATAAACAAAATGTCGCTATAGTAAGCGTTAGGCCAACTAACAGCTAATTAGGACACATACAACCTACTATCGAAATTTATTGTAATTTTTTGTTATAATCGCAAAGCCCCAGTAGTATTAAGGTCTTAAAATGGCAAAAAACTTGCTTTGTAAACAATTCAACAAATTTAGCAACCCTTAATTACAATCATAAAGAAATCGCTATCAACGTGCCTCTATTAAACGC
>NZ_JBPYDE010001051.1:0-539 GCF_051847555.1 Psychrobacter sp. 1Y4 | reverse complement strand
CACTGCAAGATTCGAGTTTGCTTTTACCGCATAGCATACCTGATGATTGAGACTGGCGAAGCTATCGGTATAGGCTTTATAAACATCCAGTATCGCCTGCTTTGAGTAGACATAGCATGGCGTACCATATTGTTTTGCCAACGCATCAACACTGACCTGCTCCATATATAGTGCATCGTCGCGATAGCTCAACGCGGGCAGATGAGCGCTCAACGCTTTAGGATCAACATATAGACCGTGCTCAGTTTGGATAGTGACAGATTCACCAGTGGCAGAATCGGTTACGTCAGCAGGTAGTTCAGAATGACTCATATAAACATCTCTAATATAATCAGGGTATCAAGGGTAAGAATAAAAGTTAATAATCGTTAGGATCCGTACTCGGCTCAGGCAGTATTTGCTGTTCATCTAGATAGTCATTTTTTTGATAGGTATCATCATCAATACCCGCAAAAGCGGCATCTTGTGGGTGACTGGTACTAGTTAGTTGATCTGAGACAACTACCGTCTGATTATTAGGCGCGGCTAAGTAAAGTGCC
>NZ_JBPYDE010001050.1:0-541 GCF_051847555.1 Psychrobacter sp. 1Y4 | reverse complement strand
ATCGTGCGAAGCGCCCCATGCGGGCATACCTGATGCCATAATACCGTGTTTAATGGCCCAAAAGGCTTGCTGAGCACCGGCATCTGTTTTATAGCGTTCCACCAATTCAGTATTGGTAAAATTGGGCGGCTTTGGATATAAACTTGCACTAAAATCAGTACTTTCTACCCCAGGAGATAAGTGACAGCCTGCACACATATCTTTATAGTCTGCCCCGCCCGAGCTGATCATTTCTGTCTTTTCTAGGTTTGGAACCGCAATGTCCTTACTAGCATTTGCTATTGAACGCGTACGTGCCGTTTCTAAAAAATTGTAAACCAGCGGACTATGGGCTTGATCAGCACCGATATTTATCACGCCACTGGTCACCACAATAAAAATGCCCACAATAGCGACAAAAACAGTAAGCAGTATTCCTAGTAAAAACTTCATAGGTTTGTCCTAAAAATCCATTTTTGTTAATACCCAATTACTGCTCGACAAAACCATCTAACAATAATATTGAATTTCTACGATCAATGTCTAAGAATCACTTTTACTA
>NZ_JBPYDE010001049.1:0-541 GCF_051847555.1 Psychrobacter sp. 1Y4 | reverse complement strand
ATTTACAGCTTTTTAACAGTGGCGTAGCGATTAAGACATTTATGCATCATTCAGACAAACAATAGCAATCATATGCGATTTGCTCAGTGTTTTCATCCATGATTTATGGCGCGGCCGTCTGCTGATACTCTGTGTCGGTGCGAGTTGCCATACGCAACCATGCACTGCGCGCGCGCGGGTTTTGACTCGTTTCAGCTTTGCTTGGGCCAACGCGTTTAGGTTTGCTAAAGTAACGTGGACGATTGGGCGGCATCGGTAGATTTTCATCTTCTGGATACTGGCCTTTGCTATGACGCTGCAAAAACTGCTTGATACGGCGATCTTCTAGTGAGTGAAAACTAATCACTGCAAGCTGTCCGCCTGACTTTAAGATAGCAATACTTTGCGCTAAAAAGTCGTCGACATCGCCCAGCTCATTATTAATAAAAATACGCATAGCCTGAAAGCTTTGTGTGGCTGGGTGCTTGCCGCGCTGCCAATTGGGATGCGCCACTTTGATCACCTCTGCCAGCTCAAGCGTAGACTCATAGCTATCCATCTG
>NZ_JBPYDE010001048.1:0-542 GCF_051847555.1 Psychrobacter sp. 1Y4 | reverse complement strand
AACTCGCTACAAAATTGAAGAACTGCCAAAGACTGATTGGGAGTTTTTTGAAGTAGCTGGTCGTAATCGCGGCTGTGTACGTTCGGGCAACCAAGTCGATACCTACCGCATGTCTGAAATTCTCATCAACGAGCTGCGTAGCGCGAAGATTGGTCGCATCACGCTAGAAACCCCAGCTATGACTGAAGCTGAAGAAATCGTGGTCGCAGAACAACGACTCGCTGCTGAAGAAAAGAAAAAAGCCCGCGAGGAAGAAAAACGCTTACGTCGTCTAAAAACGCGGAAGAATCGGAAGTAGGTTTAATAAACGTAAGACCAATCATGTAGAAGTGAAAATTTTCCCGTCAGGCAAAGAAACCAACCCTAGCAAATAATAAAACACCAACCCATGTTTCTTTGCCAATGGTGCAATTACTCTAGCAGCTTCTTGCATATTACTATCTGGCAGAGGCAGAGAGACAGCAAAGGTATCCTGTAGCTGTACATGAGCGACCGTTGCTCCAAATGCTAATGAGAGCTCGAATGATAAATCACCTTCATGG
>NZ_JBPYDE010001047.1:0-542 GCF_051847555.1 Psychrobacter sp. 1Y4 | reverse complement strand
AGTCAAAATTACGGGCACGTAAGAACTCTGCTCTTACCAAACCGACCAGACCCATCCAGCCAAATAACAGCATCATGGCAAATAGCATAGTAATACTGGGACTAAACAGACTGACCAAAATAATAATCATAAATAGCTGAGGCATACCGCCCCATACTTCCATAAAGCGCTGCCCTGCCAGATCTACCCAGCCGCCGTAATAACCTTGTATTGCACCGACAATAATCCCGATGAGAGCACCAGCGAGCGTCAGCGCCAGACCAAACAACAATGAGACGCGCATACCATAAAGTATCCTTGCGAGCACATCGCGACCCATATCATCAGTACCAAGCCAGTTCTGAGCGTTTGGAGCCGCTGGATAAGGTAGACCAAGCTCGACATTTGGTGTCTGATCAGCAAATGGAATAGGCGGCATCACATAATAACCTTGCTCATCAATCAGCGACTGCACTGCAGGGTCTTTATAATTGGTTTCGGTTTCGAACACGCCGCCAAATGTCGTTTCAGGATAGGCCTTTAATACTGGAAAGTAATAATCG
>NZ_JBPYDE010001046.1:0-542 GCF_051847555.1 Psychrobacter sp. 1Y4 | reverse complement strand
AGGGTGCATACGGATTGACTCAGCCAAGTATTGATAGCTTTCAGAATCGTTGGCAATCAGTTTACCCATCACTGGCAATGCAGTAAATGAATACAAGTCATATGCTTTAGATAATGGCTCAAATACGGGCTTTGAGAATTCTAAAATCAATAAGCGACCACCCGGCTTTAAGACACGGTACATCGCGCGCAGCGCTGCATCTTTGTCCGTGACATTACGCAAACCAAAGCTGATGGTGACCAAATCAAAGCTGTTGTCATCAAATGGTGCCAACGTCTCAGCATTTGCTAATACAAAATCAACGTTATTGCAGCCAGCATTGATTAAGCGCTCGCGGCCCACTTCTAGCATGGCAGCATTGATATCAGATAATACAACATGGCCATTTCTACCGACTTCACGGCTGAATACTTTGGCTAAGTCGCCTGTACCGCCCGCGATATCTAGTACATGCTGACCGGCACGAACCCCTGATAGACTAATGGCATAGCGCTTCCATAGACGATGAATACCAAATGACATGAGATCATTCATGATGTCAT
>NZ_JBPYDE010001045.1:0-542 GCF_051847555.1 Psychrobacter sp. 1Y4 | reverse complement strand
GTATCGATCTGACCATCAAAACGTGCGTCAAATACAGACAACTCACCACCCACGATATCGACACTGGCATCACCGCTACCTGTTATACCGATTGTGCGACCGTTTTGCGTGGCATCAAGTTGTGCCTGCAAGTCAGTATTATTGACAGTAATCACATGACGCTGACCGTTAACACCATTTTTTCTGATATTTAGCAATCGACCACGAGCACTCAAGCGCCCTGTTAAACGCTCAAGTGGTAAGTCACTACGGTACTCTTTAGGCAATAAACCCTTGGTCACTGCATCGATTTGCCACGCCAGTGGGCGGTTTTTATTTGCTAGCTGAATCTGTCCGGTGCCTGACAGATCGCCTACGATGCCATCATAATTGAGTCGATTGATGTCAATAACGTCACCTGCTTTACGCAAGCGCACGTCATAATTGCCTTTAGGTGCAGCATTAAGTTCATTGATAACAGCATTGGCATCGACGGATAGGTTTGAACCACGAACGATGACATCGGCCTGACCGCGAGGACTATCAATATTGCCGATGTTAGG
>NZ_JBPYDE010001044.1:0-542 GCF_051847555.1 Psychrobacter sp. 1Y4 | reverse complement strand
CGCCAAGAGGTTGAGCCCAGTACCAAAACCCAATTCAGCAATTGTAAAACATTGCTGTGGTGCAAGGCGCGCCAAGCGATCAGGCAGCTGATTGTGCTCTAAAAACACATGACGTGTTTCTGCCAGACCGTCCGCATGAGAGAAGTACACATCTCCAAACTCACCAGACACTGGCACCATATTGCCAGTATCATCCATTTGCCAGTCAACCTTAGCAGGTGTGATAATGTTTGATGGTTCAGCGTTTATGTGATGAGCGATAGACATGGGAACTTCTTAGCAGGATGATTTACTATAATAAAAATGTTCTTGATGACAGAATCAAGTTCATAAAAATACAATGAGACGTCGCAGAATAGAGCCGGTCAAAAGCTAAATTTATAAAGAGCGCACCACTTACCAACGATCACGGCGGACAAACACAAGCCATGAGATAAAAATACCCACCAACAAACTGATCAAAACGGTAAATGCACCATACAAAAACAACTGACCTTTGCTCTCATAAACTAAAACGTTTGCTTGGGTCTGCAAGTCGTTCA
>NZ_JBPYDE010001043.1:0-543 GCF_051847555.1 Psychrobacter sp. 1Y4 | reverse complement strand
AGTCGCAAGCTTCCAGACCATCTCAACACCATCAGGGCCGTCATCGTTTTCGTGTTTGGGAAAATGGGTAAAATGCGCAACCAGCGTCTTTTGTTTGTGGTGCAATAAGAGCAGACCGTTTGCCATATGCGGCTGCAAGGCGATAATCCGCAGCGCTTTGTCTCCATGAGGAAACACTGGAATAGCAGGCACATGAATGCCTTGCTGTGCTGATCGCTTGACCAACTCAGTACGTAGAAACTCTTGAAAAGCCACCGATTCAATCGCCCAGCCGAGTATTTGCGGATACTCTTTTTGATACTTAATGACGTCGGATATAATTTTGTCAGGTGTGCGGCGCTGAATATCAGCAACGACGATATACAGTTTGCCATTTAAGCGATCATAGCCACCAACAGTTATCGCGGAAGGGTCGCCTTTCTTACGGGTTTTGCTTTTTTTGCCGAGCGAGGGATCAACTGAGGCAAAATAAATTAAACCCGCAGGTAACTCGCGCCAGTAATTGATTGAATCGGTAAATGGCGAGTCTTCACCAGCAGCAGG
>NZ_JBPYDE010001042.1:0-544 GCF_051847555.1 Psychrobacter sp. 1Y4 | reverse complement strand
TATCATGGTTACGATATAAGACTGGTAGCTCATGCTTGAGTGCAAAGTTTGCCGCACACGTATTAGCAAGCAACATACATTCTTCGATCAATTTTTGAGAGTCACCACGAGTACGCGGTAAGATAGCGTCAATGCCGCCTTTTTCGTTGAACTTGATGTACGTTTCAACCGTTTCAAATTCCATTGCATGACGTTCTTCACGCTTCTTAAGCAGTAGCTCATAAAGCTGGTATAACGTATCGATGGATTTTTTGACGTCTTTATTGCCCGTTAATGACTTAGGAAGTCGCTTATCATTTGGATTGGCAAGATAGTCGTTCACTTGGTTGTAGGTTAAGCGCGCTTGCGAGTGCATCACTGACGGATAAAACTCATATCCTGTAACCTTGCCTGCTCGTGATATTTTAATATCAGCAACCATACATAAACGATCTAGGTTAGGGTTCAATGAGCATAGGCCGTTAGAGAGCACTTCAGGCAACATCGGAATCACGCGATGCTGGAAGTATACGGACGTACCGCGCTCATAGGCATCTTGGTCGAG
>NZ_JBPYDE010001041.1:0-544 GCF_051847555.1 Psychrobacter sp. 1Y4 | reverse complement strand
CGCTAATTTGCAGCAGTGGCAGCGATACATAGAACAAGAGATTGGCTTTATATTGCCAAATATGCAGCTGCAGTGGTTGACCAATGCCATTGATCATACAGCAACGTTAAATGGACTCACTACTCAGCAGCTATGGCATCAGTTGCCTAAAAATAATGAGATTCGCCAGCAGTTGTTGGATAAGGTGCTGATTCATGAGAGTCGCTTTTTTCGCCATAAACCTTCTATAGCCTTTGTCACAAAATATGCAGCAAATTATCAACGAGCAAATAAAACGGATACCCCATTTCGCATTTGGAGTGTTGGTTGTGCAAGTGGGCAAGAGACTTGGACGCTGGCCATGAGTCTGACAGCCGCGCAGTTGTCCAATCACGTGATACTGGGAACAGATGTGAGCGAGCAAGCGATTACAAACGCGCGGTTAGGACAATATGATAAACGGCAGCAGTCATTAATTCCT
This sequence comes from Psychrobacter sp. 1Y4, assembly GCF_051847555.1. Taxonomy (NCBI): domain Bacteria; kingdom Pseudomonadati; phylum Pseudomonadota; class Gammaproteobacteria; order Moraxellales; family Moraxellaceae; genus Psychrobacter; species Psychrobacter sp. 1Y4. The sequence continues at coordinate 84 of NZ_JBPYDE010001041.1, read as the reverse complement.
CAAAATTGTCAGCAGTTTGTTCACTCTTTGATCATCAAGAATGCAGAAAATGAGCTGAGTATGGCTGATGCTTCTAGTAAAGCA
>NZ_JBPYDE010001040.1:0-544 GCF_051847555.1 Psychrobacter sp. 1Y4 | reverse complement strand
TTTCATCTCTTCTAGTACTGTGAGCATTTGATCTGATAGTGGTACGACATGCTTACGCGCAATTTTAAGATTGTCGATATCAACACGCCATAAACGGTTAGCAAAATCAATGTGTGACCATTTCATCATACGCAGCTCAATAGTACGGCAAAAGGAATAAGCTAAAAATTTCATACCTAGTCTGGTTTGATCATGACCATGATAGCCTTCGATAGATTGTAGTAGGGCAGGCAGCTCATTGATGTCTACATGCTTCATGTGCTGACTTTTGGCTTTAGGATAGAGTTCCTTCAGATCATCGATTGGGTTTTGCTCAATGATACGTTCGCGTTTGGCACGCTTTAAAACATTAGCAACCAGGTCAATCGTGCGTCTAGTCACCTCACGTGGCGGCTCACCGTCTTTGTTCACACGCTTTTCGATTTTATCTGCCATTGATCGGCAATCTTCAAAGCTCACGTCTTTTAGCGCAATGCCTTCAAAGTGTGGTAACACGTCTTTATGCATACGGTTATAGTCTTGCTGATAGGTACGCGGTTTGACG
>NZ_JBPYDE010001039.1:0-544 GCF_051847555.1 Psychrobacter sp. 1Y4 | reverse complement strand
CCAAACACTGCATCACTGTGCCATAGATAAGCACCCAACCAATCTCCGACCATGTGTTGGGCAAAATATGACCTGTATCGAATATAAGCATAGGCACAATCATGGCTAAGACGCCACCGATACTAATCAGTTGCATTAGCATAAATATCGGTGTCGGTTCGGTATCATGTGTCTTGCGAATAAAAGTCATCGACGCAGCTAGCATTGCTCCTGACACAATGCCTGTGACAAATCCCCAAGTAGCCGCTGAATTGTGTGCAAATTCAGGACTGCCTATCATTGCAACGCCCAGCATCGCTAAAAATAAACTGATGATCTGCACGATAGATTGGCGCTCATTGAAATATAAAAAACCAATGGCAGCCAAGAAGAAGATTTGTAAGCTATTGAGTAGGGTTGAAATACCAGGACCCACGGCATAAATGCTCTCGTGCCAAAGCGCCAAGTCTAATCCTAAAAATGCACCTGACAATAAACCATAAAAAATAGCACGTTTTGATTGTGGCATTTGTTGGCGCATCACCTTGGCTAAAATCGCAAAGAC
>NZ_JBPYDE010001038.1:0-544 GCF_051847555.1 Psychrobacter sp. 1Y4 | reverse complement strand
ATCTGCAAGAAAAATGATGAATTGGGATAAGGAGGCATGGTCTATAGCTCCTTTTTTGAGTACTGCAGCAAACAGACCAAACTTGAATGAAGATTTATTACCACTTGTACATGCTCTTTCAAATGAATTGAGAGTTACCATTTCATTAATATTCAAAGAACCTGAGCCTTCTGATATTTCTAAAAATGGTGGTGCTTCTTTTGGTCATGAAAATGAGTTTGTTCCAGTTGAGCATATAATTGGAACTCAAATTATATTATATAACTACTGTCTGCTTGAGGCATATGAGTTCGACTTATACAGAAAAATATTACATGAGAAGCGAGAAAATTTTTTTGATGAAAAATTTTCACTTAAAGATATTGCTACTAGGGGTGTTGATATACTGGTTGAAGGAATTCTAGAACGTGAGCAAAACAGATATGAGCGAATGGGAGTAAGGAAAAGAATTAATCTCTGGAAAAATTTGGGTATAGAACCTATTCCTGAAAAATGGATTGTGGCATATGAAGAAATTTCTAATAGAAGAAATACTCTTACACAC
>NZ_JBPYDE010001037.1:0-544 GCF_051847555.1 Psychrobacter sp. 1Y4 | reverse complement strand
AGTAGACCAAATCAATAAAACCACTTATAACAGATTACTAAACTAGGCGTGATTTTCAATATTAAGCAATATCATATCGTTCTTAGTTTTCATATTTCAAACACACCAATCCAAATCCTCAAAACAATCCTTTATACAAAAAGAAGCAGCTCACAATCATTAGTAGCACCGCGAAGCATTTTTTTAATAATGTTGGTGAGAGTTGGTGCGCGACCTTTGCGCCCACTTTTGCGGTAAAAAAACTCATGATGCTAATACCCAAAAATGCATAAATATGCACAAAGCCAATCGCGTTGGGAATATTAACGTGCTCTTTCATCCCAAATACCATAAAGCCAAGCGCGCCAGCAATCGCAATCGGCAGACCACAAGCAGCAGACGTGCCCACTGCTTTTTGCATCACTACATTATAACGTGTGAGATATGGCACCGTTAAACTGCCGCCGCCGATGCCAAAAATGGCAGAAGCCACGCCAATACTTGCCCCTGCTGCTAGCTGCTTAGGTGTTGATGGTAATACAGTATCTCCAGTACTGACATCAGA
>NZ_JBPYDE010001036.1:0-545 GCF_051847555.1 Psychrobacter sp. 1Y4 | reverse complement strand
ACGCGCGCACCAGCGTCTTCTCATCGCCCAAGCTACCACCGCTATTGGCGACCAATACAGGATCCAATACAAACGGGGTATCAGTGCTTATTATTTGCTCAGCAAACAATTGGGTTAACATTGCAATATTGTCCGTGGTACCAAGCATACCTGATTTGATGGCTTTAACAGGCAGATCGTCAAGCACTGCAGTGGCTTGAGCCTTAACTAACGCTGCGTTACACGCTTCAAAACCGAATACCTGCTGTGAGCTTTGAATCGTGACTGCTGTACAAGCAATGGCAGCATGCGCACCTGTCTGACCGATGGCTTCGATATCCGCTTGTAATCCAGCGCCGCCTGAAGGATCCAATCCTGAAAAACACAGTACGACAGGTCGCATAACCACTCCTTTGAGGTATTTTATAATAAATGATAAATACTATAGCCACCTACTGCCAAAAAATCTATCTCAGTCTAGTACCTATAGATTAAGTATAAAATATCAAAACACATGAGACTGTTCTGAGTCATCAATTTAGCAGAGGCATTTTTCTGCAATATGG
>NZ_JBPYDE010001035.1:0-545 GCF_051847555.1 Psychrobacter sp. 1Y4 | reverse complement strand
ATATAGGGGAGGCATAAGGTAATGCCAAACCCTTGTCGGGTCATCTCAAGCGCGGTGGACATAAAGTTTACCTTGTAGCGTGCTTGCTGAACGTGAGTGGCAATAGCATCATCCAGCTCGGCGGTTACTTGCTCAAGAAATGGACCTTGTAGGGTAATAAGCGGAATATCTAATAAATCCTGCCAAGTGATTTCGGTTTTTTGCGCCAGTGTATGGTTGTCTGGCATAACCACGCAAAATGGCAGCTTGTATAACAGATCAGCACCGATATCATCTTCAGTCTCTATAAAACCCAGCTCAGTCCCAACCCCCAAATCGACCTCAATATCTTGAACATGCTTGAGCAAATTCTCTGCTGAGCAATCCAGTAATGACACCCCAATGTTTGGATATTCCTTAGCAAATTGCGCGATGACGGCAGGTAAGGAGGACGCAGCAAACTGTGACACCGCTAAGCGCACCTGACCTTGCGCCAAGCTGGTCAAGCTGCTGGCTTCATTTTCGAACAGCTGCATCTCATTCAAAATACGCCGCGCTTGTGGCAG
>NZ_JBPYDE010001034.1:0-545 GCF_051847555.1 Psychrobacter sp. 1Y4 | reverse complement strand
ATTTAGCAGTATACTTTATTGTGTTACGGAGTCTTGCTCAGACAGTTTCATCAGTTCTTCGCGCATGCGATCACGCTCTGCTTCTGACATCATAGGTGCTTGCTCATCACCTTGGATACTGCCGCCCATCCCATCCATACTCTCACCCTGTAGAACGACAGGACGATTGATAGGTTCTTGTGCTGGACGCTCCTCTAGCATTATTTTTACTTGAGCGTTTTTGCCTTGGCGCAATATTTGGGCATTCAGCTCAGTCGTTGGTGGCTTACGAGCGACATACTGAATCAAGGTATTGGCATCAGTCATCTCGACACCATCGATGGTTAGGATGATATCGCCAACGCGTAGACCACTCTTGGCAGCAGGACTGCCTTCGATGACGTTTAGCACTTCTACGCCAGTTGACGTCTCTAGCTGCGTTGGGTCACGTAGCTGTGACTGAATCTCGATACCGAGCCAACCACGACTGACGCGGCCGTCTTTGATCAGCGCATTCATTACTTGCTCGACCAATGATGTAGGAATCGCAAAGCCAATACCCATCG
>NZ_JBPYDE010001033.1:0-545 GCF_051847555.1 Psychrobacter sp. 1Y4 | reverse complement strand
GAGGATAGCATCTGATATTTGATCAGCCATTTTATCAGGATGGCCTTCGCTCACAGATTCTGAGGTAAATAAGTTGTATTCACGCATAATGGGGTCGCTTAATTGCAGGGACTGTAGTCGACAAACTCAGTCATTATTAAATGTATAGAAAAATAAAAGACGAAAACGAATCAAAAAATTAGCATATTTTACCGTGTATCGAGGTAAAACTCTAGCAATGTATGGTGTTGTGAGGTAACTGGTGATGGATTAAGGTCGGTAAAAGTCATCAATGTCACTATTTTCTTGCCAGCGAAATTCAGTATGTTGGGCGACTTGGTAGGCTTTATCGACGCCATGTCTATCAGCGATAAAACCAAGTGCCATATCCATGCCTGCGCTAACCCCTGATGACGTATAAAACTTACCATCAACAATCCAGCGGGCTTGTTCGACCCAATCAACTTGATCCGACTGACAAGTCACCCATTGCCATGCTATTTTATTAGAGGTAGCACGCTTGCCATTTAATACACCGCTTTTTGCTAATAAGGCGCTACCAGTAC
>NZ_JBPYDE010001032.1:0-545 GCF_051847555.1 Psychrobacter sp. 1Y4 | reverse complement strand
CTCAGCGATATAATCTAAGGTCAATAATTCAGTGGTAATGGGAACTAACAACCCGCCTGCTCCTTCGAGCAATACCACATCGTAATCAGCTTGCAATGCTTCGGTGGCTTCAGTAATCGCTTCAATATTGAGAGGCTGGTTGGCCAGTGCTGCGGATAGATGTGGGGACGCGGGCTTTTCGTAGCGATAAGGACAAGTGGTAAAATCAAGATCGCACGGCTGTAATGGAATCTCCATCAATTGACGGTGGGTCACAATATCATCTGCAATGCCTAGCTCGCCATTTACTTGTTTACTGATGCCCGTTTGTACCAACTTTTGCGTGATAACGTTCACACCTTCTTGCATCAACGCTTTGGCAAGTAAGCCAGTAGCATAGGTTTTACCAATATCGGTATCGATGCCGGAGATAAATAATACACTCATGGTTGATCTCGACTTTCTAAATACGTACGCACCACTTTTAGCAGTGATTGGCATAAGGTCATCAGCTCATCATCAGTAATCACGTAAGGTGGCATGATATACACCAGCTTGCCAAATGG
>NZ_JBPYDE010001031.1:0-545 GCF_051847555.1 Psychrobacter sp. 1Y4 | reverse complement strand
CAATCATGCCCATACCACCTTGAGTAATACGTATCTCAATACTGGTAGCACCTGCATCAATGGCATTTTCAAGCAGCTCTTTGACGACCGCTGCTGGACGCGTCACGACCTCACCTGCTGCTAGTTGATTAATGAGCAGCGGTGATAGTTTTTTGATGCGGGTGTTGTGGTGGTTATCTGGCATTGATAGATGTCATATTTTTAGTAAAGTCATATTTGATGGGATTTAAATGTAAAGTCATATTCGATGGGATTTAAATACTGAAGCTTGTTAAATCCAGACCTTGCGCTTGGCCTGCTTTTGATACTCTTAATTGCACTTGGCGTGCTTCATTACCTTTATCGTCGCTTTCAACTTGCGTAATATCGATAAACAAAGTTGGCATCGGTAGATAATCATCGGCACGGCTCGCCCATTCAATGATAACCAGCGCTTCAGGCTCATCTAAATACTCATCAAAGCCAATAAAAGAAAGCTCTTCTGGATCTTGGAGACGGTATAGGTCTGCATGATAGACGGGCTTAGTCGTGCCATTGCTTTGTTC
>NZ_JBPYDE010001030.1:0-546 GCF_051847555.1 Psychrobacter sp. 1Y4 | reverse complement strand
AAAATGAGGCCAAAGGCACAATCAGAATCAGCGCCCCTGTCAATTTTGGTAGTGATATTTTAGCGCCTCATTTCAATGCTTTTTTAAAACAATATCCAGATATCCATTTAGATTTGCGTCTGTCCAATCAGACCATTGATATTGACGCGCAAGCTATTGATATTGCTTTCCGTATTGGTGATCACAGTGCCGATCATTGGATTGGACGGCAGCTGACTAATATTCGCTTTATGATTTGTGCAGCCAGCGATATCGATGTCTCTGGTATCCAAGCGCCCAATGATTTAGCAGGCTACCCTACGGTATTGTGCACCCCTATGTCTACTTGGCATCTACAGCATCGTACAACGGGCGAGGTACAGACGCATCAGCCAACAAACAATATACGTCTAAAAGTTGATAATATTAGTTTACTAACGGGGGCTATTGCGGATGGTATCGGTCTGGGTTTCATCCCCGATTATGATGCACAGCCTTTGATTACATCAGGTGGTTTGCAACAAGTATTGCCTGATTGGAATAATCAACCTAGAGGCTGCCAGATGC
>NZ_JBPYDE010001029.1:0-546 GCF_051847555.1 Psychrobacter sp. 1Y4 | reverse complement strand
TATTTCGGGTTCAATTAAAGCGCGTGGCGGGGTCTATGAAGTACTCAAATATGCAGAGTCAGTCGCGATTGATTCGGGCCTTTTGACAGTAGAAGACAACTATCAAACTCTCGATAGCGCTGCCTGCAAAGCGGTCTTTGCTACGCACAGCATCGTGGTCGGCTCAACGGGCAATCTTGGTTTGAGTATCGGCATCATGGGTGCGCAGCTTGGCTTTAAAGTGACCGTGCACATGTCTGCGGACGCCCGCCAATGGAAAAAAGACTTGCTACGTGACAAGGGCGTCCGCGTTGTCGAGCATCAAGATGACTACAGCAAAGCCGTTGAACAAGGGCGAGTAGAGGCCGAGCAAAAACCGCGCTGCCATTTTATCGATGATGAAAACTCTCAAGATCTGTTCCTTGGCTATAGTGTCGCCGCTGAGCGCCTAAAACGACAACTGGATGAGCAAGGGGTTCAGGTGGATCACGAGCATCCGCTGTTTGTTTATCTGCCTTGCGGCGTTGGCGGTGGTCCTGGCGGCGTGGCTTTTGGTTTAAAGCAGAT
>NZ_JBPYDE010001028.1:0-546 GCF_051847555.1 Psychrobacter sp. 1Y4 | reverse complement strand
CCACTAACTGGCATATGTACGGGGTGATATAGCGACAGATAGACATTGCCGCGCGGTGATTGCCACGAGCGCCCATGTTGACCACGTCCAGCGCTTTGGGTCTCTGCGGTCAAAACGTGCACGGCTGCGATATCTAACGACCCATCTTGCAATGCTGCGATCAGCTCGCTATTGGTTGAGGCGCTACTGGCAACGTGACGGTGGTTGAGATCGGATAAATGGCTGGAAAAACTGGTGAGTGTTGGCATAGGTTTAGTCGATGTGGTTAAGAGAAACTTTGATATACTAGGCGGTTGTCAAAGACAGCATAAAGGTCACGTTAAGATTTGGCAAATACAGTTGAGTGCACAAAGAAACCAGTAAGTATGAAATAAAATTAATACTAGACCAGTATTATAAAAGGTTTGTTCTATGATGTTATATGTGTGGTTTGTGATTGCAGGGGCGTTTGCAGGTGTTAGCGCAGGGTTATTTGGCGTGGGCGGCGGCATGATTATCGTTCCCGCACTGGTGTGGATTTTTACCGCTTATGACTTTTCGCCAGAA
>NZ_JBPYDE010001027.1:0-546 GCF_051847555.1 Psychrobacter sp. 1Y4 | reverse complement strand
GGTGTGACAGGATGTTCAAAAAATGTAAGGCAATTGCCAAAATGCAAAACGGCTACTCATATTGAGCAGCCGTGATTTTTTATAAAATTGCTTAAAAGATCTTTGTTACTACGTCATTAATAGTATCGTGACTATAATTTTAATTATCAGCGTGTTTGAGCTCATAGTTTAATTTCTGCGCCAGACATGATTCATAATCAGCCAGTTTGAATCGCCATAAATACGTCAAAGCAATACCATAGATGACAGTCTCAGCCAACTCTTCGACAACTTCACCAAATGTATGCGGGAATATAATGGCGTTCTCTCCCATATATTGAATGATTACCAGCGCGGTAACGATGAGGTAGAGCGAGACAGGCACGTTCTTTAGTACTGCCCAAAGATAATGTCTCGAATAAGCCAATAGGCCAAGCGCAACAATATAGATAACGGTCAGTACACTGTCTTCCCACCAATCATACGACTGATTCAAAAAAGAAAAATCGCTCGGAACCAACAAGTTTGGTAAATAGTTTAGCTCGCGACGAATGACAGAGACAAATA
>NZ_JBPYDE010001026.1:0-546 GCF_051847555.1 Psychrobacter sp. 1Y4 | reverse complement strand
TATTAGAACAACAAATGGTCAATCAGTCGCATCACAAACCTGGTGCGGGACGCTATCCTAAAGAATACATGGACAAGCTAAACCTTGAGCGCTACTTAGGGCAGGCAGATGACAGTTTTGGAGGTGAAAGCGCTGAGGTGGCACACTTCGACCGTGGTAATGGTGATCCAGCTGGCAATGTGTTATTGCGACGCTTGATTGTTGATATCTTAAGCAAACGTGCGCTAACAGTCGATTCGCAAAACGTCTTATTGACTTATGGCACCAACCACAGCTTGGACTTGATCATTAGGCAGTTTTTGACCAGCGGCGATCAGGTCATCGTCGAGTCTCCTGGATACTATCCGCTATTTAGTAAGCTTGAGTTACAACACATTGGTATCAACGCCATTAAGCGAAGCAGGTTTGGCTTGGATATCAATCATTTAGAAGCAATCATTATCAAATCTCAGCCTAAGATTTTATTTTTGCAGCCTTTTGCCCAAAACCCGATAGGGACAGACCTCACATCTCAAAACATGGTAGAGATTCAGGCATTATGTACCC
>NZ_JBPYDE010001025.1:0-547 GCF_051847555.1 Psychrobacter sp. 1Y4 | reverse complement strand
CTTTGGCACGAGCAAAGATGGGCTTCATCACAAACGCTGAGTTATAAACAAATTCAGACAGACGCTGACGATAGGCTTGCATGTCATCGATTGGTAGTGTGGCAACGCCTGAATCCATCGCGGCTTTAGCAACAGCCGACGCGATTTCAATGATTAGATTTGGCTCTAGAGGGCCAGGAATCAGGTAATCACGACCAAAACTCTGCATCTTTTCGATATTTCTAGCGCTGGTAGTTGGCGTGGCTTCGACGTGTGCCATTGCAGCGATTGCTTTTACGCAAGCGACTTTCATCTCTTCGTTGACGGTTGTCGCACCAACATCCAATGCACCGCGGAAGATGTATGGGAAACATAGCGCATTGTTTACTTGGTTTGGATAGTCTGAGCGACCGGTTGCCATGATGACGTCTGGACGTACCGCATGTGCCAGTTCTGGCATGATTTCAGGTGTTGGGTTGGCAAGTGCAAAGACGATAGGGTCTTTTGCCATACGGCGAACCATATCTTCTGATAGTGTACCTGGCATTGATAGGCCTAGGAACATATC
>NZ_JBPYDE010001024.1:0-547 GCF_051847555.1 Psychrobacter sp. 1Y4 | reverse complement strand
TTATCGGCGTAATACTATAGTCCTCATTCAACATGAGATAGTGACCATTATCCAAATCTCGCTCTGCAGTCGCTGGTAGCCTAATCTCGATATAATCCTCTTCTGCTATATTGTCTCCGTAGCCAAACTCGTGACTCATGTTGCTGCTATCCTCTTGCTTATTGAGCCACTGTTTGACCGAATTTGTGGGGCTAAATAAAGTGACTGGCTGACGATTATGAGAGAACTGCTGCCATTGCATAAGGCCAAAATCCACTTGTAATCGATAAAATGCGCCCAGCATTTCTGCCCGAGTTTGCACCAGCTGCACTTGATAATCGTTATGTTCACGAACCGCATTGAGAACTTCTAGCCATGACTTACGCCCAGCAATAAACTGTCGACGATACGAGCTGACCACTAGCTGTGCACCGGCGACGGCAGCGACCAATGACGTCTCTCTATCTTTTGCACTAACAAACTGCTGGTACTGTACTTGAATGTTCTCTATCACATTACGGCGGGCTGCTTCTTGATTCTGTATCAGGCTGCTGACCTGTGCTTGTGA
>NZ_JBPYDE010001023.1:0-547 GCF_051847555.1 Psychrobacter sp. 1Y4 | reverse complement strand
GGTTAACAGCGGTTTGGAAGAAAGTTTTAGTACCACCAACCACAGCACCAGCTGTGTTGCTTACGATACCAGCATCAGCATTGTATGCATAAGCAGGTTCTGCTTGATAGGCAACAGCTACTGGCTCAGCTTCGTATACTACTGCATCGTTGTCATCAACAACGATAACTGGATCAGCTGCTAATGCAGCAGTTGATGCTAGAACCGCAGCAGAGATAGCTGTAAGTTTGATAAGTTTCATAATTATTCTCCTAAAGTGTGAAGTAACTCGCCCATAAAAAATGATAATTTTGCTCTTTTTTAAACCACCATTTTGTTGGAGAGATTAAAACAATTTTGACTCAAAAAGTCACCCCCAAGGATGCGCTTTTTATTTGCCGTTATGTAAAGATTGCATAGTTACTGTAATAATTGCTACACCAACCTGCAAAACTTTGAATTCCTGTTACAAAACCCTCTCAAAGCAATTAATCAGCGTAGACATGAATATCGATTTGCTTAATCTTCATGTGAGAGTATTACAAAATGGTGGTTTAAAAAAGAGCAA
>NZ_JBPYDE010001022.1:0-547 GCF_051847555.1 Psychrobacter sp. 1Y4 | reverse complement strand
CAGTCTCATATAGATCTAAACCAGCATTGACAGGCTGCTGCGCCATTAGGTTACTACTTTGTAGAATAGTAATAGCAGGATCAGAGCTCGGTGATTGTTGTGCGGCAAAATCTGTCAGTAGCACTGGCAAACGTTCCGCTGTCTCTATCACCAGACGTACGACATCGTCTGTTACAGGGAGTGTCTTATCCAACAGACGGTTAAGTAGGTTTTCTATTGACCATGCCATCTCACTGATGCTAAAAGCACCAACCATGCGGCCTGAGCCTTTTAAGGTATGAAAGCTTCTACGCACCTCAGTCAATGGTGTTAAGTCTTGTGCATCCTGCTGCCAAATAGGCAGAAAATCCTCCAGATCGTCAATTACTTCAGTGACTTCTTCGATAAAGATGTCACGGATCTCTTCATCAACTTCAAAGTTGTCAGGCTTGACTTGTTCACGAGCACGCAGCAATGCGTCACTCTCTACATTAGGACTCGTATCAGTGGTATCTTGCGCTGCTATTACCGTTTCATCATCTGAACTGATCACAGGTGCGATCTCACC
>NZ_JBPYDE010001021.1:0-547 GCF_051847555.1 Psychrobacter sp. 1Y4 | reverse complement strand
CGTTAGTGACGTTATTTTCCCATAGGCTATGATCCACGTTTTCTAAGCTTTCATTTTCATCTGTCATATATGAAGCATTAGCCACCCATAACTGTCCGATAATCTCAGCTGCACTCAAATCACGCTCAAACCCTTGCTTGCCCGTACTACAAAAACTACAATCGAGTGCGCAGCCAACTTGTGAAGACACACATAGTGTTTTGCGGCCATTGAGTTTGCTGTCATCAGCCGGAATCAATACGGTCTCGACCAACGAGCCACCAGTGACTTCGAATACCCATTTACGCGTGCCATCATCGCTGTATTGACGATGAATAACCTTGGGCGGTACGACACAAGCATTGAGTGATAATTTATCACGCAATGACTTACTCAAGTTGGTCATTTGTTCAAAGTCCGTCACCCCATGCTGATAGATCCACTTGATGACCTGAGTCGCACGAAATGGCTTTTCACCGATACTTTTGAAGTAATCAGACAGCTGTGCTTGTGTCATGCCTAATAGATTGGTTTTTGCGTGCGCCTCGTCTACTAGCTTAATACTATC
>NZ_JBPYDE010001020.1:0-548 GCF_051847555.1 Psychrobacter sp. 1Y4 | reverse complement strand
CTCATCAGTGGGATCGCTCATATAAGCTGGCATCGATGCGGACATAATAAAGCTACCTAAATACAAAAAGTGATTAAAAACACAGGGGCAAAAAAAGCCACTGGATAAACAATGGCTTGTAGATGGTGGTACTCAATCGTGACAATAAGCACTAAGCTTACGCGTGGGGCAAGAAGAAAACAAGATAAGTCAGACGGGTAAATGCTTTATTCTTTGACTGTTGATATTAGATCAGTGCTAGGTTCTTCTTTTATCAAAATTTTTGCCAAAAATAACCCCAGCTCAAACAGTAACCACATCGGGATTGCCAGCATCAGCATGGATACCCCGTCAGGCGGCGTGACCACGGCAGCCACAGCAAAACAGCCCACAATGATATAACGACGCTTTTCTTCTAGACTCTGAATGGAGACAATCCCTGCCAATATCAATAGCAAAGTGACGACGGGAATCTCGAACGTTAAGCCAAACACCATAAATAATTTTAAGGCAAAGCTCAGATAGCTATCGATATCTGTCATTGGTAGTACGTTTTGCGGGGCAAACAT
>NZ_JBPYDE010001019.1:0-548 GCF_051847555.1 Psychrobacter sp. 1Y4 | reverse complement strand
GACGTTTTGTTGATTTGACCCTTTACTGATCAGTTTACCGATTCCGCTGTCTTTATATGTAAAAATGTGGATATATAATGGTCTGTAAAAAATAAATAGAGGAGTGTACATTATGATAGGCAGTCAAAAAGTCATTGATTATTTGAATTTCTTGTTAGGCGGCGAGCTGGCTGCACGTGACCAGTATTTTATCCATTCAGAGATGTATGCTGAATGGCATTATGGCAAACTGTATGATCGTATCCATCATGAAATGGAAGATGAGACACTACACGCACAAGCAATTATCCGTCGTATCCTGATGCTAAGTGGTACGCCAAAAATGACGGTTGATACGATCAATATCGGCAGCACTGTCCCTGAGATGTTGCAAATTGACCTTGATTTAGAATATAAAGTACAGAAACATCTAAAAGAAGGCATTGCGCTTTGTGAAGCAGAGCACGACTATGTCACACGTGAGATGCTCGTTGAGCAGCTAAAAGATACTGAAGAAGACCATGCGCATTGGCTTGAGCAACAGTTACGCTTAATTGACATGATTGGTC
>NZ_JBPYDE010001018.1:0-548 GCF_051847555.1 Psychrobacter sp. 1Y4 | reverse complement strand
ACGGTCACGTTAGCACCCACACCACCACCATTAAAAAACGCCTCAATGACCGCCGTAAAACTGGCAGCATCGTCAGGACAGTACTGGCGCTGGTAGCGAATATCAATACCCGCCTGTAACGCAAATTGCTCATGAATTTCAGGGGATTTGCTGTGGGCAATCGGATTGCCAATAACGATGAAGTGTTGGGTCATAAAGGGTCCATTGGCTAAAAGAGGCAAGACATCATTAAAAATGCATCGCTTATGGCCATTTATCATAAGCGATAAAATGATGATTGACAAACCAATGGCTCACTTCATAAGCCTTGTATCGGGTAGAGTTTGATGAGTGATATCTTTAACAAATATGTACCCTCTTGGAGCGTTATGCGTAACCTAAAAGGTAGTCAAGCGCCGAGCAGTTGGGTAAACTATCGATTATATGTTAATTAGTATAATATGCTCTAATGACTGTTAGGTTATAACTTTTATTAAATACATTTTTTATTAAAACACCCTTTGTTATCGGTGGCTTCTGGGCCAGCTCGTTAATATTCTTTTAAGATC
>NZ_JBPYDE010001017.1:0-548 GCF_051847555.1 Psychrobacter sp. 1Y4 | reverse complement strand
CACTGGCAAGAGAGTCAATTGCTCACGACTGCGCATCTGTTCCAGCAGCATACAGACCATCATCTACAACACTCTACCATCGCAAAGGAGACGGTATAATGAGTACAGCTACTACTGATAACAATGCCGTCCGCGAGCATGCCGTGCGTAAAGAGCTATTTGTTGATGGCTATGAAGTGGTCATCGGTATCGAAATTCACTGCCAGTTAAATACAGAAAGTAAAATATTCTCAAGTGCGCCAACTGACTTCGGTCATGAGCCAAACAGCCAAGCTAGTATCGTTGATTTGGGTCTGCCTGGCGTATTACCAGTACTAAATGCTGGCGTGGTCGATCGTGCCTTAAAATTCGGTATCGGTGTCAATGCTGAGCTGGGTCTATTTAATACGTTTGACCGTAAAAACTACTTTTACCCTGATTTGCCTAAAGGCTATCAAATCACCCAGATGGCCAATCCTATCGTGGGTGAAGGTTACATCGATGTCGTGGTCAACGAAGGTGAAAAGAACGAGTATCCTAAACGTATGGGTATCACCCGCGCACATTTA
>NZ_JBPYDE010001016.1:0-548 GCF_051847555.1 Psychrobacter sp. 1Y4 | reverse complement strand
AAACTGGGTAATTCCAATGCTGCGTCTAATTGTCGAAATTCAGAAAATGACTGCTCAGCATAAGGATGCGCAACGATGGCTTGATTACTCACCAAACTGGTAAGCGTATCTTCGACAAATGGCTTAAAGCGTTTTTGCAGCGCAATACGAGGTGCAATGGTATCAACCCCTTGTTGCAGCCCTTCTAATACAAACTCATCAAGGCGCTCAAGCATCGGACTTTGCCAATAGCTTTTTTGCGTGCGATAGCTGTTGACAAGAATGATATCGCGTACGCCAAGCGCCGTCATATCCATGATTAAACGCCGCAGCACTTTGGGCCGTGGCAATGCTAAAACAACCGTCAGATCCAATTTGGCAGGCGGGGTAGTAGTGAGCTGAACGTCACATAACTGAATACTATCAGCAGCAATGTCCTCAATGACAGCCGTACCAAGATTGCCACCAAGTTGCCCAATTTTGAGCGTGTCACCGACTTTTGCGCCCAGTATGTTATTAACATGGTCGACTTGTGCCAAGTCATTGATCTTTGCCGTGTTTGCAGAGAA
>NZ_JBPYDE010001015.1:0-549 GCF_051847555.1 Psychrobacter sp. 1Y4 | reverse complement strand
TCATGTGCAGAATGGTCACTCAAACCTGAAAAATGCACCGTACTAACGTTAGGATGATTGACCAAAAAGTCTGCGACTTGATTGGCGTTGTTACAATGCGCTTGCATTCGGAGTTTCAGCGTTTCAAGCCCCTTAGTAAACACCCAAGCATTAAACGGGCTCATGCTGATACCGCCTGAGCGCACTACTGTAAACGCTTCTTGCATCAGTTTATCACTACCAACCAACGCCCCGCCGAGTACACGACCCTGACCATCCAAATATTTGGTCGCAGAATGAATAACGACATCGGCACCCAAATCTAGAGGCCGCTGCAATGCTGGCGTGGCAAAGCAGTTATCGACGACCAGTAGTATGTCATTGGCTTTGCACAGCTCGCTCAAATAACCGATATCGCAAATCTGCGCCAATGGATTACTTGGGCTTTCGCAATAGATCACTTTGGTGTTTGGTTGAACGGCATTGGCCCATGCCTCATTGTCAAAGCAATCAACATAGCTGACTTCGACGCCAAATTTGGCCATATAGTTGTTAAACAGCCCGATAGAC
>NZ_JBPYDE010001014.1:0-549 GCF_051847555.1 Psychrobacter sp. 1Y4 | reverse complement strand
CCAAAGTGGGTATAGACAACGAGGAGTTTATTCCAGGAATGGTAGCTTGTGCGGTCATGATTCCTAATGGCGAGCAACAAGCATTTGCTACGCTGTTTACCCATGGTCCTACCGTCAGAAAAAGTATGGATGAGTTACTCAGCTATTTGCCGCTGATGCAAGAGGCTGCTGATGAGTTGTCCATCATTTTTAATCAAAACTATGAATTATAGATTATGAATAGAGAAGTAATTTGTAAAATACAGCAGTGTATTAACTCTTAATCAAGACATCATCGCTTCTATAACGCATAGAATAATAAAAAAGGTTGGCAGTACCATACGCAATATGGTGCTCCCAACCTTTCATTGTTGAAGCGATTTAAAGGCTTGTACACACATATCTTGTTATCATAAATCGATTATGTTATTTTTCATAACGATAACTTTTATATCGATATATGAAATTATATTAAACTTAAAACATATTATTGAAATGCTAATACCTAACTGAGGTAACTAAAGGCAAAGAATCTCCTTGCCAAAAATACTGAGGTTATAACTCTAAGCA
>NZ_JBPYDE010001013.1:0-549 GCF_051847555.1 Psychrobacter sp. 1Y4 | reverse complement strand
TTAATATTTATATCTTTAAAACTTTTTTGTATTTGAAACTGAAGAGATACCCATGCTAAAGAAGTTTGAGCTTTACTTAGAAAAAACCATATTTAATAGCCGCTGGATACTGGCGCCTTTTTATCTCGGGTTGGTGTTAGGTATTATTTTATTATTTATTAAGTTTGTCCAAAAGCTATGGTATATGTTTGCTGACATTCTGACGGACTCTGAAGCCAGTGTGATTGTAGACATACTGGTATTGGTTGATATCTCGCTGGTTGCCAGCTTATTGCTCATCATTATATTCAGTGGCTATGAGATTTTTGTCTCAAAAATCGACTCTGGCACTCATGATGATCGTCCCAGCTGGATGGGAAAAGTGGATTTCTCAGGCTTAAAATTAAAAGTCATCGGAGCGATCGTCGCTATCTCGGCGATTGATCTTCTGAAATCCTTTATGGATATCTCCAGTGGCATGAGTGAGCTTGATGCTGACAAGCTCATGTGGAAAGTTGTTATTCACATGACCTTTGTATTGTCTGGCTTGTTATTCGCTATTATGGATAA
>NZ_JBPYDE010001012.1:0-549 GCF_051847555.1 Psychrobacter sp. 1Y4 | reverse complement strand
CTTCTAGACCTACCTTTGGCAATAAGCCCAAATCATCTGGCGCGGCTTGGCGTGCGGCCAAATCTAGTGCTTGCTTGTGCAAGATGTCTTTGTCATCAGCGGTCAGATCCATCTCAATGGTATCTAAACGCACTTGCTCTGCTGCCGCTTGGCGCGCTGATTTTTCGCTATCTGGCGTCATTGTCACGCGCACACGGTGCTGATTGTCCAGCAGATGCGTTTTGATTAAGTTCGGTAGCCACTGCGGATCGACGACTTGCTCGCGCAACCACTGTAGATGCTCATCCACTTCCCACACATCGATGGGGTTGCCATCATGAATAGCGGTACTAAAGCCCTCTAACATCAGGTTTAGACCATAAGGAATGCTATCACCGCCGATGTGACGCTGATCAATTTCAATCTGATGCAAAATGGTTTCGATCGTCTCGTCGTCAACTGGCGAGTTTGCCACTTCGGTCAACAAGTCAATAATGCCCTGCTCGACCGCTTCGGCATGCTCTGGGTTAGAGCCGCGCAGTCCCGTATAAAAGACCATTTCGTAATGGC
>NZ_JBPYDE010001011.1:0-549 GCF_051847555.1 Psychrobacter sp. 1Y4 | reverse complement strand
AGCACCAAACTCTAGCAACCTACAGCCGTGGGAATTTTATGTTATCGATGATGCTGACAATCGCAAACGCGCTGTCAAAAACTGCATGAATCAAAACGCAGCAAAAACATCAGCCCGTTTGATAGCCATCGTTGCTCGTACTGACGTTTGGCATGATCACGCTAAGCAAGTATTGCGCGAATACCCTGATCAGCCAGTGCCAAAGAAAGTGAAAGACTACTACAACAAAGTCGTCACGATGGACTTTTTGCGTGGCCCAGCCAACGTAGTTTCGGCTGCGAAATGGGGTGCGACGCAAGTGGTCAGACGCGTAAAAGGCCCAATCAAATCGCCTTACTACACGTTTGAAGATACCAAAAATTGGGCAACCAATAACACTGCACTTGCCGCCGAAAACCTCATGCTAGCATTACGTGCTCATGGTTTTGATAGCTGTCCTATGGGCGGCTTTGACGAGCCTGCCATGAAAGCGTTGCTCAATCTTAGCGACGACCATCATATCGTTATGATGCTTGGCGCAGGCGAGCGCGCTGACAATGGCGTTTACAA
>NZ_JBPYDE010001010.1:0-549 GCF_051847555.1 Psychrobacter sp. 1Y4 | reverse complement strand
AGTTTTATCCTCTAAGGCAAGAATAAAATATTCTACGCTATGCTCATTTTTTAGATAGTTGATAGAGATATTAGGTTTTAAGTGTGCTTCGCCTTTTTGAATTTTTAGATGATTCATCAGTGTTATAGGGTTAACTTGGGCGACATCTCTGAATTTGTATTTTATCTGCTCGGTCAATAATTGCGGATGATTCAATAAATGGGACTTTAAGATATTTTTATCGACAATATGAGGGTAGTGATGAATTTCAAAAAACTGATTCATGCCCAGTATTTTAGCACTTAACATTTGCGCGATAGTATGTCTTGGCTGTATCGGTGTGCCAAACAATTTAAAGCGTGATTTTCGAAAATTGAGCTTGGTATTCAAAGCAGTACTTTTACGCCATTCACCGTGAACAATTAGCTTCTCACTGTCTAAAAAGTCATCTATCGTCACTGGTTGATTAAAAAAGAAATCATCGTTCATATAGATAAAATAGTCAGACAATCCTTGGATATTCCAAATCATCGTCTCAATTGATCGGGTGTTGAATGTCGGTAAAAATTC
>NZ_JBPYDE010001009.1:0-550 GCF_051847555.1 Psychrobacter sp. 1Y4 | reverse complement strand
CTGCGTGATAAATAAGCGCTTTTTACGCTCAGCGATAGCATCAGTAATGGCCGATAAAACACGCTCATCGTTTAACAATCTATGCGCTTGCTGTCCTGCGTAATTTGGCTTATACCCTGCGCGAATTGCCGCCTCTTTACCGTTAAAGTCGATAATATATTCAAGGGCGAACAGTTGCATCATGGGTGCAAGCTTTGTTGGCTGTGCCATGCTCACCTCCAATCAGCGAGTATAAAAAACGCCCTAGCAAATCAATGTAGGGCAAAAGGGATTGTGGTACTAACGGTGGTACCAAATTTTAGACGTAAAAAAAGCCACCTATTCGGCAGCTTTAATATTAACCTCTAGCATTTCTACCTGGCTCATCTTCAGCAACTCTGTATCTCCAGTAGAATCCCGATCGAACCCAAACAACATTGTCTTCAGTTGCTTTCTTAAAAGCGTTTAGAACATTGTTGTTAAGAACAACGTTACCATCGGAATTTTCTTTCAGCATATCGTTAGCATTGTTTTTTACTAGGTAATCAACTACATCATCTTGATACAAGCA
>NZ_JBPYDE010001008.1:0-550 GCF_051847555.1 Psychrobacter sp. 1Y4 | reverse complement strand
ACAGAGTAATCAACGAATCACTGAGCTGTTTTTTGGCAACAGCAGCTTGTGCTTTATTAAAACTATCTGGATGCGTGAGGAGGCGCTTACCGAGTACTAACCAATCACGCTGAATACGCCAAGCCAATTGGCGAAACTGTGCACGCTCTTGCGGTGTCTCAGGGAGCAGTTTATTTGTGTGATAGCGTTCCTCAAGATACTCAAAAATGACATTAATCTCATAAAGCGCAATCTCACGCTGCTGTAATACAGGCAAGGTGTGATAAGGGTTTAGCTCAGTCAAATCTTCAGGGCGCTCAGAATGTAAGCGAGACAAATAGTAAGCGAGCTTTTTTTCTTCAAGTAATAGGCGTACCACATGACTGTCGTAGCCGTCATCAGCATACAAAATTAGCTGACTACTTGGAATGTCATTCGCATCAATCATGAAAGCCTAATGTTAATAGTGAAGGTTGTCATCGTAAACAAACTCGCAACGTTTATCAAGGTAGTGTACGTAAACATTAGCGCTGAGCGACTTATTTTCCGGCATATCTAGTATTTATGCTCT
>NZ_JBPYDE010001007.1:0-550 GCF_051847555.1 Psychrobacter sp. 1Y4 | reverse complement strand
ATCAACACCGACCGCAATACCGCTACAAGCGATCAAGTCATCAGATGCCGCGATTAAATGCTCATCAATGGGCATTTGCGGCAACCCATGACGCTGACGTAATTGATTATCTTGTTCAAAGCGTGCTCGCAATGCTGGACCATCTGCTAGCTCATCATAAGCGTTGGCAATCTCAATGCCATTGATATACAGCTCAAAGCGTTTCGCTATTTTATTCCCTTCCTTATCCAGCGCTGTCTTTGCCAATGCGGCTGTCGCAGGCGGATATTCTATGATCAGTGTCGGCAAATCATGTCCCAAATTTGGCTCTACTGCATGACTAAATAGTAAGTCTAACCAGTTCTGACGACGGTTTTCTTCGCTATCATCAGCATCATTAAAATCAAAACCTGTCAGTCCTCTATCTTCTGCTACCGCTTGGAGAGCAGATAGGCTCGCTGTCAGTGGATGTATACCAACAAAATCCATAAAAGCATCGACATAGCGATAATGGCTCATCACCATTGGATGACCATACAGCGCCGTAAGCAACTCATTAAGCTCACCTGCC
>NZ_JBPYDE010001006.1:0-550 GCF_051847555.1 Psychrobacter sp. 1Y4 | reverse complement strand
AGGCGGGTGACGTATTATTTATTGATGAGATCCACCGTTTGAGCTCGGTCATTGAAGAGATACTCTATCCAGCGATGGAAGATTTTCAGCTGGATATTATGATTGGTGAGGGGCCTGCTGCGCGTTCTATCAAGCTTGATCTACCTCCTTTTACATTGGTTGCAGCAACCACGAGAGCTGGGCTATTGACCTCACCGTTGCGTGATCGTTTTGGTATCGTACAGCGTCTTGAGTTTTATAATATTGCTGATCTCACAACGATTGTGAGCCGGGCAGCACGTCTGATGCGTGTACCAATGAGTGAGGATGGTGCGATTGAAATTGCTCGCCGTGCCCGCGGTACACCAAGGATTGCCAATCGGTTGCTACGCCGTGTGCGCGATTATGCTGAGGTAAAAGGCGATGGCAGCATCAATGGTGCGATTGCAGGCAGTGCGCTAGATATGTTGGCAGTGGATAGACGAGGACTTGATCACCTAGACAGACGCTATATAGAGATATTAAACGAGCGCTTCGATGGTGGTCCTGCTGGGGTGGAAGCCGTGGCAGC
>NZ_JBPYDE010001005.1:0-550 GCF_051847555.1 Psychrobacter sp. 1Y4 | reverse complement strand
ACCGAGTCAGTGACCTCTCGAGATGCAAAAGCCTCCGTCGATCCAGTAGAAAATGTATCTAGTGGGTCTGACGTTCCAGAGCAATCTGTACCCGCTTATAGTCGTGGTAACGCAAAAGCTGATAAATCTGCTCGTATGAAAAAGATATTGCTCGTACTGTTTGTATTAGGTGTTCTTGGCGCAATTGCATATGGTTTATATAAAAGCAATCAGCATAATGAACCAGAAGTCATTACCCTCCAAGGACAAATGCAAATGCAGCAAACCTCTATCGCTGCAAAGGTAGCAGGCCGCATTGCTAACATTATGGTGACAGAAGGCGATACGGTTACGGTGGGTCAACAACTCATCGAGATGGATTCGCCTGAGATTAACGCCAAGATCAACCAAGCACGTGCTGGTAAGCAAATCGCGCAAAGTCAATTGGACAAAGCAGAAAACGGGGCACGCCCGCAAGAGATCGCTCAAGCCAAAGCCGCTTGGCAAGCCAATAAGGCCGCGTCTGATTTGGCAGAAAACACTTATCAGCGTGTCAACCGTCTGTATGAAG
>NZ_JBPYDE010001004.1:0-550 GCF_051847555.1 Psychrobacter sp. 1Y4 | reverse complement strand
ATCACAAAGACTTCGCGGGCGCGGTTGAGGCGAGTGCCTCGGTTGGCGGACAGATTTTGCCACCGATCATGGGAGCCAGTGCGTTCATTATGGCGGAGACCACTGGTCTGCCATATAGCACGATCGCGCTTGCCGCTTTGTTGCCTGCGATATTGTACTACTTGGGCGTGATTGCGCAGGTGCATTTCCGCGCTGGACGTCGTGACCTAAAAGGTATTGCCAAAGAGAGTTTGCCCGCGGTAAAAGAAGTGTTAAAAGCTCGCGGTCACATGCTATTACCGATCGTCTTTTTGATTTTCTTATTAATCAGAAATGTACCTGTGGGATATGCCGCGGCTTATACCATTGGTTTTACCGTGGTGATCAGTATGCTACGTGCCGAAACACGTATGAGCTTTTCTGATATTTTGGGTGCATTAGAAGACGGTGCACGCCAGTCGCTCGCGGTTATGGCGGCTTGTGCGGTCGTTGGTATTATCATTGGGGTCGTGAGTTTGACCAGCTTTGGCACAGTAATGACCTCATCTATCGTCACGCTAGGCGCAGGGTC
>NZ_JBPYDE010001003.1:0-551 GCF_051847555.1 Psychrobacter sp. 1Y4 | reverse complement strand
GGAGCTTACGTATCAAAAAATCTAGGCTTAAAAATTGCAACTGGCGATTACATTACTGGTCATGATGCTGATGATTGGGCGCATCCACAAAGGTTAGAAAAACATATAAGATTCATTCAATCAGAGGATAATCTGCCTAGAGCCAGTATAACTCGTATGATCCGTATGGAAGAAAATGGTTTCTTAAGGATGTATAAAATAAGTACCTTTTGCCATGATGGTATATTGCGAATAGCATCTATTACCTGCATGTTTGAAGCTAATTTTCTAAAACACACATTAGGTGGTTGGGACTGTGCTCGCTTTGGTGCCGACAGTGAAATTATTAGCCGTGCAAAAATAGTTATTGGTGATGAATTTAAGAACTATGAAGCATTGAGTATGATTTGTTTAGATGAACCTACTAGCTTAACCAACCACCCGATTCATGGTGTTTCAAAATCTACAGGTATATCACCCTCTAGAAAATTTTACAAAGAACAATGGACCGAGTGGCATAAAACCATTAATAAGAATGATGTATACCTAGAGTTTCCTCATTTAGATAGAAA
>NZ_JBPYDE010001002.1:0-551 GCF_051847555.1 Psychrobacter sp. 1Y4 | reverse complement strand
CAGCAAGCACTGGTGCGCCGTATGGGCGTAGATCCAGAGCATGATTGGGCGGCCGTCTATGAAGTACTGCCGAATAAGACCAAGGTCATCAAAGAGCTTAAAGTATTAGCCAAAGACGCTGACAAAATCTATCTGGCAACGGATATGGATAGAGAAGGGGAAGCGATCGCTTGGCATCTAAAAGAAGTCATCGGTGGGCCTGATAGCAAATACCAGCGTGTGGTCTTTAACGAGATTACCAAATCAGCCATCCAAAGCGCCTTTAAGCAACCATCAAAGCTCGATATCGATCGCGTCAATGCTCAGCAAGCGCGCAGGTTCTTGGACCGTGTCGTTGGCTTTATGGTATCGCCGCTATTATGGCAAAAGATTGCTCGTGGACTATCAGCAGGCCGCGTACAGTCGGTCGCCATGCGTTTGGTTGTTGAGCGTGAGCATGAAATTCGCGCGTTCATTCCAGAAGAGTACTGGCAAATCCATGCAGACACGCACATTGCTAATGGCAATGCTAAAAAAGCCTCAGACGCTGAGCAAATCGGTATCCGTTTAGA
>NZ_JBPYDE010001001.1:0-551 GCF_051847555.1 Psychrobacter sp. 1Y4 | reverse complement strand
TTACGCTAAGGAAGCAACCTATGCTACTTAATATGCTTAAATGCAAATTACACCGTGCTCGCGTTACCCATGCTGAGCTTCACTATGAAGGCTCATGCGGTATCGATGGTGATCTACTAGACCTAGCTGGTCTACGTGAAAACGAATCTATCGATATCTATAATGTGACCAATGGCAAGCGCTTTCGCACCTATGCTATCCGTGCTGAGGCGGGCTCTGGTATTATCTCATTAAATGGTGCTGCGGCTCATATGGCAGATTTGGGTGATATCGTCATTATTTGTGCTTACGCGCATTTTGATGAAGTTGAAGCATCGACATATCAGCCAAAATTGGTCTATTGCAACGAAGACAACACGGTTAAAGACACAGCAAATATCATTCCTGTACAAGTTGCTTAATATGACAGGATGGTGAGGTTTTGGTAAATTTAACATAAACACAAAGTTACATCTTTGAATTAACTGCTATTATTACTAAAATCTCGATGCTAAAGGGAAAGCTGAATCTAAATCAAGATTCGGCTTTTTTTATGCGATTTTTCTCTATTA
>NZ_JBPYDE010001000.1:0-551 GCF_051847555.1 Psychrobacter sp. 1Y4 | reverse complement strand
CAATGATAGTTTAGGTTTAAGTCACCAGCTTTTGATCCCACCCAAGATTGGCGCACTGTCCGTCGTTCTCAGCATAGTTGACCTATCTGAGCCGAAGATTCAATGGCTACGCTAGACTCATCCTGCTTTAGCAAACCAGCGATATAGCGGTACAAACACAATCGCAAAATACCAACCATAAAGATAGGATTCGACAAATCCAATTAGGAAACCTGACCATGTCAACCATTCAAAACCAGGTAGCAGCGGTGCCCAAGCCTCATGCATGCTTATCTGCTCAGGTGCGAGTAGGCCAAAGACTATGCACAAGAGATAGCTGATGAGCAGAAACAGAGAAACGCTGTTGCCCACAGGACCAATTCTTAAAGTATTCGCTTTTGAATTCAATTCGTTCATCTTGACTCTCCTTGGTAGATGCTATACACCGCTTTCGTCACCACCAAACAACGGTATGGTATATGACCCGAACATCCGAACCAGAAAGCTCTGCGCAATAATTATATAAAATTACATCAGCAGAGCATTAAAACTGGTCGTCAAACAGTCTCTAT
>NZ_JBPYDE010000999.1:0-552 GCF_051847555.1 Psychrobacter sp. 1Y4 | reverse complement strand
CAAGCTGATCATGGTCTTGGCGACTGGCAACTGAAACTCACTACCAGCACCCATGAAATACACGAGCGAAAAACTCAGTACAATAGGAATGGTAAATACGGTGATAACACTGGCAATCGCAGTCATCGTGACCGACAGCGCGACATCCCCTTTTGCCAAATAAGTAAATAAGTTAGATGTCGTGCCACCAGGACACAGTACTAATAGCATGACCCCGACGGCGTACTCAGGCTCGAGTGACATGAAAGTTGCCAAGGCAAAACCGACCAATGGCAAGAATAGTAGCTGATTGGTCAGTCCGATTGCGACTGCTTTGGGATATTTGACGACTCTTTTAAAGTCATTGGTAACTAAGGACAACCCCATTCCCATCATGATCAAAAAAATACTAATGGGAATGACTTTTGAATTTACAAACGTGACTAACTCCACACCTTCCATAACTACATCCTTGTAGATAGAACCCTTACACGGGCAGGTTGATGACAACGTTGTGATGCTCAATCAGCCAATCCTGCTGATATCTTGGGTAAAAGCCACCGACATTGTCAG
>NZ_JBPYDE010000998.1:0-552 GCF_051847555.1 Psychrobacter sp. 1Y4 | reverse complement strand
ATTTGAACAAGACTTGGTCAGCGACACCCATCATCAATGGCAAAGCGGTCACTGACTATGAAGTAGATGGCGTCACTCATCAACTTGATGCGCAGCCTGTACGTGCGCCTTGGAATCATGACGTGAGCGCGGGCGAAGTCAAATATGCCAATGCAGCGTTGGCGCGCCAAGCGATTGATGTGGCTGTAGCGGGTCAAAGCATGTGGCAAAACGTAGCCGTGACCAAGCGTGCGGCAATACTGCGTAAAATCGCTGAGCTATTTGAAGAAAACTACGCTGAGCTGATGGCACTCTGCCAAGTCGAAGCTGGTAAGACCATGCAAGACAGTATCGATGAAATCAAAGAAGCCGTTGATTTCTGTCGTTTTTACGCTGATGAAGCAGAGCGCCTAGACGATGTCGTGCATGAGTTTACAGATTTGTCTGGTAAGCAATCTCGTCAAGTTTATAAACCACGTGGCACTTTTGTGTGTATTAGCCCATGGAACTTCCCATTGGCTATCTACACGGGTCAAATCGTGGCGGCACTGGCAGCAGGTAATACGGTAGTTG
>NZ_JBPYDE010000997.1:0-552 GCF_051847555.1 Psychrobacter sp. 1Y4 | reverse complement strand
ACGGCGAGCGAGCAATCAGACACTGGTTTTTGTGCCTGTTGTTCTTTGGTTGGTTGCTGATACCTTATCTGCATTATTACAGAGCTTGGTACAGTTTTTTGGTAGCTATGGCTGGTTACCTGAGTGGAGTTACTCGTTTTTACCCATACTATTTTTGGTATTGTTTTTATGGCAGACGCTCGCTTTGCTATGGATTTTTTCTCGTCGCCTGCGCATACCATGGTGGGAGCGAATTATTATCTTAGTTGGTGCCGTGGCATTGTTGACGATCTGGCAGCGCAATGTCGCTGATCAGCCTATCTTTAAGCAAATTCCAGTAGAGCCTGTGTTGGAAGAGGCGGCACTATATGAACAGCCCCGTTTATTACAGCAAGCATTAAATAGTATAGACCCAAGTATCGATGGCAAAACCGACTGGTACTTTATGGGTGTGGCAGGGTTCTCTGGTCAAAACGTCTTTCGTTCTGAGATCAATAAAGTACGCGAGCTGTTTGATGTGCGTTTTGGGACCAGCGGGCACTCGTTGTCTTTGATTAACAATACGTATAGTTG
>NZ_JBPYDE010000996.1:0-552 GCF_051847555.1 Psychrobacter sp. 1Y4 | reverse complement strand
TAATGAGTTTACTACTGAAATATCAGCTATATAACTGGTACTTTGTTTTTACAAATTATAGTAAGGTCGAACCAAAGTCTGGCTGTTTTTAATTGTCTATATTTTAAACCAATCATATTTAAAGTTAGCCATATCAAAACAAAGGCAGCCGTTTTTAATCATTGTTAATTTATCAAATTTGGAGTTTTATAATGAAAAAGAATATTTTACCGTTAGTATTAGGCGCGACACTTGTTTTGCCAGCGGCAGCAATAGCTGCACCTGTCAATACCAGTGACATTATGCCAGCGGACATGCGTACCACTCCTGTCGATAATACCTTGCAAGCCGAAATAGAAGGCCCTGATGGCGAGCTTCTCGCTACTCAACCGGGTGCTGTTGATGATAACAACATGGACACGATGAATGACGATATGGAGTCTGAAGAAGGTGACATGGACGAAGACATGACAGTTATAGCAGAGGATGAAATGTCTAATAATGACGCTCAAGCACGTGCCGCTATGATGCGCCGCGCACAGATGACAAATGATGTTCAGAGCAGCCAAGTGA
>NZ_JBPYDE010000995.1:0-552 GCF_051847555.1 Psychrobacter sp. 1Y4 | reverse complement strand
ATTGATGATTACGGCCATCATCCAAAAGAAGTTGACGCAACCATCAAAGCCGCTCGCCAAAGCTTTCCTGATCGCCGTTTAGTGATGTTATTTCAACCGCATCGTTATAGCCGTACCCGTGATTGCTATGACGATTTTGTTGAAGTGCTATCAAGTGTTGATGAGCTGCTACTATTGGACGTATATTCAGCAGGTGAAAGCCCGATTATAGGCGCTGATACCAAGTCATTAGCACGTAGTATCCGTCTGCGCGGTGAAGTTGAACCGACGATTATTGACAAAGACAATCTTGCCCCTGTGATGCAGCGTTTATTAAAAGCCAATGACATGCTTATCACGCAAGGCGCGGGTAATGTGGGGCAGATCGCTATTGATTTGGCTGCCAATAATCTTTACATCAAGTAAGCTAAAATTTAGGAACTATCTTCATGACGACTAATAATAAAGAAAACATGAGTACTCAGAACCTCGCTATCGATGATACCGAAGATAAGTCAGCCATTACCAATCCAGAACCAGCATTAGCGGCGGCTGCACAAGCAGGACAAAGCG
>NZ_JBPYDE010000994.1:0-552 GCF_051847555.1 Psychrobacter sp. 1Y4 | reverse complement strand
GCCGCGACCAGCGGTCATCCATTGCACATCGCCTTCCAAAATATCCCCACGCCCACCGATTGAGTCAGCATGACTGATCTCACCTGAGTACGCGAGGGTGACGGTCTCAAAACCTTTATGAGGATGCTTGCCAATGCCATGTGGTTGCGTCTGATAATCCGGATTTGGTGCAAATGTCGTCGGCTCACCATAATCAAATAATAAAAATGGATCGGTATGACTGTAATTGAAGTCTGGTTGGTCATCGACATAATTAATCAATGTTTTCACAAAAAATCCGTCACCGACCCAATGTGGTGCTTTATCACCATGAATCTGTTTGATTGGGCGCATCGAGTACCTCGCAATTCTATCTAGCATAAATAACAGTAAGTGAATATTATACTATAATTCTATAGTAAAATGAACTTATGTCGTGTTTATTTTATACTATCAAATGCGACTGCTTCTTAAACGACTTCGCCACTGACAAAACCACTGGCCCATGCCCACTGAAAATTATAGCCGCCAAGCCAGCCTGTCACATCAAGTACCTCACCGATAAAGTATAGA
>NZ_JBPYDE010000993.1:0-552 GCF_051847555.1 Psychrobacter sp. 1Y4 | reverse complement strand
CATTATCTTTTTGACCCTCTCTTTTATGTGGTCACTCTCTTTTGTGTTTTATCGGATCGGCGTGCCGGAGTTCGGCTCATTAGCGTTTGCCAGTCTGCGAGTGATATTTGCTGGACTGGTCATGCTCGTCTTTGTATTGTTAAAAAAGAAAAATAGAGTCGGTATCAAAGCGCATTGGAAAATGCTCACGCTGGTTGGTTTGTTCTCGGCAGCGCTGCCATTCGTGTTGTTTTCTTTTTCTGCGCAATCAGTGAACGCAGGTGTACTCGCCGTACTAAACGCTTCTGTACCGATGATGAGTGGCTTTATCGCTCGTGTGTTTTTTAAAGACAGACTGTCCAAAAAACAAGCGCTTGGCTTGGTAATTGGGGTAGTTGGGGTGATTATATTGATGAGCGAAAGCTTATTTGGTGGCGGCGAGCAGGGTAAGGGCTTAGTTGAGAGTTTATTACCAATGGGCTATGCCTTGTTTGCTTGTGTGGGTTATGCGCTTGGCGCAAACATCACCAAAAACTACTTATACAACGTCTCACCCGTTGCTATTACAGCAGG
>NZ_JBPYDE010000992.1:0-552 GCF_051847555.1 Psychrobacter sp. 1Y4 | reverse complement strand
CAAACAGAAGTATTAATCGTTTAAATACAGCCATCTATAAAGATATTGAGTAATTATGAATATTTCTGTGGCAAGATATAAAAAATAAAATTTTTTGATTATATAGAAACATGATAGAAACAACAGGTATTGTTACACTTAATTACAATTTAACGTCTTGCTACTATTCGTCTTTCATGACAAATTAGAGTCATACCAACAACGAAATCTAAGTGCCAATCTATAGTATTTACTTATAATGAATAAAGGAGACGATAAAAGGATACGTCGAAATCTTACTAGAGGCATTAGATGAATTATTGGTAAGGCAGGATGATAAGAGCAGGAATGCGACTTCATCTGTTGAATGTAAGTTACAAATACAAGGACAATAATATGAATGTTTCTATCAGTGGTCACCATATCAGTGTTACCGAAGCTATGGACACAGCAGTTCGTGAAAAGCTTGAAAAAGTAGAGCGACACTTTGATCAGATACAGAGTATTAAAGTGATATTATCGCTAGACAATAGTGGCGCAAATGATGGCGGTAAAAAAAGCCATAAAGCTGAA
>NZ_JBPYDE010000991.1:0-552 GCF_051847555.1 Psychrobacter sp. 1Y4 | reverse complement strand
GGGTCAGCGTTTGGCGGTGTCAAAGGTCGTACAGAACTACCAGGATATGTCGAGCGCTATCTGGCAGGTGAGATTCCTTTACAAGACTTTATCACCCACACGATGCCAATAGAAGACGTCAACGAAGCATTTGATTTAATGCATAAAGGCGAGAGCATCCGTACGGTTGTCAATTTCTAAGCGCCGTTACTGACAGTAATATCAAAATCACGGTTTTGACCTGATGACGCTACAATAAAAATGCTGCTTCAATTTTGAAGCAGCATTTTTTTTGATTTTACTTTTAAATACATCCTAATATTTGGATGTATTAAGCACCCTTTTTGCTAATAATTTGATCCGCTAGGGTCGATAAATCTGATGCGATCAAATCTGGTACTGGCACATTTGGTGCGCTAAGCATTTCGTTATATGGGCGAGTTAAAAAGGCACCCTGACAGCCTGCCGCTTGTGCGCCGATAGTATCCCAAAGATGACAAGCAACGAGACATAAGTCTGATGTCTTAACATTAAGCGTATAAGCCACCATTTGGTAAGTTTCAGGTGCTGGCT
>NZ_JBPYDE010000990.1:0-553 GCF_051847555.1 Psychrobacter sp. 1Y4 | reverse complement strand
CGATATCGTTGGTGATGAGTGTATCATTCCACCAAACTCATTTGCCTTAGCACGTACCATGGAATATTTCCGTATTCCACGCGACGTACTGACTATTTGCCTAGGCAAATCGACTTACGCGCGCTGCGGTATCATTGTCAATGTCACGCCGCTTGGGCCTGAGTGGGAAGGTCATGTGACACTTGAGTTCAGTAATACTACCAATCTACCAGCTCGTATTTATGCGGGTGAAGGCGTGGCACAAATGCTGTTTTTCCAAAGTGATGCGGATGACGTGTGTGAGACCAGCTACAAAGACCGCGGCGGTAAATATCAAGGCCAGCGCGGCGTGACCTTGCCAAGAACCTAGTCAAATATAAAGTATCAAGTCTTTGAACAGACAATAAAAAGCCAGTCATAGTAAACATGACTGGCTTTCTTATTATGTGAAAAGTAATGAGTTTGAATCTCTAATTACTTTAAAACTTTTAAACCTGCTTTGTTATCACGCTTTGGTTTAGGTGCGGCAGCAGGTTTTTTGCTAGCAATCGGTGCGTCGTCGTCTTCTGGTACA
>NZ_JBPYDE010000989.1:0-553 GCF_051847555.1 Psychrobacter sp. 1Y4 | reverse complement strand
AAGAAGCCATCGAAAAAATAAATACGCTAAAATCGAATCCTGAATGCGCGGATATCGTCTGGCATTATATCGGTAGTATCCAGCGTAATAAGACACGTGATATTGCCGAGCATTTTGATTGGGTACAAACCCTTGAGCGCGATATTATTGCCAAACGTTTGAACGATCAACGCCCAGATGAGCTCCCAGCATTGAACGTACTGATTCAGGTAAATATTGACAACGAAGACAGTAAGTCAGGTTGCTTACCAGCAGAGCTACCAGCATTGATCACAGCGATTAAAGGTTATGAGCGCTTGCAACTGCGCGGGTTGATGATTATCCCTGCCAAAGCAGATACAGATGCCTTTGCTCGAACCAAGGCATTGTTTGACGATATCAAAGCCAGCCATCCAGAGTTGAATGCTTGGGATACGCTTAGTATGGGGATGAGTGGTGATATGGCAGAGGCGATAGACAACGGCTCTACCATGGTACGTGTTGGTACGGCTATCTTTGGTGCGCGAGACTAGTTATGTGCGCGAGACTAGAATGCTGCATTCTAGGCCAATTG
>NZ_JBPYDE010000988.1:0-553 GCF_051847555.1 Psychrobacter sp. 1Y4 | reverse complement strand
AGTGATGCGTATGGAAGGTACCTCATGGGAGCTAGAGACCAAAGCGGACAAGGATACGATGGATAGCCTTGTCAAAGGCGTAGAAGAAAATGGCGACCTTTATAACGATAAGGTCATGCCGCAAGATGTGCGCCATGCAAAAGACATCGATCCAAAAGAGGTGACAGGCAAACAGACCGATGAGCAGCCAGAAGCGATAGAGCATCCGAATGTCGCAGGGGCGAGAGGTCCTGCGCACAGTGAGTGAGTCATTAGCACCGCCAGTGATCTGGTATGAAGGTCTGGCGCGATATCAACAGCAAGGTATCGCTCATGTGTTGGCAACGGTTGTGGCTGTGAATGGCTCGGCTCCGCGTGCGCTACAGGCCAAAATGATCGTCACGCAGGATGGCATCGTAGATACGCTGGGCGGCGGCGGTCTCGAGCATGATGTGATTACTACTGCTCGTCAGCTACTGAACGGTGAGATATCCGCCACGGTATCCAAACAAGTCAAACCAAAAGTTTCTGAAGTTAATGAGACAAGCGCGTCAGCTCCTTCTAAAGCGGTACG
>NZ_JBPYDE010000987.1:0-553 GCF_051847555.1 Psychrobacter sp. 1Y4 | reverse complement strand
TATCAATGAGCTTTAGTGGCGGCAAACCTGTGATGATGGTATTGAACGATACACTTGGACAAACGACCTCTATTAAGTTTAGTGGTATCAAAATGAATCCAAGTATCGGCAGCAGTCAGTTTAAATTTACTCCACCAAAAGGTGTTGATGTCATCAATCAATAAGGACCAACTAATTAGTGAAGCAGATCATGATGCTTTGCTATTTATCTAAGGTTGAAAGCAACTAAGAGTGATAGCCAAATAAAAAGGACAGATCTTAGGTGATCTGTCCTTTTTTATGAGCGTCATGATAGTTTGGTCAGCAGAAAAATTAAGACATAGCTCGTATGGATTCCATATCTGGCATCGGTGGTAGCTCATCTAAATGACTCAGCCCAAACGCATCTAAGAATTGTGCGGTGGTATGGAGTAATGCTGGACGTCCCAAAGTATCCTTAAAGCCTTTCTCAATGATCCACCCTTTATCAAATAGCTGGCGTAGTATATTGCTTGATAACATCACACCGCGCACTTGCTCAATATCACTACGTGTCACAGGTTGCTTATAAGCA
>NZ_JBPYDE010000986.1:0-554 GCF_051847555.1 Psychrobacter sp. 1Y4 | reverse complement strand
ACAGTTACGGACAGTTACTTGAGCGTTGTACGGAAGCCAGCGCTATTCAGCTAACAGATGAGAGTAACCGTTTACGTTCGCTACGTTTATGATTGACCAGCTCGATGCGCTGACCCTCGCGCGCATCCAGTTCGCTTTTGTTGTCTCTTTTCATATCGTCTTTCCCGCTTTTTCTATTGGACTTGCCAGCTGGCTGACCGTACTTGAGTTTCGCTGGTTAAGAACAGGCAATCCTGTTTTTGCGGAAGTCTACAAACACTGGGTAAAAATATTTGCCGTGGTGTTTGGTATGGGTGTGGTCTCAGGGGTGGTAATGTCTTACCAGTTCGGGACCAACTGGGCAGTCTTTTCCGACAAGGCGGGTAACGTCTTAGGTCCACTACTCGCTTATGAAGTACTGACTGCATTTTTCTTAGAAGCCTCCTTTTTGGGTATCATGCTCTTTGGTTGGGGCCGCGTTAGTAAGCGCATGCACTTTGTCGCCACTGCAACCGTCGCTATCGGTACGTTGATCTCAGGATTTTGGATCTTGGCCGCCAACAGCTTCATGCAGA
>NZ_JBPYDE010000985.1:0-554 GCF_051847555.1 Psychrobacter sp. 1Y4 | reverse complement strand
TGGGATAAAGAATAAATATTTTAGCCACACTATTGGGTTTTAGCGCATGCACCGTCCAAGCAATCGCATCTGCATGGATCGCATCTAGGTTCGGTAAGTCTTGCAATGTAGCCAGCTTTGAGAAAGCATCAAACTTATTGCGTGTGCGCTCAATGGCGATCAAATGCTTATCAGAATTTTGCACTGCAAAGCTAAGTGCGTGCTTGCCCTTCCCTGCTCCAATCTCCAAGATCAACGGCTTTTCGTCTTTATTATCACTGATGATTTTTGGAATAATAAAGTCGCGTGGTGCGGAGAGTCTTTGTGGTTGAAAGGCACGCGCTTGCTGATGCGTGAACTCGATATTGTCTGTCATCTACTATCCTTAAAGCATTTGTCTTTTGTCATTATTCTGCCCCATGCTATTATATAGCCAATCTAATTGAATAGTAATATAACGATAACTAGTACTCCTCAATTCATCACAATTTATATGATAATAAATAACTATCGTGCGCAAATGATACTAATAACATCAAGGATACTCCCACCTCTATTATGACTGACTCTAATAC
>NZ_JBPYDE010000984.1:0-554 GCF_051847555.1 Psychrobacter sp. 1Y4 | reverse complement strand
ATTCCTGATCCCTTAAATGACCCACAATGGAAAGGACCGCTAGAGGCAGGTACGCAAAAATACTTGGCGGATGTTGCAGCATTAGGCCTCGACCCACAAGCGGTGTACGAGAAAGCTCAAGCAGCCAGCGCTGCGTGTAAAGTCTAATCCTTTAAATTACACAAGTCTTTCAATATTTTTTATAACGTAGGATCATATAATGTGTATTCTCCTACGTTATTTCAGCTCTATACTTTATACTTTACCTGTCACTCACAATTCACGTGATCATATAAATAGCTTCAAATACCAAATTTTAACAAGGAAAAATCACCACCTCACCCCCTTCTTGCCACGGTTGAAACTTGGTCATGACTTGCAAAAATAACGGATGGTCAAGCCAATGTTGCAGCCACTGCTGCAATTTAGGATAAGGCAAACTATAAAAAACCTCACGATCGACATGCGCAAACTGACGAACAAAAGGCATGATGCCAATATCAGCCGTGGTCACCTTGTCCCCTAATAGATAGTCGTTTTTCGCCAACAACGTTTCCAACACCCGCAAAAACGCC
>NZ_JBPYDE010000983.1:0-554 GCF_051847555.1 Psychrobacter sp. 1Y4 | reverse complement strand
AAAAACAATAATTTACATGACTGGGATTAAGAGCGTAACTGCCGTGTAACCTGTTGTCTTTATCACTCCATTGCGTAACATCCGTTACCAAACTCATACTTCGAGTACAAGCATAACAACTTTGACATAATTTGCAACATATTTTTTCGCTTTTTCGATACACCCAGTATCAAATGACAAGTCACCTATAAAATCCAAATAGCCACAAAAAAAAGCGCTATCTACTCAAGCAGATAGCACTTTTATTGATTAATATCATTACTTATAGTATTAAAATTTTTTAATAAATACAAAACAATTGCCCAAGAAGTAGCACCATCTATTGATAAATAAATAGCGCTCATGAAGAATCGACCAGCGTATTTATGACATATTTAGTGTCACAAACGAGCAAGGTTAGATACTATAACTTAGGCTTCAGCATACGCTAAAATACCCATTGCTAAGCCGGCCTCTCTAAGCATTGGCTTTTAGATCAAGGCGCGCTTGATGCAACAATGGTTCAGTATAGCCACTAGGCTGTGCGCGTCCCTTAAAGACCAAATCACAGGCTG
>NZ_JBPYDE010000982.1:0-554 GCF_051847555.1 Psychrobacter sp. 1Y4 | reverse complement strand
AACGCTCACTTCTGATTTGGCCAATATATTAGCAACACGCTTGTTTGAATCAGCCAACATCGAAGCTTGTGACAGCTCGCTAAATGCTTGTACGGCGCGAATACGCTGATCAAAATCAAGCGGCATATGTGGGTTAATCGCTTGCACGGCCTGAATCGTATCAACGCTGACGCCTTGCTCGGTATACATTGCACGATAGCGCGAATTTAAGAACGCCATGACTTGGGTAAAGGTATCGCCCATTTTGGCAATTTTGCTACCCTCAGCATCACTATAGCCTTTAATCGCCTGCTCAACCAATGCGACAAGATTAATCGGTAACTGCTTTTCAATCAAAATGCGCAAAATACCAATGGCAGAACGACGTAAGCTAAACGGATCTTTTGACCCCGTTGGTGCTTGATTAATCGCAAAGATACCAACGAGCGTATCCAAACGATCAGCCAATGCTAAGCAGATGCCAATCGGTGTTTGCGGTAATACATCACCACTGAACTTAGGCAGGTATTGCTCTTCTAAGCTTGCTGCAACCGCTTCAGACTCATCATTTAGAC
>NZ_JBPYDE010000981.1:0-555 GCF_051847555.1 Psychrobacter sp. 1Y4 | reverse complement strand
CGTACGATAGATTTAAGCGATCCTTCTGTAAAATCTATCGTTAAGCAAATAAATAAGCAGCAAGATGACGAAGTTAATGATGATGCTAATAATGCTAACAAAATAGAGATAGAATAATTTACTCAGCGCGTTATTTCAAAGAGCTGCCTTAACGTGATATTTTTTAAGTAATAAAAAACCGCCATATCATTGAACATGGCGGTTTTTTTGTCTTTTTACAAGCTACTAGGCTAGTACAAAGCGTTAGTCATTCTTTGCTCTAAATTCGGTATGGCACGATTTACAGCTTGCGCCTACTTCACCAAAGGCAGGCTGAACGTCTTCGACACTAGTGGCCGACTGTGCAGCAGCATTTAGCTCAGCAGTCACTTTTTGAAAGTTGTCCGCTTCAGCACTGAAACCGTCAGCATTTGACCAAACGGCCTCAGCGGCATTACCCATGGCTTCTTGGTTTTCAAAATGACTCCAAGGGCTTGAGGCGTCTTCTGCCAAGAATGCGGCTTGTTCTTTGAAAACTGCCGCATCAAAGGTATCTGGTGCTTTGACCATGCCGCC
>NZ_JBPYDE010000980.1:0-555 GCF_051847555.1 Psychrobacter sp. 1Y4 | reverse complement strand
TTTCAGTACCGTTGTCTAAGACGTGGCGCAGCAAATCAAGATATGCTTGCTCGTTGTTACTATTCATCATATTTTTTAACTTCAATAATATTTAAAAGGTTTTAACGTTCAACTAGATTAATTTTTATGACCAACTAACGATCATTTGTAAATTGGAATACCTAGTTTGTATGTGTCTTTAACAAGCTTACGAATGGTATTTTCGAACCAGTCCGAACAGTTAGGATGTAATATAATTTTCTTAATCATTTCTCTACTATGCTTAGCCGAAAGATGAATGCCAAGCTTGTCATTGCTTTTTGCCACTGTAGCACCATTGTCAATCAATAAAAATCTTGCTTCTTTTTCAAAAGAAAAAGCATGATGCTTGTGAAATAAATAGAAACGAGGATACATAGTTTTTGGATCTTTCGAATCATCATTATTGTTTCCAAGCCAAGGTCGAATACTTTGATTATCACAAAGCTCTGCAGCGCTCGCTGGCATATGATATTTAACTTTACCAACATAAGAACACATTGGATCTATTTTTGAGCCATGATAAGCGGCTTTGAA
>NZ_JBPYDE010000979.1:0-555 GCF_051847555.1 Psychrobacter sp. 1Y4 | reverse complement strand
TTTATTACTAATCTCAGTAATGGCGTGAGTGATTTCTTCTTCGTTTAAACTGGCGACTTGCTGCAAGATTTGCATCATATCAGGTGTCAGCACGTATTTGGCATGACTGGCGATGTCATTGATACGGTGGTCAAAGGTCAATATACCCGTTTCATCATCTTTTTGTAGATAGTCAAGACGAGTCAAAGCGCTGATAAAGCTAGTAAACAATGCGCGATCAAAGAAGTCAGGAATATCATCTGCGTACAGTACAGACAAGCGTTGTCCAAGCAGATGGCACAGGTCAACGACCTCGCTTTCGGTTAGATTGCCAGAGCCTTGCTGAGCGAGTAGGGCAAGCGTCATAAAATAACGCTCAAGGCTTTGTCCAACGGGTGTCGCCAGTACTTGTAGCTGTTG
Source organism: Psychrobacter sp. 1Y4 (assembly GCF_051847555.1). Lineage (NCBI taxonomy): Bacteria > Pseudomonadati > Pseudomonadota > Gammaproteobacteria > Moraxellales > Moraxellaceae > Psychrobacter > Psychrobacter sp. 1Y4. Next base: position 156 of record NZ_JBPYDE010000979.1, on the reverse strand, counting down.
GTAGCACTTGCTATTAGACTCAGGAACACTAAGCGTGTCATCACCCAATTCAACAATCAACCCATGAGACAGTAAGCTATCGACCTTCTTGTTGAGCGTCTCAGCCAAACCATGCGCTGGGTAGTATAAGAACAGCTCACCCTGCAAGAACGGATA
>NZ_JBPYDE010000978.1:0-556 GCF_051847555.1 Psychrobacter sp. 1Y4 | reverse complement strand
TGAGATCACCGGCCAATATCGCGGTTTGCTCATTTTCTTTGATGTGTTTGCCAACCATCAACAGTTCAGCATCACGCGTGGTAGATTTATCAGCCTCAGTCGGACTTGGAGGCATAGGATGCAAGCAGTATAGCCAAATCACTCGACCACCTTGCAGGCGTAACTGCGTATGAATAGAAGGTATGTCATCAATCATTAGGTATTTCACTTCAGGATCTATGAGCTCAAGCTTAGAGTACAGGTGCATACCGTATAGATTGTCCAGCGGAACCTTCACCGTATATGGATAATCAGACTCAATTTGCTGTAAGGCTTTCTCCCACTTTTTATCAGTTTCAAGCGTAATTAAAATATCGGGCTGTCTATGCTTGACCAAATCAACCAATTTTTGTGTTTCATCATTGGGTGTTAACACATTTGAAACCATGATTTTTAATTGATGTACTTGCCCTTCTGGCTTGTCTTTTGCTTTTTGAACTTCTTTTTTCCATAGCTTGGTATACGGCAATACCATTCTTAACTGGAACGCTAACGTGATACTAAGCACTATAAATAA
>NZ_JBPYDE010000977.1:0-556 GCF_051847555.1 Psychrobacter sp. 1Y4 | reverse complement strand
ATTACGCCGGGTAGCGATTTTGAGTAATGAGAAGTCGCGCGGTGTGGTCTTTAATTTTGCCAGTGATGGTATGGTAGAGGTACGTGCCAACAATGCTGAGCAAGATGAAGCCGTTGAGATGATACAAGCCAAATATCAGGGCGAGCCAATGGAGCTATCATTCAATGCGGCGTATCTACAAGACGTGCTAGGGGTGATACAAGGTGATTTGCAGATGCATATGAGCCAATCGAATGCATCTGTACTTGTCAATCAACTCAATGATGAGTTTCATCAATATGTCATCATGCCGATGCGTATATAGTCTGATTTTTTGCACATCATACAGCATTGAACCGCGCTAGCATCTTTTAAGGATATACTCGGACAGCTTGAATTTTAATAAACTTTTGCTTGCTTTGAAAGCTGAAAATAATGGGCGGCTATCGATATCATGATTGAACGTCTACAAATATCAAATCTGCGCAACCTCACACAAGTTAATCTACAGTCTACCGTTTGCAACGTTATCATCGGTGCAAATGGTAGCGGCAAAACCTCTTTACTTGAAGCGATA
>NZ_JBPYDE010000976.1:0-556 GCF_051847555.1 Psychrobacter sp. 1Y4 | reverse complement strand
AGCGGGTGGCGTAAAGCTGGTTAAAACTCGTGAAGAAGCCAAGCAAGTTGCTGAAGAACTGATCGGTACTAACCTAGTAACGTTCCAAACTGATGCTGATGGTCAGCCAGTCAACTTCGTATTGGTTGCAGAAGATATGTATCCAGTACAAACTGAGCTATATCTTGGCGCTGTTGTTGATCGTGCGACTCGTCGTGTAACCTTCATGGCATCTACCGAAGGCGGCGTAGATATCGAAGAAGTAGCACACAACACCCCAGAAAAAATCTTCAAAGTACACGTTGATCCTTTGGTTGGTTTAATGCCTTTCCAAGCGCGTGACGTTGCGTTCAAACTTGGTCTAGAAGGCAAGCAAATCAATCAATTTGTTAAATTGATGACTGGTGCCTATAAAGCATTTGTTGAAAACGACTTTGCATTGATGGAAATTAACCCATTAGCGGTTCGTGAAAATGGCGAAATCGTTTGTGTTGATGGCAAAATCGGTATCGACTCAAACGCTCTATATCGTCTGCCAAAAATCGCAGCGCTACAAGATAAAACTCAAGAAAATGAG
>NZ_JBPYDE010000975.1:0-556 GCF_051847555.1 Psychrobacter sp. 1Y4 | reverse complement strand
GTTAATACGTTTATGAAGCGGCGCACGCATATGAACAAAAACGCCGAGCTAGCACTTACCGCACCAGAGTTTTCTGAGTATCTGGTCAATAATAGTTTCGGTGATGGCGACCTTTCAGCTATTGATAACCTGCGAGCACTGTTCGCTGACAGCCCGAATGGTTCTGACGCACCGCTGACGTTGGAGATTGGTTTTGGTTTGGGTGACTCATTTATCGAGATGGCAGCCGCAGAGCCCGCGCGTAATTTCGTCGGTGTCGAAGTGCACGAGCCAGGTATTGGTAAATGCGCTTATATGGCAGGCACACAAGACTTGAGCAATGTCAAAATCATCAATGGCGATGCTATTCAATTGCTGAAGCAACTGCCAGAAAATCACATTGATCGTATTCAGTTATACTTCCCTGATCCGTGGCAAAAGAAGCGTCATTACAAACGCCGTTTCGTCAGTCCTGAGCGTATGGCTATCGTTACGCGCAGTCTAAAACAAGGCGGCTGGTTTCATACAGCCACTGACTGGGAGCATTATGCATTTTGGATGGTTGAGGTATTGGATG
>NZ_JBPYDE010000974.1:0-556 GCF_051847555.1 Psychrobacter sp. 1Y4 | reverse complement strand
CCCAACCGTACGTTTTAGCGTACCAGTTGCCGTAATATTCAGTGGATCAATGTATGCCTTTTCAAGCGCACTGACTTCTGCAATCGCACTCAAATCCAGCGGATAGTCGCCTTGCAAGTCAATCTCACCTTGTAGGGCACTGACTTTGACGATATCAGCATACTGTAAGTCGCCGCGACCTACTGTGACGGTACTACCAACCCAAGTCAGATCACGAGCCGTAATGTTATTGATAACAATAGGATCTTTGGTTACTTGCTTATAAATGATTTTCTTAATTTTTGCTTGATCAAAACGCAGATTGACTGGTAGCTTTAGGGTTTTATAATCAAACGGTTCGCCAGTCGGTGGTTTCTTATTGAGAATTTCGATGGTCTGTATATCGGCATCACTCAGATGCACTTCTTTTGCAAATACCGCACGCCAGCCTATTTTGACATAAGCTTTGTCTACTAATACCTCAAGGTCTTCAGTTGCATCGATATCAATATCGGTCAACCAAATACCATCACGCAAATTACCGCGCCCATATTTGAAATCGATACCCGTCTCAGCA
>NZ_JBPYDE010000973.1:0-557 GCF_051847555.1 Psychrobacter sp. 1Y4 | reverse complement strand
TAATGATGAAATTGCTTTTCTTGCTCGTGGGTTCAACCAAGCAGCGCAAAAGATTGAGCACCTCGTTGATGCCAATAATTTATTACTGGCGCATGCTTCTCATGAGCTGCGTACGCCTATCACGCGCATTCGCTTGCAGGTTGAAATGATGGATATGTTGGCTGGTGCGCTACCGTCTGACACCAAAGCCAAGTTTGATAAACGCGCTCATGCCATCACTCGCGATCTGTCAGGTCTCAATGATTTGGTCGAAAGTATATTGTTGGTCAGCCGTCTAGATGCAGGTCATGCCTTACAACAAATTGAGAATCTGGATTTATACGATCTGGTTAATCAAGAACGTCAGCACTATCCTGAAGCCACGCTGATTGGTGAGCACATCATGATCGACGGTCAATCATCAATGTTGACTCATCTCATTCGCAATCTACTGACCAATGCCATGCTTCACGGCAAGCCGCCCGTTACCGTGTTACTGTACGGCGTTCAGACTATCGAAGAGGCTGGCACTGTTCCTGATTACCTATTGCAGACCGTGCTCTCTAGCAGTTTCACCG
>NZ_JBPYDE010000972.1:0-557 GCF_051847555.1 Psychrobacter sp. 1Y4 | reverse complement strand
TAGAAGCATCAAATGGCGAGCAGGGCTGTCAGATGGCAGCTGATCACCTGCCAGACGTCATCTTAATGGATGTAGTCATGCCAGAAATGAACGGTTTTCAGGCTACACGAAAAATCACTCGTGGTAAAACCACCGCTCATATACCTGTCATTATGATTAGTACCAAAAATCAAGAAACCGATAGAGTGTGGGGCAAGCGTCAAGGTGCCAAAGAGTATATGAATAAACCAGTCGATGAGAATGGATTGGTCAATATGATTCGCAAAGTGATGGAGTAACTTGTGGCCTCTAGAGGATTTATTGAGCTTCTGCGTCTAGCAGACTTGGCACGTGCGCGCAAAAGTGGTCGCCGCGGTGGTCAAGAGTTTGATTGGCAAGGGGTGGTATTTGAGATTGGTGGACAGCGCTTAGTTGCCCCTATGGGTCAGGTATCAGAGGTATTATCCATGCCAGAATATACTAGCTTACCTCTAGTAAAGCCTTGGATGCTAGGTATTGCAAATATTCGCGGACGATTACTACCTCTGACGGATTTGTCACACTTTTTACAAGTGCCA
>NZ_JBPYDE010000971.1:0-557 GCF_051847555.1 Psychrobacter sp. 1Y4 | reverse complement strand
TGGATGATAAAGGTGATTTCAGTGGGGTGAAAGGGGGAGATTTGACAACTTAAGAAAGGTTGGGATGCCAATGGTGCTGAGGGGGGGGGGGGGGGAGGGGAATGACCCTTTTTGCAGCATTTCGCGGCGCGTGATGCCCAAACGTCTGAAGGTTACGGCATGCTCATCGGACAAGCTGCATTGAGTTTTGAGCGCTGGACGGGTCATGAGATCGACGTCGCAAAAGCGACAGCCGCCTTGAGCCAAAATACTTAATGGAACTCTTAATCAGCAGCATTGAACTGCTGCTTTTTATTCACTAAAGCGCAGCAGCAGCCAGTTCTCCAAACGCCGCAGTGGTACACGCAATCTTGTAGAGTGGATGGCCAAACCACCGCTCAGACCAATCACACAACCGAGTGCCGTATCAATCATGCGCGTATGGATAACATCTCCTGCCACTGGCGGCACCGGCATCGTGCTGCCATACTCCGCGATAAATATCGTCAACGGCGTAATAAAAATCACCGCCAGTCCATAATGCCTGTCGACAAACGACTCTATCAATAACATCATTG
>NZ_JBPYDE010000970.1:0-557 GCF_051847555.1 Psychrobacter sp. 1Y4 | reverse complement strand
GCTAGAGGAACAGCAGAGGCGTCTTTAAAACCTATAACTGGAATATCCACAGTAACCGCGACATTAACTAATCATCTAGGTGCAACTTCCGAGCTGAGTGCAGCTATAGTTGTCCCTTAAGACTATATTCAATATTGAAAAAACCACGAGGACATTTGTAGTGTCGTCATAGTTTTTATTCCTATGGAATAGTAAATTTTATTTTAAAACTACGTATTTTGAGACCAGTTTTAATCGTTATGTGCAGATATATGTATCCAAAACTCTTGGAAGTATTTGGCCATATCGATGGGCTAGTTAACGATGCCGGACGCAGCTTACATGCGTCGATAGAGAATATTGATATTGTTTCTTATCTTGAGCTTAACGCCTTAGCGCTTCTGAACAACGCAAGCTGATTGAAGAAGGACAAAACGCTGCTGAAGCGCAAATAAGCAATATTGGCTCGGCAGCTGGATCTCTCAAATGTGTAGAAGAAAAGATTCTTGGCTTAATTCGAACAGGCAAAAGCCAAAATGATCGTAATCAAAGTGTTATTGAGGTTTCCTTACAGTTAT
>NZ_JBPYDE010000969.1:0-557 GCF_051847555.1 Psychrobacter sp. 1Y4 | reverse complement strand
AGAGCATGATCCTGAGCAAAACGTGTTTGCCACTGAGCAGTGCATCATCGCAGGTATGGATTTATTGATTGACCATCCAGATTTGTATGATCAAGCGATGGATGCAGGATTTGATCTATTGGTCGTGGACGAGGCGCATCATCTGCATTGGGATGAAGCGCAAGGCGGAAATGATAAATACGATCTGGTGGCAGACTTTGCAGAAGAGACGCCAGGCGTGATGCTATTAACAGCAACGCCAGAGCAACTTGGCGCGCAGAGTCACTTTGCCCGTTTGCGTCTGCTTGATCCAGATCGTTTTGATGATTTGGATGAGTTCATCGATGGTCAAGAAGCCTTTGCAGAGACGGCAGCAGTCGCTGGTGTGTTGATAGAGGATAAGCCGCTCAATGACGGTCAAATCGCTGCGCTGAGCAATTTATTAGACATCAGTATGGATGAGCTGTCCACGATCAATGAAGACGACAAACTGCGCACCTATGCGCTCAACGAGCTATTAGATCGTCACGGTACCGGTCGTATTTTGTTCCGTAATACGCGTGAGAGTGTGAAAGGGT
>NZ_JBPYDE010000968.1:0-558 GCF_051847555.1 Psychrobacter sp. 1Y4 | reverse complement strand
GCATGTATGACGATTCGATACGCTTTAATTATCCATTGCAGCTTATCATTGCGATGACTTTTATTTTTGGCGGTATGGGCTTCACCATTGTGGTCAATGTGCTGCGGTATTTGCGTCATCGCGCTGAGCGACTCATATATCGCAATGACCGGCACTATATTTATCAGCCTTGGTTGCTGAATATCAACAGCCGTATTACCTTGATTACGACTGGGGCGTTATTGTTGACTGGTCTGATCGGGGTGATGGTATTTGAATACAACAATGTGCTCGCTGACCATACCAGCTTTTTTGGTAAGCTTATCACAGGGTTTTTTACGGCTGCCACGCCGCGAACCGCGGGGTTCAATGTCATTGATATGGGTGAGCTGACTTTTCCAACGGTCATGCTAACGATATTTTTGATGTGGATTGGCGCATCACCCAACTCAACGGGCGGTGGTATCAAGACCAGTACCTTTGCGATTGCGCTATTAAATACATTGAGTCTAGCCCGTGGGCAAACGAAGATAGAAGTGTTCAAACGTCAGATTGCGGAGATTTCAGTCCGCCGCGCGT
>NZ_JBPYDE010000967.1:0-558 GCF_051847555.1 Psychrobacter sp. 1Y4 | reverse complement strand
GGTATCACCAGCGCTGAGTAAGGTTGGCGAATCTTTGGTCAAGTCAAATAACGCGGTGTCTGGCTGACCTAATAACTGCCATCCGCCTGGGGAGGCAAAAGGATAAATGCCTGTCTGCTCCCCGCCGATACCGACCGACCCTGCAGGCACGTGCGTCCTTGGGGTAGTATGTCTTGGGAAATGTAGCGACTCAGACAAGCCGCCAAGGTAAGGAAAACCGGGCTGAAAACCAATAAAATAAACGGTGTAAATAGCGCTGGTGTGCAGATCGACTACAGCATCAGCAGACATACCCAAAGCTTCTGCCATTGCGGCCAAATCAGGGCCATATTTGCCGCCATAATGTACTGGTATCTCGATATGCTTGCCGTCGATGGCCTTTTCAGGCATCTCCTCAAGCAGAACAGTCAGTTTGTTTTGTAGCGCGTTAAACTCATCCCATGCTAGCGGGTGACTAAACACACTAAGTGTATTCATACCGATAATGACTTCGATAACTTCGGGCATGGTTTCAATAATATCCGCCAGCGCCCAGCACTTTTTCTGTTTGTCTAGGCT
>NZ_JBPYDE010000966.1:0-558 GCF_051847555.1 Psychrobacter sp. 1Y4 | reverse complement strand
GCACGATGCACAGGTTGCTATTGAGAAGCCCTTAGGTATAAACTGATAAAGACGATTTTGAAAATTATTGTCAACTTTATTCAAAAATTTAATTATATATTGTTGGGCAGTAACATTAATGCTTGATCTATAGTCTAAATAGAGGTGGTTAATAATGTGCATAGCTGTAGTGCCAGCTTCATCAGCATCAAACCATTCTTGAACTGCAATAGTATTACAATTAGGACATTGAAATTTATTATCTTTGTACCTTGGTATCATTTGAGACTCCGGAAATTGGCAACGTATAAAATATTACTTCATAGAAGATTTGAATTTTGGATTGCAACAACTCAAACTCAAATTTACTCAACGTTTCTCGCAACATCGAAATATTATAAGAAGAATGAGCATCAACCTTACTCCAAAAACCTAACCCCTGTCACCACCAATAACCAACTTTATTCAACCACTTTCCAGCCCTTGTCCCCATCCACAACCGACTCATCAAACACCCGTTTAAAGCCTTGTTTTATCAGCTTAAAACGCGATGATTCAGTTTGGTTGTCAGGAGTCACC
>NZ_JBPYDE010000965.1:0-558 GCF_051847555.1 Psychrobacter sp. 1Y4 | reverse complement strand
GGCAGTGCATTTGGTAGCTGAGCGTGCTTCTCATTACTGTGCAAATCCTCCATATTTAACGTCAGGGGTAATTGAGCTGCAAAAGCATGCGCAGTCGCGTTGTCTTCAGCCAACACTTCAAAACGATTTCCATTAATTGTCATCCACATATTCACTTGCTCCTTTTCTGATATCGGTTGCTCTGTATTATTAGAGCTTGTTTTTTGCGTCAAACTTTCATGCACAATGGACGAGTTTGATGTGCCATTTTGATCGTCAGTACAAGCACTCAATGCTGGCAAGATACCAACAGCCATCATAATGATCATGCGGTTGCTCATATTCATCTGTTAAACTCCCCTAAAGTAGTTACTGCGCGGTCAAACGCGATGTTAAGAACGCGGAAATCACTAAGATAACAGCGCTAAATAAAAACGTTGCCTGATAACCGCTATGATCAAACAAAATACCACCTACTGTCGAACCTAATGCAATAGCCAGTTGCACCACAGCGACCATCAAGCCACCCCCTACTTCAGCCTGTTCTGGCAATGTGCGAGCAAGCCAGCTCCACCAACC
>NZ_JBPYDE010000964.1:0-558 GCF_051847555.1 Psychrobacter sp. 1Y4 | reverse complement strand
AAACGCATGATTTGACGCTCTTGCTTACGCACGTCGTCATAGACATCATGCATAATCGCCATAACTTGGTCTGACAAGCGATTGTTTAGCTTTAACATCATAAAGCGTTCAGCAAGTAGGGCATACGCAGTATCAGCCTGTACGCTACCACGGCCATAATCAAGCAGCGCTTGCTTGGCTTTGATAAATAGATGCTCAATCTCTTCTAGACGTAGACGTACTTCTTCTGGATCAAGACCGCTGGTTTCTTCTTCAGCTTCTTCTTCCACGTCGTCTTCGTCTTCATCATCATCGTCATCAAGTGCGGCTGCTTTGGCATTCACTTTAGCTTTGATGATAGGTGGATTTTCTTTTTCTTCTTTGATGCGTTCACGCTCTTCTTTTGCCGCGTCTTTGGCTTCTTGAGCGGCGATTTTGTCTTCTTCGGTTTCAGGATCTAAAAAACCCGTGATAACGTCAGATAGTTTCTTTTCGCCATCTTGTACTTTTTGATACTCGTCAAGGACGAACTGTACGGTGCCAGGCCAATAAGACATAGCATGCTGCACATCACGAATA
>NZ_JBPYDE010000963.1:0-559 GCF_051847555.1 Psychrobacter sp. 1Y4 | reverse complement strand
AACTGTGCGTGTTACTGTCTCACTTGCCGACTTTTGGAAGCGACGCTCTACTGTGTCAACTTTAAGCGGTCTGAGATATTGATAAAACTCGTCAGACTGCCCTTCGTTTTGTACAAGTACAAGCGGCTGACCGACTGCAGGTATTGGGTCTTTTGCATCTAATGAGATCTGAATAACGCGCTGACCTGAAAGCTGCGTCTCAAGTAAGTGCCCCGCCCATTTAGTACCAAAAGCAAGATATGACTCAATCTTGTTCTGAGCATCTGATCGTCTGTCAGCAAACGAGGTTGGTTTAAACGCAAACACGCTGATATTTTCGTTGTCGGGCAATTCGGTGAATAGCAAACGTGGCGCTTGTAATAAGTCGGTGTTTGCCGTTTTTACTGCAAGATATACTTTACGCAGACGAACGCGACCTAATAAGCGGTCGATATCTGACACATCAGGAAATAAGTTGTTAGATACGCCATCGATGACAGCGACACCAGTAGGCAGACCGCCACCATCAGGCGTGTCAGCCATAATCTCAGACTTTAAAATCTCTAAATCGTTTTGAGTA
>NZ_JBPYDE010000962.1:0-559 GCF_051847555.1 Psychrobacter sp. 1Y4 | reverse complement strand
TGATGGACTACTGGCAGGTGCTTTGGTGGAGAATGGTAGCTTGCTCTATCGTGTGAGTGCCAAGGGTAGTGACACCAAGCTGGGTGATATGGTGCAAGCGCTGAGTGATGCGCAAGGATCAAAAGCTAACTTGGCGAGGCTGGCTGATAGAGTGACCGCAGTGTTTGTGCCAATTGTAGTGACCATTGCTTTGGTTACTTTTGGCCTGACATGGTGGCTGACAGGCATGGTCGATACTGCCTTGATGCACGCCGTATCGGTATTGGTCATTGCTTGTCCTTGTGCGCTTGGCTTGGCCACGCCAGCGGCTATCATGGCGGGTATGGGAGTTGCTGCGCGTCACGGTGTTTGGTTCAAAGACGCACAAAGTCTCGAGGCGGCAGGCAATATTGATACAGTAGTGCTCGATAAGACGGGCACGCTGACCATTGGTAAGCCAACTATCGTTGATCAGGTCATGGTGGATAAGTCACTGGCCGTTGACGATGTATTGCAAATTGCAGCCAGTGTCGAGGCGCACGCCAGTCATCCATTAGCAACAGCTCTGATCAATACTGCT
>NZ_JBPYDE010000961.1:0-559 GCF_051847555.1 Psychrobacter sp. 1Y4 | reverse complement strand
CTACTGGAAGTTTTTATCATTAGAGCACCAGTTGATAGCCTTTACCGCGTACCGCTTTTATTGGTTCGTCATGAAAAGGCTGAAGTTTTTTGCGCAGGCGAGACACATGCACATCAAGGCTACGATCAAAAGGCTGCAACTCACGCTGCAAGACATTCTCTGACAGCCATGCTTTGCTAACCACCTCCCCTTTTTGCTTGAGCAGCGCCACGAGTAAGTCAAACTCTGTTCCCGTCACTTGTAGCGCCACACCATCTATTTCACAAACACGCTGGTTTTGATCAAGATGCAAGCGACTCTCTGGTAGCGGCGTATGCTCAGACGTGGTCGTGTTGGTACGTTTAATCACAGCATTGATACGTGCCAATAGCTCGCGGGGGTTACAGGGCTTGGTGATATAATCGTCAGCGCCCAGCTCCAAACCAATAATGCGATCGATCTCCTCACCCTTTGCCGTCAGCATGATCACGGGGATATCACTGATATTTGGCAGTTGCCGCAGCACACTTAGCCCATCTATTTTTGGCATCATGATATCGAGGACGAGCAAATCATAAGC
>NZ_JBPYDE010000960.1:0-560 GCF_051847555.1 Psychrobacter sp. 1Y4 | reverse complement strand
GCAATACGTCTAATGATGTTAGCGATAGCAACCCTGATACTACTGCAGCCGATGAGCTAGATAGGTTGCTAAATAAAGCCATGCGCCAAACCAAGCTGGCTCAGAAAAAACAATTTCCGCCTGCACCGCTATGGCAAGCTGTGTTTGAGACACTACAGAAAAGAAGATTTAGCGAGCATCCACAACTGATTGGTTTGCCCACAAAAGCACAGTACGAAGCCATGGCTCACATGTTTGGGCACAGCTTTGGTCAGCTAGGACAACTAGACAATCAAACCGTGTCTACATTAGCCAATATGCTGGGACTCGATACTTCTACTGCTGCTAATGATATGAGCGATAGGACTCAGGCGCTCACCCGAATGGTGCGTGATACCGTATTTAACATTGGGGAGATAGATGTCGAAGGTATGTTGGTGTATCAAGTGCGCCACCCTGCCAAAGCGTTCTTACGGTCTCAAAAAGTGCATGTGGTACAAGGTGAGGAAGCGATGGCACATCAAGAGCCATTGTTTTTGGATCACCTGACCACTTATCAGATAAAAGATCATTTGATTAAA
>NZ_JBPYDE010000959.1:0-560 GCF_051847555.1 Psychrobacter sp. 1Y4 | reverse complement strand
ACACGCCTGTTGTCCCTACGTAGGGTACAACTTTACCAAAAGCTTTCGAGAGAATGCTTGAGCGTGCACTGGTAGGTAAATATTTGGTCACAGATAACAGTTTGGTAAATTGATTACTGATGGGTTTTAGCGTGCTGCTGGGTTTTTCGATGGACGATCTTGTGCTGTCAGAGACTTTTGCTGGTTTTTTATTGGTCAGCTTGACGGGCAGTTTTTTTAATAATCCTGACATACAAAATTCCTTAACGTAGATAAATCGAATGTTGTTTTTGATAGTGGCAAACAGTAACTGTTAGCAAAGCCATTACAAACACTATGGTACATTAACCGCTGCTTTCCTACTATTATTAGCATGAACTGCTGCGCTTATAAAACAGCAGTCATCTATATTGTGTTGCTAGGATATAGTCTTAAATGATGAAACCGGCTTAAATGGTGATGCACGGATCTGCCTAGTAGACAATCTCTTACTATATACCGCGCTATAATAGCGTGATGTCGGTATGTCTTATTTCATAAATTTTCAATGCTGGATGATGCTATGTCTGATATGTCTAGTC
>NZ_JBPYDE010000958.1:0-560 GCF_051847555.1 Psychrobacter sp. 1Y4 | reverse complement strand
TCAAAGAACAAATCTAGAATTTCAGATGTGGTCAAGCCAAGTGCACGTAAGATAATAGAAGCCAATAGTTTACGGCGACGGTCAATACGAGCAAAGACTAAGTCTTTTGCATCAAATTCAAAGTCTAACCATGAACCACGGTAAGGGATGATACGTGCGTTATAAAGCACTTTACCACTTGAATGCGACTTACCTTTATCATGGTCAAAGAACACACCAGGTGAACGATGTAGCTGAGATACGATAACACGCTCAGTACCATTAATAATGAAAGTACCGTTAGCAGTCATCAAAGGCATCTCGCCCATGTAAACGCTTTGCTCACGGATATCTTTGATAGCAGCTTTGCTATCTTTGTCTTTGCTGTCTTTGTCTTTGATGATCAAACGGATTTTGACACGCATCGGCGCCGCAAACGTTGAACCACGTAAGATACACTCACGCTCATCAAATTCAGGCGTACCTAAATAGTACTCAACAAATTGCAACTCGGCGTTACCTGAGTGACTCTCAATTGGGAAAATAGAGGAATACGCAGCTTGCAAACCAGTATTCTCACG
>NZ_JBPYDE010000957.1:0-560 GCF_051847555.1 Psychrobacter sp. 1Y4 | reverse complement strand
ATATCGAGCTAGTTAATCAGGCGAAAGGTGAGAAGACTAAAGAAGTTGAAGAGCTAAGGGTTCAGATAGAAACTTTGCAGGCTACTATTGATGATGTATATTCAGGTCAAATAACTCCAGAAAACGATCCCTTCAATGCTAAGTTGAATTCTAAAAAACAGGAATTAGCAGATTTAATAAAGATTAGTTCTTTTACAAAGTATCAACGACACTTAGAACTTGTCAATCTAGCCATTAAAACGCTTGTTCCAGAGATAAAAAATATTGAAGTAGATAGAAGTTCAGGAAAAGCTAGACTAATGGTTGATAACTTTGGCAATAGAGTAAATATAGCTCAGTTATCACAAGGTCAGAAGATGTTGGTAGCCCTTTCTGGAGACTTGGCAAGACGCTTAGTCAAACTGAACCCTAACTCTGAAAATCCTCTACATAGCCATGGGGTTGTAGTTATCGATGAAATTGAACTGCACCTTCACCCTAAGTGGCAGCAAGAAATATTAATCAATCTTCAAAAGACTTTTCCTAATTTACAGTTCATAGTGACTACCCATAGTCCTCAA
>NZ_JBPYDE010000956.1:0-561 GCF_051847555.1 Psychrobacter sp. 1Y4 | reverse complement strand
TTATTTCACAAGTCCATCAGCGATGCTAAATATTGGCGTTACGTTGGCAGTGAGCTTTTGGGTGCTTTTATGGATGGTGGTCGACTTTAGAGACAAAACCAAGAATGCACCGAGCCGTTTAAACGGACTACGCCAGCTGCGTCTAAGCTATTGGGGTCAACAAACCGCTCACATCGGGGTGCTCGTTGCGGTTATTGGTGTGGCATTTACCAGTACGCTCAGTATTGAGCGTGATGTGGCGCTGGGACCAAATGATAGTGTCAATGTCCAAGGTTATGACTTTACAGTAAAAGGTTTTAGCGAAGTAAAAGGCAGTAACTTTGACGCTACGCAAGCCGAGGTATCGGTGAGCAAAGACGGTCAAGAGGTGGCTACGTTATATCCTGAAAAGCGTAACTATATTATCAGTATGATGCCGATGACAGAAGCTGCGATTGATGCCAATTTGATGCGTGATGTCTACGTAGCACTTGGTGAGCCAATTGCTGAAGATAGCAATGAATGGGCTTTCCGTATCTATGTCAAACCGTTGATCCGCTGGATATGGTTGGGCGCGCTTAT
>NZ_JBPYDE010000955.1:0-561 GCF_051847555.1 Psychrobacter sp. 1Y4 | reverse complement strand
AGTGAAACAGGTAAATGTGCTAGGTGGTATCGGTTTAAGTCTAAGCCAATATAAATATCAGCCTACAGTAGATATTAAAGAATCTATTAAGTTTTTATTTATTGGTCGGTTATTGAAAGAGAAAGGTGTCCATGATTTTATTTCAGCGATCAAAATAGTAAAAAAAGCATATCCTGAAGCATGTTTCACTATTTTGGGAGAGATAGATACTTCTAACATGGGGGCATTGAAAAAATCAGAGCTAGATAAGTTGATTGCATTGAAAATCGTAAATTACCCTGGTCATGTTAATAACGTAAAAGACTGGATTGCCAGTCATCATGTATTTGTATTGCCATCTTATCGTGAAGGGGTGCCTCGCAGCACTCAGGAAGCGATGGCAATTGGAAGACCTATTATCACTACTGATGTACCTGGTTGCCGTGAGACGGTTATTGATGGAGTAAATGGGTTTTTAGTAGAAAAATGGAACCCAAAAGCTTTGGCAGAGAAAATGATTTACTTTATAGAACATCCTGAACAAATTAAAGAGATGGGTGATGAAAGCTACAAGCTAGCACA
>NZ_JBPYDE010000954.1:0-561 GCF_051847555.1 Psychrobacter sp. 1Y4 | reverse complement strand
ATAATCCAAATGCCTTTTGGTACGATATACATGAGTTGGGTGCCCGCGCTAACGTACTGGCCTTCTTTGACACTGACTTGGCTCAGCTGACCGGACTCAGGTGCTGTGATGATCGTATTATCGAGATTAATTTGCGCTTGCTTCACGCCTGCCTCAGCACTTTTGATATTTGCATCTAGTGAGGGTTGGGTGCCACTGGTTTTGGCGCGGTTTTGCTGAGCGGCTTGTAAATTGGCTTCAGCCTGTTGCACACTTGCCTGTGCTTGAGCAAGTTGCGCCTTGATATGAGCGACTTCTGCTTTTGATACCGCACCGATAGCGTCTAAGCCTTGATAGCGATTGACGTCTTCACGAGCGCTCTCGACATTGATTTTGGCACTATATAAGTCGGCTTTGCGTGCTTCGATTTGTGCTTGGCTAGATTGCGTGTCTTGAGCATTGGTAGAGCGGCTGGTGATCGCCACTTCAGTATTGGCTTCTGCTTGTTCAAGTTGCTGCTGAAAGGTTCGATCATCTATTTTTATCAGTAGATCGCCCGCTTTTACATCAGCAAAATCCTGC
>NZ_JBPYDE010000953.1:0-562 GCF_051847555.1 Psychrobacter sp. 1Y4 | reverse complement strand
CTCATTTGATGATGCAACCCTTAGCTCATCATTCAAGCCAACGCTAGACAAGCTTGCTTCAACCATGAACCAGTATAACCAGAACACAATCACGATTGCTGGTCACACTGATAGCCAAGGTTCAGCATCTTACAACATGGGTCTGTCACGTGACCGTGCTTACTCAGTTGCTAACTACCTAACCGCTCGCGGTGTTGCTTCTAACCGTATCAACGTAGTTGCTTATGGCGAGTCACGTCCAGTTGCTACTAATAACACTGAATCTGGTCGTCAGCAAAACCGCCGTGTTGAGCTAACGGTTAATGCACCACAAAGCGTCAACTAATCGACAATTTTATATAGCTATTTGGTAGGTGCGAATGCTTTTTAAGCACTTATCTAGTAAGAAGAGTCAGCAATATGCTGGCTCTTTTTTTATGCGTTAAATTTTGATTGATCAAACTCGATAGTTAGAAGAGTGCGGGTATAATGTTTGCTATCTAAAACAGAATAGTGCTTGTTTAGCGTTTGATAAAATTATCATAAAGATTAATGATTATTAATATAAAATTAAGTATTGATA
>NZ_JBPYDE010000952.1:0-562 GCF_051847555.1 Psychrobacter sp. 1Y4 | reverse complement strand
GATTCTGACCAAACGCTCACGCGCTAACGGCTCATCATCACAAACTACGATACGCATATAAACTCCCACCTCAAACTCTACTGAATATGTTTCGATGGTATGACGAATGTACTGGCCAGTTCAATATGATGAGATTTTCTGCATCATATTTTTGATAGTAACCACTCATTGTCAATAATTGCCAGATAAAAATCGCAATAACCATATAGATATAAAAGGCGATGCAATAAATATGCCATAATATCTTATAATGAGAATATAGTGTCTGAGAACATAATGAAAAACGGTAAAAGAGGAAGGATTATAAACTGACATCTTGTAAGGGATAGTCAATAATGGTAGTAATGTGGTTACCAGTAACCGTGCTTTGAATATCAGCACTTTGACCAAAGTACGCGCGTAATCGATCCGCTTGAATATAAAAATTCATATGCTGACGCAGGTCATGGTTAATGATTAAGGTCTTTGTGGGAAGTTCGACGTCGATCTGAATAGCTACTCTGTGCTGCTCCCAAGTGACTTTAATATTAAAATGGATGGTTTCAGTGGTCATCTCAACCAC
>NZ_JBPYDE010000951.1:0-562 GCF_051847555.1 Psychrobacter sp. 1Y4 | reverse complement strand
AATCCCTTTTTGATGCGGTGTTCCAAAATATTTTGTTCTAAATAAGAACTCTTGTTCGTATAGTGAATTAAAATACTCTGTTTTGAGCCTTATGTCAATCCACTTAATGGTTGCTATGACTCACTTTGATTTGTTTTTTGAGGTCACATTTTCAATGGCTTGTAATATCGTGTCGCATTGTCTTTGCGCCGCGCCGCAATAGCTAAGTGGTGACAAAATCGATTGTAGATCGTCACTATCGTGCAAATTGACGGATTGCTCTGCCAGCAAGGCCTGAAACGTGGTGACAAACCCTTGATGTTTGCTATGCGCTTCCTCACTCGCTTGTTCTATCAAAGGATAGATAGCGTCTTTGTTATTTGCAAAGTATTCCTTTAAGCTTTTGCTCAAATAAGCATCGCTATTCAAATCAAGGTTGGCAGACATACGCTCAGGGTACACTTGCAGCCCTTGTAATAAGGTTTTTAAGTATGATACGCCGCCTGCTACTAGCGCCATGCCTTCAGTTAAAGGAACCCAGCTGGCATGCCATTGTCCCAGTGCGCGCTCAAAGGGCTGGGCG
>NZ_JBPYDE010000950.1:0-563 GCF_051847555.1 Psychrobacter sp. 1Y4 | reverse complement strand
GTGTTTCTAATTGCTTTTTTATACGAGTTAGACATTATCAGCGATTGAGTTTGTAAGACAACTCGTCTAATATGTTACGCTTTGTTACTACATTATTCTTACTGCGGCATCGCCATTTTGCTGAGGTCATGTTTAATTTTAGGTAGTGGTGACTTTTTATTAGCCAGTCGGGGGCGACACACTTATGAATGCAATTGAACGCTATTTTGGGATTAATGGTGACAATACCACGATCAAAACAGAAATCGTCGCTGGTATAACCACGTTTTTGACGATGGCTTACATTATCTTTGTTAACCCTAATGTCTTAGCCGATGCAGGTATGGACAAAGGGGCCGTATTTGTCGCAACCTGTGTGGCCGCAGCGGTCGGTTGTTTTATTATGGGTATCTATGCCCGATTACCAGTAGCGTTAGCGCCAGGCATGGGACTTAATGCCTTCTTTACGTATGGCGTGGTCTTAGGGATGGGGTATGCATGGCAAACCGCGCTGGGAGCAGTGTTCTTATCAGGTTGTATCTTTGTTCTATTAAGCCTCTTTAAGATTCGTGAGGCAATCATCA
>NZ_JBPYDE010000949.1:0-563 GCF_051847555.1 Psychrobacter sp. 1Y4 | reverse complement strand
AACGCTTCTGGACTGAGTGCTGCGGTTTGTTCTTGCATTATTGTTACCTTGCGATTGCTGTTTTTATCTTACCGTTTGTCTTAAAGCTCTATCTGCATACCATCAAAGGCCACTTCAACACCATGCTGTTTTAATGTCGCCGCTTGTTCAGATTGCTCGTTCAATATCGGGTTAGTATTGTTGATATGAATGAGCACCTTACGAGTATTGTCGAGCTGATCTAAATAATGCAACGAGCCATCATCACCGCTGATATGCAGATGCCCCATGTCTTGGCCCGTTTTAGTGCCAACGCCGCGTTCTTGCATCTCGTTGTCTGTCCATAGCGTGCCGTCAATCATCACGCAATCAGACGCTTTCATGATTTGCATGACTTCATCGTCAATTTTGCCTAAGCCTGGGGCATAGAACAGCTGCTTTTGTGTTTTTAAATCTTTCACAATCAGTGCAATGTTGTCGCCATCATGAGGGTCATTGCGATGTGGTGAATACGGTGGCGCTGAGCTTCTGATGACCAAAGGTGTTAGCTCTAAATTTCTATAACCGTCAATTTGAAAGCGCTG
>NZ_JBPYDE010000948.1:0-563 GCF_051847555.1 Psychrobacter sp. 1Y4 | reverse complement strand
TGCAAGTTTTTTGTACCTCGTCTTGTATTTACTGAGTAATCAAGCAACGCCCAGGCACAAAAAAAGGCCGAGCAATCGCTCAGCCTTTTTTATTTTTTAGTCTATATGTCTGATGAATTTAGTCTTTTAAAACATCTGCCATTGCATTGGCGACATAGTCGATGTTGCTGGTATTTAGACCTGCGACACACATACGAGAGTTGGATACCATGTAAATACCATACTCGCTTTGTAGGCGCTCGACTTGCTCAGGTGTCAGTCCGGTAAAGCTAAACATACCGTTTTGACGCGTGATGTAGTCAAAGTTGCGGTTGGGGATTTTGGCTTCTAGTACCGATTTTAGCTTTAGGCGCATGGCTTTGATACGATCACGCATCGCATAAACCTCGCCAATCCACTGCTCATGTAGGGCGTCATCGTTCATGACGATATCAACCACATGACCACCATGTGATGGCGGGCTTGAGTAGATACGGCGTACCATCGCATTTAGCTGACCAAATACGCGCTCAGCTTCGTCTGCGGTAGGGCATACGACCGATAGACCGCCAACGCGCTCGCCA
>NZ_JBPYDE010000947.1:0-563 GCF_051847555.1 Psychrobacter sp. 1Y4 | reverse complement strand
GCTAAAACATTTAGTTTGAATATAAGAGTAACGGCTATCGTAACACGACGGTAGCCGTTTTTTTGTTGCTATAATTCATCAACAAAGCTCATACGGTTTTTTGTTACTATTAGCCTTTAGAATAAGCCAATCACTGAGCATTCATTTCATAATAAATATAAAAGGATATACCATGGAGTTGTTTGACGAGCCGACAATTAAAACACCAGAGCAAAAACAAGCCATTTTAGACAACGTCCGTCTGCCAGAAGATTGGAAGGCGGCATTAGCAGATGAGTTAACGTCCGAAAATATGGACAATCTACGCGCATTTTTAAAAGAAGCTTATCAGTCAGGGGATAGCATTTATCCACCCGCGCCACTGATGTTCAATGCACTTAATCTCACGCCTTTATCGCAAGTTAAAGTGGTGATTTTAGGTCAGGACCCTTATCATGGGCCAGGGCAGGCCATGGGATTGTCATTCTCTGTTCCTAAAGCGATTCCTAAGCCACCGTCATTGAACAACTTGCTCAAGGAGATGGCAGATGACATCGGTATCGCACCCTCAAAGCATGGTGACT
>NZ_JBPYDE010000946.1:0-564 GCF_051847555.1 Psychrobacter sp. 1Y4 | reverse complement strand
ACGTTTGCCGATACTGACACTACTGTCAGCAGTTATGCTGGTGCCTACCTACGCACAAGCCGCTCTGCCAACAGCCATTCAGGCTGCGTTATCGCGTGCAGATCTGACAGAATCTGACATCAGCATCATCGTCACACCAATAGGGGACAAGAATGCCAGTCGTCTGCCTGCTCCTATTCAGGTGATCGATAGCAGTGATGTTGATAGTCAATCGATGCCGACGACACCATCTAACAATACGACTACCAATATGCCTACTGATAAGAACAGTAGCAGTCAGAAAGCGACTCAAAATAATAATAACTATGCCGCCAGTAATCCTGACCAACAAAGCGCATTGATTACTATTGAAAAGCGCACCATTGAACAGCACGAGCAGAAGATACACGATTATACTGATGATCCTTATACTTATCAGAGTGTGGAAAGCATCCCAACGGTAGTGCCTGACGAACAATCAACCCCTGCTAACGATGCCAATAACGCAGTGAGCACTGATAAAACTTCTATCAAAATCTCCTTTTCGCCGCTATTGAATCATCAACCTGATGTCCCTCGTACCCC
>NZ_JBPYDE010000945.1:0-564 GCF_051847555.1 Psychrobacter sp. 1Y4 | reverse complement strand
GATTTTTCATAAAGTTTTCTCAACCTTGGATTCGATAAACAAATAATTTGTTTAATATCAAATAGTACTGAACTATTTTCTACTTGTTATTAGTAGTGGCGGTATCATACCAAATTATTTACCAAAGTAAACATATGTTGCAAAAATATTTTACAGGCATAAAAAAACGACCATATAAAATGGTCGTTTCTTCGTTTTTGACTACAGTTACAGGTAAGCTATATTAGCTTAGAACTTTAAGTTAGCGCCTACAGTAAGCAGCTTAGTATCTGCATCACTATCCATCATGGCATACTCTGTTTCGACATTGAAGTTAGGATTCACTGCGTAACCAAGACCGATACCACCAGCAATACCAGTATCACTCACTGAATCGCTGCTACCATTATCAAAATCAGCTTCTAGCTCTGTTTTAGCGATACCAAGCTTACCTTTGGCATATAGTGCAGTATTTGGGAACATATAACGGTAAGTACCGTACGCGCCATAAGTTTTGGTATCATAGTCGCCAGCATTGTTATCTAGGTCAGCATCATCTGAACCAACATATTCAACTTCCATACC
>NZ_JBPYDE010000944.1:0-564 GCF_051847555.1 Psychrobacter sp. 1Y4 | reverse complement strand
GACGCTAACAGTTATATTAATTAACTCACATACTCTGCTGGCGATAATGCTGGTTAGATAAAGGACATTTATGTTTGCCCACATCACCACTCAGCGTCAATTACAACGTACTCATGTAATCAGTCGTAACGCCAGTAGTCACACAATACATACTCATTTGAGTATTGCGGTTGCTATCGCGTTGAGTTGCACGGCGATACAAGTACAAGCAGCTGACAATAGTCAAACTTATAACGAACTGCCAGTACCAGAAGCGGCGTTTGAATATGAAGCCGTTGAAATGCCGCAGGGCGTAACCACACAGAGCGGTAAAGTAATCAGCAAAGAATTTATTGCTCAACAAGCGAAGCTATTTTCGGAATGTACGCAAGTGCAGAGTAGTGCCGCTCGTTTGGCTTGTTTTGATAAAGTAGCTGAACAAGGCAAAAAACCAAGCTATACCACGACCAAACAACCAGTTGATTTGGCAAAAACATTTAAGACGACTATTTCGGGTAATCCACAAGTTGTTTTTGTGGAAGAGAACTCGACCAACACTTTCAGTGATGAGAGCGCAACTGCTAA
>NZ_JBPYDE010000943.1:0-565 GCF_051847555.1 Psychrobacter sp. 1Y4 | reverse complement strand
CTACGACAGGAACAGTCTGAAAATAAGCAAACAAGGCACTGATATCATCATCCGTTAGGCCATGATAGGACGGGTAAGGCATCGCAGGGTAGATCTGATGATTCGGCGCGCGTCCTTTGCGTAAGGCCTTTTTAAAATCGGCTTCGGTATAATTACCAATACCATAGCGCGTCGATGGCGTGATATTGGTCGAGTAGATATTGCCAATCGGCGTCTCAATCGGCACGCCGCCGCTATAGTCTTCACGATGGCAGGCCATACAGTCGGCGCTGCGTGCCACGTAAGCGCCGCGGTTGGCAAGCGCACTATTGGCGGGGCTGAGATTGGGTAGGGTTATTCTGCCAGGCAAAGTGTCCATTGGCAAGCTGACCGTCTCTGCTACCGCAGCGGTAGAAAGTACGCCGAAACCGATTGTCGTGGTTAAGCAAAACAACAGCGCTGGCATAACGGCAGAAAGTGGTTTCATAACGTCCTTATAGTGCTGATAAATCATCCTTAATCCCTCATCCTAATATGCCTGCAATTCGCCAGTCGTGTCTAGCAAAATAAAGCAACGTGATATCTA
>NZ_JBPYDE010000942.1:0-565 GCF_051847555.1 Psychrobacter sp. 1Y4 | reverse complement strand
ACTTTGCTATTTGATATTCATAAATTGGCTTGGTCAGAGACGCTTTGCGATCGATTTGCCATTCCTATGAATATATTGCCTAAGGTACTACCATCTGACGGTGATTTTGGCAAAACCAAAAAAGGCCTATTCGCAAAGCAAATACCCATTCAAGCGGTGCTCGGCGATCAGCAAGCCGCGCTTTTTGGGCAAGGTTGTCTCGATGCTGGCATGGCCAAAAATACCTATGGTACGGGCTGTTTTATGCTGATGAACATTGGTCAGCAGCCAAAACTGAGCGAGCACAAACTGCTAACAACCATCGCATGGCAGCGAAAAATATCGCCAACTCGTCCAGACAATTTATCATTTGATCAAATCGTACAGTCAGGTAAGCGAATGCTACAGCCACCCAAAAAAGAAGTTACTTATGCCTTGGAGGGTAGTGTTTTTATGGCAGGAGCTATCATCCAATGGCTACGTGACAATTTGGGTATGATTCAACAAAGTAGCGATGTCGAAGATTTAGCTCGGCAAGTAGACAGCAGCGAAGATGTGGTGCTGTTACCTGCCTTTACTGGATTGG
>NZ_JBPYDE010000941.1:0-565 GCF_051847555.1 Psychrobacter sp. 1Y4 | reverse complement strand
AGTGTGCAAGCCGCCGCTGATGATGTGACACCTGATGTTATCAAGTCGTTAATTGCGCATACCGATTTTGATTGGAATACCCCTAATCGTGTCCGTTCAGTTATCAGCGCCTTTAGCTCGCAACCAACGGTACTATGGACAGCAGAGGGTCTGAAGATGTATACAGACGTCATCAAAAAACTCGATGATGCCAACCCTGTATTGGCGTCGCGACTGCTACAAGTGCTGGCACGCTGGAATACGTTGGCTGAACCACGTCGTCAAATGGCGCAAGAGCAGCTAACAGACTTGCGCAAGAACGTTGCATCCAAGCATGTGCTTGAAAGCTTAGAGAGTGTATTAGGTGCTGCAAATAGCTGATTGATAATAGCTAGGAAATAATTTAGCTGTAGTATTAACTTTAAAATAAAGCCAACCTCAAACTAGAGTTGGCTTTATTTAATTGAGTGTATAGCATTAATGATCATTAAGAATTAAGCTGCTCAAGAAAATGTTTTTCTTAAAATTCTCCCAATAAAAAGCCCCTTTCGTATCAGTACGAAAAGGGCTTTTTAGTTTTTGCTTG
>NZ_JBPYDE010000940.1:0-566 GCF_051847555.1 Psychrobacter sp. 1Y4 | reverse complement strand
CCAGCGCAAAAATGAGCGTCAGCACTAGCATCTGAGTGCTATCGTTACCAGCTATATTGGTCATATTGTTTGTACCATTTGAGGCTCAGCGCCTATATTTATACCACTAGCTGTTTTGACGTTGAGCGATTGTTTCACCAATAATACTGGCTAACTGCTCAGCGATTTTATCTTTACTGGTTTTGTCTAACGTTATCGCATCACGTTCATAGCGCTCAGAGAAAAACACCTGCATGGCATTATCGTCACTAGCAAAACCAATATCTGCCCGTGAGACATCGTTACAAGCAATCATATCTAGCGCTTTTGCGGCGAGCTTGCCACGCGCATAACGCTCGACATCCTGTGTTTCTGCGGCAAAACCAACGACAAATAATTCCGGATGAGCAAGAGAGATTGTCGCTAAAATATCAGGGTTTTTAACCAAGCTGAGATTCATAGCATCTTGCGTCTTTTTAATTTTTTGCGGTGCGGCTTCCTCAGTACGATAATCTGCTACTGCGGCTGTCGCGATAAAGATATCTGCCTTTACGAATTGGTGTTCAGTATAAGCCTGCGGTAGTTCA
>NZ_JBPYDE010000939.1:0-566 GCF_051847555.1 Psychrobacter sp. 1Y4 | reverse complement strand
CGTTGTCAGCACTATCAGTAAAACGATATGAACCGCTGATTTCAACAGTTACATTGTCTTTCGACTGAGGCTTGTCATCAAGAATTTTTGCTACATCCTTCCTTTCATCTACAAATTTTTTAAAGGTCTTATACATATTAAAAAACAGATTTTTTACATTATTGTAATCTGGGTTAAAATTTTCAAAACCTCTTGGTAAAATAAAATGCATCTCCTTTGTATCTTTATCTTTTCTAATTCCAACAAAAGAACCACATTTCCTATCTTCTGACTCCTTACCTTTTATTATTTTTAATTCATCAAAATTAAACATAATAACTTTCAACTTTTTCAATGAATTTATCGACTTTCTTAGCAAAATCTCCGAAAGTTATTAGTTCATTCTTATCCTTGATACTTAATAACTCTAAGAGTGGTTTTTTATCTCTAGTAAAGACGCTATCCCAAATAAAAAACATAAGCTTACTTTGTATTGCTGACTTTAAAACAATCTCATCCTTTATGAAATATTTTCCAACTTGCTTATCTTCTATTCCTCGAATATAGGAATGATTATTTTTAATAAA
>NZ_JBPYDE010000938.1:0-566 GCF_051847555.1 Psychrobacter sp. 1Y4 | reverse complement strand
AACGTAGATGACATTAAACCGTCAGGATTTATCATCAGTGATGGGCAAGGGCAGTTAACAGCGCTAAGAGTAAGTGTTTCGTCAGAAGTCAAATTAGACGCAAACGATGCTGAACAACATGCTCGTATTATAAAGGATAGTAAGTTGCATATGATGTCCTTTGATAACCATTTGCAAGCTTTGTAGTGCGTGGTCATCGGTACAGTTACTGTCATTGAGGAGATGAATCATCAGCCTAGAGATCTGTTTAGACACTGTTAGAGAGCAGCTCGCACAGGCAAGTATTGAGCTGCATATCAGCAAAAAGCGTGTCAAAAATATCAATTTTCGCTTAAAGCCTTATATGTTGATGGTCTCTATACCAATCCATATCAGCGCGTCACAAACACTTCATGCTGTTGCC
This sequence comes from Psychrobacter sp. 1Y4, assembly GCF_051847555.1. Taxonomy (NCBI): domain Bacteria; kingdom Pseudomonadati; phylum Pseudomonadota; class Gammaproteobacteria; order Moraxellales; family Moraxellaceae; genus Psychrobacter; species Psychrobacter sp. 1Y4. The sequence continues at coordinate 163 of NZ_JBPYDE010000938.1, read as the reverse complement.
AAGCGCGTGCCTTGGGCTATTGCGCACCACCCGCAAGTACTAGAGCAACACCAGCGTAAACAAAGCGCGCCACTAGATCCCATAACTGCTAAGAACCCTTTCTATCTATGGGGCAATAAGCAACCCTTTACGTTAAGTCATGATGAAAAAGTTGCCCACTATC
>NZ_JBPYDE010000937.1:0-567 GCF_051847555.1 Psychrobacter sp. 1Y4 | reverse complement strand
ATACAGGCCCTAACACATAGCTCACATGAGCAAAAACTTGAGATTTGGACAGACTCCAGCTACGTCCAAAAAGGCATCACCGAATGGATTGAAGGCTGGAAGAAAAAAGGCTGGAAAACAGCCAGTAAAAAGCCCGTCGCCAATCAAGACCTTTGGCAACAATTGGATAAGCTATGTCAACAGCGTGATGTTGATTGGCATTGGGTTAAGGGTCACGCTGGACATGCCGGTAATGAAAAAGCAGATGAACTGGCAAACTTAGGGGTTACGTCAAACAGTGGTCACTCTTCTATAATAAAAGCACCTGTAACACAAAAACCTGTGATAAAAGAATCAGACGCACCTAAAAAAAAAGACCGCATAGCGACTGATAAAAAACCTGTCACCAATGATGATTGGCTAAAGTTCGACCCATTGGGTCTAGATATGGTAGATGACGAGTTTGACGAAGATGTGTCAGAAGATGAGTTACTAATCAATGACAGTCACCATAGCCATGAAGAACGTATGATGAATGATGATGTCATGGTAGAGACTGCCCACTATCAAGACAACGCACCCAACACG
>NZ_JBPYDE010000936.1:0-567 GCF_051847555.1 Psychrobacter sp. 1Y4 | reverse complement strand
CGGCTTCCCATTTAAATAAGGTAAAGACGTTATGGCAAAGAAGAGCATGATTAACCGCGAATTAAAGCGCGAAAAAATGGTTGCTAAATATGCTGAAAAGCGTATCAAGCTAAAAGAAACTATCAGTGATATGACTGCAAGTGACGAAGCTCGTATGGAAGCGATGTTAGAGCTACAAGCTCTTCCACGCAACTCATCACCAGTACGTCTGCGTAATCGTTGTGCTATCACCGGTCGTCCTCACGGTTACTTCCGCAAGTTTGGCTTATCACGCAATATGCTGCGTGAGCGTGTCATGCAAGGCGATGTGCCTGGTGTTCGTAAAGCAAGCTGGTAAGGAGTAACTATATGAGTATGCAAGATACCGTTGGGGATATGCTAACCCGTATCCGTAACGCACAAATGGCTAACAAAGTGTCGGTAGCAATGCCGAGCTCTAAATTACGTAAATCAATTGCTGATTTGCTAGTTAGCGAAGGTTATGTGGCGAGCGCCGTTGTTACTGAGCAAGAAAACAACAAAGCAACCCTTACTATTGAATTGAAATACTTCGAAGGCCGTGCGGTT
>NZ_JBPYDE010000935.1:0-567 GCF_051847555.1 Psychrobacter sp. 1Y4 | reverse complement strand
CTCACAGGCAGCAGCTGCTTGTGAGTGATTTTTTATTTTATACTTATAATAAAATGTAATTAATTCAGCTTGATTGAATACACATACCCCATTAAGGAATATTTTATGCTTTTTGAGTTTATCGCCACGATGGCTGCCGCGTTTGGGATGGCTGGACTAGCATTGATCATAACTCACTTCAGCAAATTGGCAGGCAAACGTGCCCCTAAGTGGTTGATCCCATTGTTTGCAGCGATTGGTATTTTTGCCTTTCAGATAAACCAAGAATATAGCTGGTATGGTCAACAAGTGCGAGAGCTGCCACAAGGCGTAGAAGTTGTCAAAGTAGCAAAAAGTACGCAATGGTTCCGCCCATGGTCTTATGCTAAGCCACAAATATTACGTTTTATCGCGGCAGATGTCGGTAATGCTAGCGTACAAATAGACAATCCAGATGTGCATTTAGTCAATCTATACTTATTTGAAAGACGAAGAAGTGTCGAAAAAGTTGCACAAGTTATCGATTGCAAGGCGCCTGCACGTGCAGATTACGTCATACCAGAAAAAGGTAGTAAGCTCACGATTGAT
>NZ_JBPYDE010000934.1:0-568 GCF_051847555.1 Psychrobacter sp. 1Y4 | reverse complement strand
GGGCTAGAAGTGTTGATACCTGCCGAGGACGAGCGTGCAGAGGTACACCACATTATCAAAAAAGAGCTGTGCGTCGGTGAGTTCAAAGACAGCTCACGCCAATATTATATCGATGTCATAAGCAGACTTGCTGAGCAAGGAGCAGAGGGCGTGATACTAGGGTGTACTGAGATTGGCCTGTTGATCACGCAAGACGACAGCCCAATCCCTGTATTTGATACCACAGCGATTCATGCCGCCGCCGCAGTGGATTTTTTATTGGCTGATGTAACGTTGTAATGTGTTAGTGGTCAATGCTTAGCCCAGCAAAGGTTTTTACATACGGGGCTTTTTATTAGGTCAACGTTATGCCAAATATCAATGAACAAGAGCTGTAATGATCAAGAGCCGTTAAGCTAAACGTATATATAAACCACGCTATGATCCTTTACTGTTCTTAATCATACGGTGTCTGTAGAGTCTTCTACGAAGTCGTCGATGTAGCCTTGTAATACGGCGCAAAGGGAGCAGTTTCCATACAGTCGTCGGGGTGATATCACGACATGACGCAGATGTGCCACCATGCACA
>NZ_JBPYDE010000933.1:0-568 GCF_051847555.1 Psychrobacter sp. 1Y4 | reverse complement strand
CGCCCTGGCATCATGGCATCAAGATCACTTAGGCTAATAGTAGCTTCACCTTGTTTGATGGCAGTAATTGGTAAACGTTTAGCTGCAAATGGCGGGCCACCATTCACATCACGAATCGCCACAAACAGCACGTCATCCGCTTTGACCAATGGTAGTAGGCTTGAGTTAATCTTAACGGTCACCTCGATACCTTCAGAGGCTTGTTGCTGCTGCATGGTCACATTGGCACTGAGCTCATCTAGGCTTGATAGCGCCTGCGTATGATCGCCTGGTTTGGCCGAGATGCTATCACGCAAACGCTTAATCCAGCCTTGTGCTTGATCAAAGTTATTCGCTCGTGCTTCACCCATTGCCATGAGCATTTGCGCGCCTTCATGCTGTGGGTTTTTGGCCAATACAGTTTCTAGCACTCGGCGACTATTTTCGTCTAGCTGACCCTTATTAGCAAAGAAATTAATCTGCGCGTAAGTAATCGCAATCTCTTCATTATCAGGTGACAAACGATAAGCACGTGATAATGCTTCTAATGCTGAATCGGTCGCCTCTAATGATAAGAACAATTCTGATA
>NZ_JBPYDE010000932.1:0-568 GCF_051847555.1 Psychrobacter sp. 1Y4 | reverse complement strand
TATTATCGTCGGACCAGTACTGGGCGTATTTGACCCTGATTTGGTATTGGGTGAGTTGATGTTTCCCTTCATCTCATTGGGTGTCGCGATTATCCTATTTGAGGGCTCGCTAACCCTAGAATTCGATGAGATTAAACAACACGGTACCGTGGTGCAAATGCTGGTATCGGTTGGTGTGCTTATCACTATCGCTATCGTAGCATTATCGACTTATTTATTATTTGATGTCGATCCTTTGATTGCACTCCTGTTTGGTGCACTGGTCTGCGTGACCGGTCCGACGGTCATTATGCCGCTGCTGCGTAGCGTGCGCCCCAATAAAACGATATCCAACATCCTAAAATGGGAAGGTATTATCATTGATCCAATCGGCGCAATCGCCGTGGTACTGGTCTATGAATATATCATCTCAGGTGGCGAAGCCAGTAGTATCTTACTATTTGCCAAAATTGTCGTATTGGCAACGGCGCTTGGTATGGCAGGCGCTTGGTTACTTGCGTTTCTCATGCGTCGTCATATGGTTCCTGAGTTTTTGCGCAATGTTTTTACCCTCGCATTCGTCTTGGTC
>NZ_JBPYDE010000931.1:0-569 GCF_051847555.1 Psychrobacter sp. 1Y4 | reverse complement strand
AATCCAGCCTGATTATACTTTTTATCCAAAAATAAGAAAGCGCCATTACTGGCTAATAAAAACTGCTTATATCCGAAAGGTAGTTCTTCAATACCTATTAAATTAAAGGTGCTGACAATTTCAGATTCTGAAGAACCTTCATTAAACATACAAATTAGCTCAAATGAATAACTTTCGTTGTCGTAGCTAGCCCTCTTCGGTTGACTCCAAGTCTCTTTGAGAAACTGTATTTTTTCTATAATATCTATCATTTTATTTCTGCTTAAATAAGTCTTTAGAAAAATAAAGATCTAGCTTTGAGAAGCAGTATGTGATTGTATTATGGCTAGTATCAAGGAGTAATTAAGAAAAGGAGAGTGTCTTGTGATAACGTCCGTTAAAGTGGCTATAACAAAGGGATGTTGAAAACTGAATAGACACGGCATATACGTCGAAGGGTACATTGTGATTATCTTAATGTACCAATTCAATAACAATAACTATTATTAAACTAGTTCGATTCCTTATACAGGCATCGAGCATCTTTTAACAATTGTGAAGGTAGTAAAATGAATTCTGAAAACCGAAAT
>NZ_JBPYDE010000930.1:0-569 GCF_051847555.1 Psychrobacter sp. 1Y4 | reverse complement strand
AAACATGCACGCTTAAACGCTATTATGGACGATCCCATTAACCTACATTTAGTCGGTTATCTATTAGATCATGTGTATAGCTATCCTATGGCAGAGGCGATCCGGCGTACTGCATTAGTATTAACCACGTTGGATAAACTGTTTGTGGGTACGCTCGATAGCTTGGCGCAAAAGTGGCTGAAGGAATACAGTAGTGAAACCGGTCATCAGCAAGGCATGGCGATTATCGAAGACAGCAGTATCGAGCAGGTTACGGACAGTATTATTCATGATGAGCTGCGTCAGTTTCAAAGTCGCTTACATCACGAGCAGCCCAAACTGTATGCGCTTATGGATCAGCAAGGTAAGCTGACAGCAGTAGGTGATCATAAAAAATTCGTTTCTCGTTCGCTCAATTTTATTTCTGCACCGATTGATGAGATAAAACTAGATCAAGGGTTTGACTTTGATGCGTATGAAAAGCTGATTCATGAGTTTGCCCAGTTAGATTTGGCAGACATTCAGCCCTATCTAAATCCTGATTATAGGAAATCTCAAGGATTTAATGGGCGTTCCAATCTATTTAAACA
>NZ_JBPYDE010000929.1:0-569 GCF_051847555.1 Psychrobacter sp. 1Y4 | reverse complement strand
AGTAGAGACAATCAGACTGAGTCCCAGCTGCCTAGGATTGGTCATACCTTCTGCTTTGCCTGTTATGAGGCCCATCAATGCTTGCCACAGTCTGCCCCAATAGTCATATATCACTGCCAAAATAGCGCCAAGCTGTACCACCACAACAAATAAATCAACTTTTTCTTTAGTCCAGAAACCCATTACATCTGCTGATAAGATCAAATATCCCGTGCTAGAGATGGGTAAAAACTCAGTGATACCTTCCACGATACCCATGATGACAGCTTGAATTAATAACAGTATATCCACAATGACTTTCCTAAAAACAGGCCGATTGGCTGTCCTATGTTGACGTTGATTTTATATTGATTAATGCTTAAAAAATACTCAAAAGCTATGCTTTACCTTGCTCTTTGAGTGTTTTCCAAGCTTGGTTACGTAGATATTTTGGTAGTGCTTGCGCTGCCTCCGTACCACCATCATTTGCAAACTGGGCAATACCAAGTTGCCCGATGATAGCAGCGTCTGGCCAGACATCTTCATGGCACACTTGCTGATCTTGTCGTGCTAATAGCATCGCGCCATTG
>NZ_JBPYDE010000928.1:0-570 GCF_051847555.1 Psychrobacter sp. 1Y4 | reverse complement strand
GCCCGTCTTGAAGGTTATGGACTTGAAGCGCTAGGCATCGAAACAGATCGTACGGTGGTCACCAATGAATATCTAGAAACGTTGTATCCCAATATTTATGCAGCAGGTGATATCGTTGGGCCCTATCAGTTTACGCACGTGGCATCGCATCAAGGCTGGTACGCTGCCGTCAATGGCTTGTTTGGGCATTTTAAGAAATTCAAAGTTGATTACCGAGTGATTCCGTGGACAACCTTTATCGATCCAGAAGTCGCTCGCGTGGGTTTGAACGAGCAAGAAGCAATTGACAAAGGCATTGATTTTGAAGTGACGCGTTATGACTTTAAAGAGCTAGATCGCGCGATTACTGATAGCGCTGCTAAAGGTTTTATTAAAGTCATCACTCCTAAAGGCAAAGACAAAATCCTAGGGGTGACGATAGTGGCTGAGCATGCTGGTGATTTGATGAGCGAGTTTGTACTGGCGATGAAACATGGTTTGGGACTGAATAAAATACTGGGTACGATTCATACCTATCCGACATGGGCGGAAGGTAACAAATACGTCGCTGGTGAATGGAAGCGCAATCAC
>NZ_JBPYDE010000927.1:0-570 GCF_051847555.1 Psychrobacter sp. 1Y4 | reverse complement strand
AGCAAGCTGAGCTACAATTAACACGCTCGCTATATACACCGCCAACATTGACACTGAACCCCGAGGTGAAAGATATTTTTGCTTTTGAATACGACGATATTAGCGTCAATAACTATGAGTCTCATCCGACCATCAAAGCCAAAGTTGCTGTTTAAAGTACGTCTCATGCACGACAATAAATAAGACTGTGAGTTAAAATACAGACGTTTAAAAATATAATAGAAAGGACACATTATGAGCTATGCCCACACTGAAGTTGCCCAAATCGCCGCCATAAGTAGCAATCGCTGTATCGGTAAGAACAATGAGCTGCCGTGGCATATCTCACAAGACTAGCAGCATTTTAAACAGTTGACCACACGTGACCCGCAGAATACGGTCTCGAGTAGCGATATGCAAGGCATCGTCATCATGGGTCGCAAGACATTTGAATCAATGGGTAGCAAACCACTACCAAAACGTGTGAACTTCATTGTCTCCACTCAGATGGACTACGCAAAGCAAAAAGGACTGGTAGGACACGCCCACGCGCACGTGGTTCACAACTTAGATGACGCCCTGACGCATGCC
>NZ_JBPYDE010000926.1:0-570 GCF_051847555.1 Psychrobacter sp. 1Y4 | reverse complement strand
CCATCGTGTATCAGGACCGCAGCACAGGCGAGACGCATGAGCGTGATTTATCAGGCGTGTTTGTACAAATCGGTCTCGTACCAAACACTGGATTTATCAAAGGCTTTGTCGATTTAAACCGCTTTGGCGAGATTGAGATTGATGAGCGCTGCCGCACCGATCGTAAAGGTATCTTTGCCTGTGGTGATGTGACCACCGTACCATTTAAGCAGATTAACATTGCAATGGGTGAGGGTAGTAAAGCAGCATTGTCTGCCTTTGAATACCTAGTCATGCAGTAAGCTTCAGTATCAGAAGAAAAAGCCACCTTAATTGAGGTGGCTTTTTTTTGCGTTTTATAGGAATTTTTCTATAGAATAGCGCCTAAAGTTTAAAAACCAGTCATTTTGATGAGTGAATAAAGCAATTTCTCTCGAAAAATGTCATCATTTACGTTACAAATGCGCCATTTTCGTTACAAATACGGGTCTTAGATGCGATAATAAGCCCAATAAAACCTATCATAGCGTCATGAACTATAAGGAAAATAGGCATGGAATATATAGAATCTTTTTTTGCCCTAGTCGGGGA
>NZ_JBPYDE010000925.1:0-570 GCF_051847555.1 Psychrobacter sp. 1Y4 | reverse complement strand
AAAGAGATGAATCTGGCACAGCAAGACGTGCTATCGGTTACTAAAACGATTAATGAGGCGATACAGCTATCAGGTGGTAGCGCCGAGTCTAATCAAGCCGCGATTACGCAGCTGATCCAAGGCTTGCAGTCAGGTGTCGTACGCGGCGAAGAGTTTAACTCTATCATGGAGCAATCGCCACGCCTCGCACGCGCAATGGCAGATGGTTTAGGTGTTACGCTTGGTCAGCTGCGTGCAATGGCAGCCGAAGGCAAGTTAACGTCAGAAGTGGTTATCACCGCAGTACAGTCACAAGGCGCGGCAATTCAGTCTGAATTTGACAAAATGCCATTAACCGCCGCCAACTCATTGAGCCAGTTAAAAAACAACTTCTTTAGCTTCATTGGTGATATTGACAAGCAGCTCAATGGATCAAGCGGTGTCGCATCTATTATTCAGCAGATGGCAACTAGTCTAAATGAGATAGACCCCGCCACTACGGATGCAGTCAGAGAGGCATTTACCCAGTTGGGCGAAGTCGCTCAATTATTAGGCGAAAATGTATTCACAGTAACAGATAATTTAGGTGAG
>NZ_JBPYDE010000924.1:0-570 GCF_051847555.1 Psychrobacter sp. 1Y4 | reverse complement strand
GTTTTCATCAAACCAAGCGATGGCTTCATCTAAGTTCGGTACGCTAAAGCAGATGTGTCCAAAGCCTTGTGGCTCTTGATTGCCGTCATGATAGCTAAAGTCCGCTTTTGTCTCCGTGCCATAATTATGCGTCAGCTCCAAAATACCGCGCTGACGAAAAGCAAAGATTTCTAAATCATCACCAGCAGGCAGATTCTCAAGCTCGCTCTCGGTCAATTTTGCCAAGAAATATAAATCAAACCCCATATCAGGGAATTTTTTGACCGCAAGCAACGTCATGCCCAACACGCCTGTATAAAACGCCAATGACTTAGCCGGGTCTTTGACACGTAACATAGTGTGGTTAAAGTTAAAGCCTGTCGTTTGCGCTGAGATTGACTGTACACCCTCTGCACTAATGCTGCTAGCTGGCTGCGGTATGGTTGCGTTATTATTGTTAGATGAAGTCGACATAATTATCCTAATATAATTTGGGAAATGCATTTATAGATAAGCGAACCATGATCGTCATGATCCGCTTATCTCTCTCATCATAATAAAAAATGGCGAAATAAGTGATAGGGTTTTGTA
>NZ_JBPYDE010000923.1:0-570 GCF_051847555.1 Psychrobacter sp. 1Y4 | reverse complement strand
ATACGGTAGTCGGTGGTGGTAATACTGGGTACATCGCATCACTGCTTGGCGCAAAGACATAATCTGCACCAACAGTGGCAAGCTTAGCCACATCTTCGTCTAGTGTGCGTGGATAACTATCAAAATCCTCACCCACACCAAACTGAGTAGGATTGACAAAAATACTAACGACGACGATATCCGCATGCTGTTTAGCAATTTTTACTAGCTCTAGATGACCCTCATGCAGATTACCCATTGTTGGTACTAACGCAATACGCTGCAGACTATCCTGCCTGCCGCTTTGCTGACTACGATAAGGCTGAAGCGCTGCACGTAGTGATGGGATATCATGATAAATAATTGGAGACATGGTAGTTTTTCTTATATTTCAATATTCTGTTATTTGAAAGCTCAAATAGATTAGCTAAATTGGTGCTGTTCGGTTGGGAAACTGCGGTCACGTACCGATTGCTGATATAACGCAAAAGCCCCTTCAATACTGCGTGTACTGTTACGCTCATCGGTCAAAAAGTCATGTACAAAACGTGGCACACGACCATGTACCATACCCAACATGTCATGCATCAC
>NZ_JBPYDE010000922.1:0-571 GCF_051847555.1 Psychrobacter sp. 1Y4 | reverse complement strand
AGGTTGCCAAAATCATGTTTCAGCTAAAGGCGACCGACGAGCCTACCACCTTGGTCCTTTGGGCAATCAGTAAAGACATGCGGCAAATTATACAACTGATGGATGGACAAGACCCACAAGCACTGGGCATTTGGCGTAGCAAGCAGGGTCTCTATCAACAAGCCTGCCGTCGTCAATCAAAGTCCCAAACGACTGAATGGCCTGCTCTGCTCTATCGTTGTGATCAAGCTATTAAAGGCCTCATTCGCCAGCCAGCGTGGGAGCTGTTATTACAGGCCGCGCTTGAACTATCGGGTAGAAGGCTGTTTTCAGTTTAATTATTTAAAAAAATTTGCAAGCTTATTTAGCCAAGTTCTCTTATCGTAAGTCCTGTTATTAATTGAATAAGGAGAGTTTTTTAAAGTTCCTGCTATATCAGCTTCCTTTTTTCTACGCCATTCATGATTTAGCTGCGTCATAAGTTCAATTTGCTTATTGAAGCGTATAACTCTTTGATCTTCACCAATGACCCTATTCTCTTGCTCATACTCGCCTGCCAGCATAGAAGTTACCATCTCAAAAAATTCATAAA
>NZ_JBPYDE010000921.1:0-572 GCF_051847555.1 Psychrobacter sp. 1Y4 | reverse complement strand
GGCGTCATCCAAGTCGCTGGCGTGCAGTACGACAAAATCACCAACGAAGGTATCTGGGTGACCAATTCACAAGGACAAAGCCAGCTACTTCGTGTCGATAGCGTCGTCGTTTGCGCCGGTCAGGAGTCCGTGGTCGAGCTGATGCCAAATGTGGGCGATGCACCAGACGCGCAATACCATCTCATTGGTGGTGCTAAGCTCGCAGCTGAGCTAGATGCCAAACGCGCAATCCGTGATGGGGCAGAGGTTGCGGCTCAGATCTAAAATTTTTAGCATGAGTGTTAAATAATGGACGGCGAAGGGATATTTCTTGCCGTCCTTTTTTCTTTAGAATGAAAATTTAACTTATTAAATTAGATCTTCAGTTCAGCTTATGTTTATTCTGAGACAATAAAGAGATTTTGTTCACTTACTCTCGTTCTAATATAATCCCGTCAAAATACCCTCGCATACCATAATGCAGTTCTCTATACTGGTTATCAATGTCTCTCAATAACAACTGAGTCCTACCTTTATAAAATGCTGGATATAAACGTAGCTCAACATATTTGTTTGACTGTTCATCATTGATG
>NZ_JBPYDE010000920.1:0-572 GCF_051847555.1 Psychrobacter sp. 1Y4 | reverse complement strand
AATGTTATTTATCGATGATCTCTAGTACGCCATAAAAGCATACCTTAAAGAATAACTACATTACAAGATTTGATTGTTTACGTTTGGGCTTGCTCAAAAGCCGTCAAGCGGGTGAGTGACTGCGCACGTAAACTTTAACCAAACATCAACAAGGTTCACTATATACGCAACTATAAGCGACTTAATTTTTGGGTAAGATAAGCCGTATGCCTTTTATTCCTTTATCTTTTTTAATAATTGGTCATGCAGCAACACAGACAAATAATCGACAGATGAAGTCAGCATTATCCCAAAGGATATAACACCTGTGTAAGCACATTTTTAATGGTCTTAGAAGAGACTACTTTACTCATTAGCTAGGATGTTTTATGAATAATAATATCGATCATACCGACCCAGCCAAAGACATGAATGCTGAGCGTGGCAATGGTGGTGAAACCCATCAGCGCGCAGGCGATGACACCAAAGTATTGACCACCCAACAAGGTGTGGCTATCAGCGACAATCAAAACTCACTAAAAGCAGGCGCACGTGGTCCTACGCTATTAGAAGATTTTGTACTGCGTGAAAAG
>NZ_JBPYDE010000919.1:0-572 GCF_051847555.1 Psychrobacter sp. 1Y4 | reverse complement strand
AAACATCATTTTGACCCACTTTAGCGCTCGTTATCAGAGCTTTGATAATCCAGATAGCGAAACGCCAAATATGGCCTATATCCGCTTAGATGCACAAAGTGTTTATCAAGGCAATCTATGGCTGGCAGAAGATTTTGCTCAATATAGCGTCAATGGGGCTACCGATTTGGCAGATAATCAAGAGGGCCGTCAAAAGGAGAGTCGCGTGCAGTATGTAGGCTCTGCACGCAGCAATTAGGCATGACTGTAAAAAGATAGTTTCAAAGATATGGCTTAGCGGCTATGATTTACGGTCTTCAATAGCCAATTGTGTTTTGCCGCTCCAATAACGACTGAATTGATAAGCAACCCGTCCTGAGCGTCCACCGCGTTCAGATGCCCAGCGCAAGGCATCCATTCTGATTTTGTCAGGTAGATTTTCACCATCCACATCCATTTCAATATCAGTATCAATGCGAGCTGAAATTTTCTGTTGCTCTAAGCGCAGATAATGCTGCACAATCTGTAAGTAAGTCTGCTGATCCATAGGATGAAAGGTCAATGATAAGCCAAATCGATCTGATAATGACACG
>NZ_JBPYDE010000918.1:0-572 GCF_051847555.1 Psychrobacter sp. 1Y4 | reverse complement strand
ATTTTTGCAATAGCGTAAGGCTCATTAGTCGGTTCTAGTTGGCCTGATAATAGTGAGTCTTCAATCATCGGTTGATGTGCATTCTTCGGGTAGATACAACTAGAACCTAAAAACAATAATCTTTTAACGTTGAATTGGTGCGCTGCATGAATAATATTATTCTGAATCATTAAGTTATCATAAATAAAATCTGCAGGATAACTATTGTTCGCTTGAATACCACCAACTTTCGCTGCTGCTAAAAATACATAATCGGGCTGATGTGTCGCAAAAAACTCTGTTACTTGCTGCTGTGACATAAGCTCTAATTCACTGCGCTCTGCAGTAAGCAAATTACTATATCCACGCTTAGTTAATAGACGAACAATGGCACTACCCACCATACCTCGATGACCAGCGATGTAAATCTTGTCTTTGTATTGCATAGACATTAATTGTTCACCTTTATATTCATTTTACAGGTATCAGTGTTATATGTTCTAATCTTCATGGGTAAGTGGTAACGAATAACCATTAGCTACTAACAATGCATGGCGCTTCGCAACTAATAAATCGTGTTCCACCATTTCTTG
>NZ_JBPYDE010000917.1:0-572 GCF_051847555.1 Psychrobacter sp. 1Y4 | reverse complement strand
GAGACATTGCACCTATTGAGATACCTGAATGATGGCTCATTCATTATTAAAAATTAATGGTTTTTAAGGGTTCATTTGATTTTTAATTAATCAAAGATTATTCATAATTATTTTAATAAACATGAATAATAAAAATATTGCTGGTAACCACAAGCATTCATTATACCTTATATAGCAAATATCTATCGACAATAATTACTTATTGAAACTTAACTCAACAAATTTCTATTTTCATAGTACTTCTTAAATGCGGTATTTCTTGAATATTAGTACTTTTTCGTTTTTTAATAAAATAATATTCATTAATACACTATATTAATAAATCTGATTTATTAGCATTAAATAATTAGGCGCGTAGCAAGAGTATATGAAGTTGCGAACGCTTGTCTAAACCCTGATTACTTTTATTTAGCCTTTTTGCGCACTCAGCTCGTTCATTAACCCATGGGCAGATTCAGCATTTAGCAGGTAAGGGTTAAAACCGATAGTCGTAGAGTACTTCAAATAGATTGCAGCGTTTTCTTCGGTCGGAGACGCATAGTTCATCGACCATTTTGACCACTCTCTATGCT
>NZ_JBPYDE010000916.1:0-572 GCF_051847555.1 Psychrobacter sp. 1Y4 | reverse complement strand
ATTATTCGGTAAGTGTGACCTAGAGTACTAATAAGGTGGTCAATGATTCCTATTAACAGTTATCAATATAGCGATATCACCTAATAGAACGATACAGCTGGTCTGTAATACCCTGTGAAAGTTTGTAATTATCTGCGTGATTTTATTCAGTAGATGATTTATCAATCAAAAAATACTGTCTAAAAATAGCCTTACCAAAAATAAGACAATAAAAAACGCCAATAAACCGAGGCATATTGACGTTTTGAGCAACTCAGTAACCGTAGGCTTATCTGAGCCAAATCGAGTTATATATTGTTTCTATACTATAGCGATACTTCAAACTGCTCGCCGATGTCTTCGGCTGTTTTGCCGTCTTGTAGCGCGGCGGCTGCCATTTTGAACATATTAATAGTAGAGCTACCACCTAACCAGCACTCAACGCCATGCGGGACGACTTTGATTAGCTGTACGTTTGGATCTTCTTTACCATGTTCAAAAAACGCATTGTAGACTGGTGACCACAGTTCTTCTAATTTGTTTTGGTCTGTTGGTAATTCAGCATTGGCGCTGACAGAGACATAATCTTTTTC
>NZ_JBPYDE010000915.1:0-573 GCF_051847555.1 Psychrobacter sp. 1Y4 | reverse complement strand
CGTCGCTGATGGTATTACGATTGCGGCGATTGAGCCTGAGCATACGTTTGAGATTGAAGGGGTTAATAACCGCCAACAACTCGCAAGTCTGGAGCGCACATGGCAACGCAAGATAGTCGCCGACTTACAAGAAGCGGGCGTTCAATTTGCCGATCCCACGCGCGTGGATATTCGCGGGTCGTTGACTGCCGGACAAGATGTATTTATTGACGTTAACGTGGTCTTTGAAGGCGACTGCACTTTAGGCGACAACGTCTATATTGAAGCAGGCTGCGTCATCAAAAATGCCCAGATAGGCAACGCTTGTTATATTAAGCCTTACTGTGTGATTGATCGCGCTGACATCGGAGCTGGTGTCGACATAGGACCTTTTGCACACCTGCGTCCTGATACGGTATTGTCTGACAACAGCAAAGTCGGTAACTTTGTCGAAATTAAAAAATCAATAATCGGTCAAGGCAGTAAAGTAAATCACCTAAGCTACATCGGTGATGCAACTGTCGGCACAGGCGTCAATGTCGGTGCAGGTGTCATTACTTGTAATTACGATGGTGTCAACAAATCGCAGACTAT
>NZ_JBPYDE010000914.1:0-573 GCF_051847555.1 Psychrobacter sp. 1Y4 | reverse complement strand
GAACTCTAGCTCCATACGTTCTCTTTGGAAAGTATAAGCAGTGAGCCTATTGGAACATCATCAAAATAATTATTTTCCAATGCATGGCGACCATCCAATATAGCCATAAAAATATCGTATAGCCAAGTTTTAGTATCATCGATGGCTTGCTTATATATTTTAGAGCCTATCAAGTCCATCACGAAATCGAACAAGAACTTGGAAGGCAAATTATTGATATATGAATCAAACTCTCCGATCATATAATCTCTTACTATCTAATAGTATTTCTTAATTTCCTTTCAATAATTTGATAAGTTTATTTGGAGTTTTCTTACTCTCATAACACCACGTAATAGTCTAATTTAAGCCAAGCAAACCATTATATGAAATATTCATAGACAACAAAAAAGGCTGGGTTACGATAATGTAGCCCAGCCTTTTTTAAATCAATTTAGTCTGATTTAAAAACAAAAATCACATAAACGGCAACTTGGTAAATATCTGCAATACCGTCGCATTGACGATATCGACAAAGAACGCACCAACCATTGGCACGATTAAGAACGCTTTTGGCGAGGGTAGATAGCGATC
>NZ_JBPYDE010000913.1:0-573 GCF_051847555.1 Psychrobacter sp. 1Y4 | reverse complement strand
CAGATGGCTTTAGGATAAAGGTGTTACCACAAACGATCGCCATCGGGAACATCCACAGTGGCACCATCGCAGGGAAGTTAAAGGGGGTAATACCAGCGACAACGCCTAGTGGATGAAATTCGCTCCAAGAGTCGATATTGGTGCTGACGTTACGGCTGTGCTCACCTTTTAGGAGCTCAGGTGCAGCGCACGCATATTCAACGTTTTCGATACCACGTTGTAGCTCACCTGCCGCATCGTGGACAATCTTGCCGTGCTCTTCACCGATTAGGTGGCAAATCTCGTCTGCATTTTGCTCAAGCAACTCTTTGAATTTAAACATGACGCGCGCACGTTTTAGTGGCGAGGTTTTGCTCCATGCCGGAAATGCCGCTTTGGCCGCAGCGACTGCTTCTCCGATGGTTTTTTCGCCACCTAACGCAACTTTTTTACTGACTTCACCCGTTGATGGGTTGTAGACGTCTTGGGTTTGGCTGTCATTATTGACTAAGCTACCGTTAATAAAGTGTCCGATAGTTTGCATAGTTTATGTCCTTTAAACAGGTTTGTTATTGATGGGTTGATAAGTAAATG
>NZ_JBPYDE010000912.1:0-573 GCF_051847555.1 Psychrobacter sp. 1Y4 | reverse complement strand
GATACGCCATGTCATGGTACGGGCAATCAGCCACAGAACACCTGCCATGATAATGAGCAGCAACAACGTACCTGTAAACAGATTCAGCGCTGCAGAAAGTACGGGCTTTTTAGGAGGTAAACGTGACTCATACAGCAGAGTATAGCCAGTGCTGCTATAGACTTGAGCCTGCTTAGTAGGGGAGGTATCTGCAAACGAAGGAAAAACACGTGAAAATAAAGATGGCGTAGGTGGTAGCTCTAGTGGCAAATCACTATTATCGGTTTGCATGAGCAACCGACCTTCGCTGTCGTACAAGCCCATTTTGGCCTGTAGTGACTCATCAAAAATATCAAAGCTTTTTTTGACAACAGCAAGCATAAATCGTGATTGTAGGCGATTGTCCTTACTAATAGAGATGTTCAACTCGTGCAGAAACGGATCAATTTGACCCAAAATCTGCGTAGCCAATATCTCTGAGCGGATTCCTGCATCCTTGTCATGCACCAGTTGGGTCAATAGCACCATAGCAACTGCAAATAAAGTAAGTGCCAGCATAACGCTGGCAAATAGTTTGGCAAATACGGAACGAAA
>NZ_JBPYDE010000911.1:0-574 GCF_051847555.1 Psychrobacter sp. 1Y4 | reverse complement strand
GATTATGTCAAACCGCATGGTGCTTTATACAACCAAGCAGCTGTTGATGAGTCGCTCGCTGATATTTTGGTCAGTGAGATCCAACGCTTTGATCCCAATTTAAAAGTTATGGGGCTGTCAGGTGGTCATCTGGTTGCAGCGGCAAAGCGTCAGGGACTGGTGTCGATATCCGAGGTATTTGCCGATAGAAACTATGAAAAAGACGGCTCATTGGTCTCGCGCAGTAAAGACAGCGCGCTGATCACCGATACCCAAGCGGCCATTGACCATGTGTTGCAGATGATTACCCAAGGGACGGTGACTAGTGTCTGCGGTGAGGTGGTGCCCGTTGAGGCAGAGAGTATCTGTCTGCATGGTGATGGCGCGCATGCCATCTTGTTTGCGCGGGAGATCAAAAAACAATTAGAACAAAAGGGTATCACGATATCCGCTCAATAATCATTTGACCGATAGCTGTGTGAACGTTAATGGCTAAAGTCAGTTGTTCTGTACAAAACAAGGATGTTTATGAGTACCTTAAAAAAACACAATACCGCCATTTTGGGCGCGGCCTTTTTGATGGCCACTTCAGCAG
>NZ_JBPYDE010000910.1:0-574 GCF_051847555.1 Psychrobacter sp. 1Y4 | reverse complement strand
TAGCGAATACCCTCACGACCGCCAACGCGCTGTGGTACGTGCAAATGCCCAAGGGCGACATAGTCAAAACCCTCATCAAACATATCAGCGGATATTTTGCCAAGTGAGCCAACATAGAGATCGCGTACGCCATCATCGTCGGTTGTTTTGCCGCCTGCTGCGAATAGATGACCTGTGGCAATGATAGGGATATGCCGTTGATGAGTTTTTATTAATTCTGCCTGTTGTTCTTTTGCAATGCTTGCTACTTCATCGTAATGGGTACGAATACCCTTGATAACATTGGCGTCTTTGCTATCCGCAGACTCGCCAGCGCTGCTGCTACGTACATCACGATCGCGCAGGTAGGGTACAGCGGCGATGATGCAATGAGGATTGTTATCATCATCACCTAAGACCAATACCTCATCTTCTAAATTGTCACAAGCAGTCCCAATTACATGGACATTCAAAAATTTGAGCACATTGCTTGGTGCATCTAAAAATGTCGGTGAATCGTGATTGCCTGCAACAATGACCACATGCTGACAGCAGGAGCGTGAGACCCTACCCAAAAATTCATAATACAGCGCTT
>NZ_JBPYDE010000909.1:0-574 GCF_051847555.1 Psychrobacter sp. 1Y4 | reverse complement strand
AGAAGCACAAGAGCAACTGATGATTTGTGTGCGTGACTGCGGTGATGGTGTGGCAGAGGATCAATTGGAGCGTATCATGCAGCCATTTGAGCGTGGAGAGACCGCACGTACTACCCAAGGTAGCGGTCTAGGGCTGGCCATTGTAGATCGCATTGCGCGGTTACATCATGGTACGGTCGAGGCGATTAATCACCCTGATGGTGGGTTACAAGTATGCGTGCGCATACCCCTACTCTCTAAAGTTGCTGGAGACAATACCTTGGCTGCTGATGCAGTCGATGACACATCTACAGTCGATAGTATCAGATCGAATGAAGACAATCCTTAACACGATCGCTTAAACAAACCCTGCGTGGATAAATTAATCTTTGCTACCAATGATAGGCGGAATATATTCAGCACTGTTAGCAAATGCTAATGGCTGAGTAATCTCTTCTTTGGCTGTCTTTAGCGTTTGGGTGGTTGATGGCTGCTTTAGAAACAAGTAGTAACCCAGCGTGATCGCATTCAACAGCACCAAGCCACCAAATAAATATGGCATCCTTTGCCTCCTATATTGTCAAACTACCCTAGA
>NZ_JBPYDE010000908.1:0-574 GCF_051847555.1 Psychrobacter sp. 1Y4 | reverse complement strand
TCTGCTGAGTTATCTCTAGTTGGGTGTCCCGATTTTCATTAAGCCTCTCTTCTAGTTGCTCAAGCTGAGGTGTTAAATCTTTATCCGCTTCTAAATAAATCAGCGTTGATTGGTCAATCAATGCATTGGTAATCAACGCACTCAAAATAGGCTGCCATAAATCCTGAGCATAAGGTGGATCGATGAATACGATATCAAACGGGTGCTCGATCAATTGATTTTGACTCAGTATTTGCTCAGCCGTGCCAGTGATGACCGTATAAGTTGCGGTATCAAGGCGTAATTGCTCGGCACTTTGACGCAGCATATTACTTTGCGCTGCATTGATTTCGATAAAAGTAGTATGCGCCGCACCTCGGGACAGCGCCTCAAACCCTAACACGCCACTGCCCGCACAGCTATCGAGTACGCGTGCACCATGAATATCAGCCAGTAGCCAGTTAAATAATGTCTCTCGCAGGCGGTCGGGCGTTGGGCGTAGACCATCTGCATCGATGAAGCTGACAATACGGCGCTTGAACTGCCCGCCAATGATACGCACATCACCGGCTGCGGCACTTTTTGCTTTAGGGTT
>NZ_JBPYDE010000907.1:0-575 GCF_051847555.1 Psychrobacter sp. 1Y4 | reverse complement strand
AGCTTTTCGATAATGCCCACTGGCTCATGACCAATAGTCAGCCCTTTAGCAACAGGATATTCACCCTTAAAGATATGAATATCAGTACCGCAAATGGTCGTTGTAGTGATTTTTAGCAAAGCATCATTTGGCCCAACATCGGGTATCTTCTTATCAGTGATTTCGATCTTACCTGGCTCAACAAATATTAGTGATTTCATCATGCTCATGCCACACTCCTTGTTTTAACCCTTATTTGGACATAATAGAGTTTGATACCCTACTCAATGAGTGTAGGCCATAAAAGTGACACTTTAAAGCAAAATCCACAATTACTTTATGGTTTTAAAAACTACTGATAAATTCACGTGAAATGAAATATAGATACAGCCGAAAATAAGTGAGGATTTTTACTCACTATCAATTGAATGCGGATACTCTCGGCTGACAATGTGAGCGGTGAGCTCTGCACCTTTTCCCTTCTCTTGTCTCAAGGTTAAAATACTCTGGGTCCGTGTGCCATAAGTAGGCTTGCTGGTGTCAGCATTGCCAAAGCTCACAGGCTCAATATAAACAGAGGATAAGGTCTGTTCAAG
>NZ_JBPYDE010000906.1:0-575 GCF_051847555.1 Psychrobacter sp. 1Y4 | reverse complement strand
TCAGTACCATCATTATAGGTAAAAGGATGAATAATGACAGACAGTCCAACGCAAGTGAGCACAACTATAACCGCTAATAAAAACTCAAATGTTATTGTCACAACGCCGCGCAGTATTGGGTTTATGCAGTTGTGGCGCCGTGAATGGCAAGTCAAGCAGCAAGGGGCGGTGCAATGGTTGTACCCACTGGTACTGTTTTTAGTGATTATCACTTTGTTTCCACTAGCGGTCGGTAGTGAGCCTGCGCTTTTGCAGCGTCTTGGCGTATCAGCCGTGTGGATTGCTGCATTGCTGTCCTTGGTGATGGGTGTTGACGGGCTATTTAAGCCTGCGCTTGATAATGGTACGCTTGCGCAATTGGTCGTTGCCAAAGCGTCACTACCGTTATGGGTGCTGATTAGACTGGTCATTCATTGGATTTTTAGCAGTGGTATTGTGGCATTGCTTAGTTTGCTTGCTGTGCCGCTGTTTCAACTCAGTTGGTTTGAAGCGTGGATATTGATGGCGTCTATCGTGACAGGCAGTCCGATGCTTTTGATGCTATCCGCGGTCGCCAGTAGCTTAACGCTGTCATT
>NZ_JBPYDE010000905.1:0-575 GCF_051847555.1 Psychrobacter sp. 1Y4 | reverse complement strand
ACAACATACGTATTACGTATATAGTTCTGTCATGCTTCGATTACAGGTTATCGCTCATTTATTACGCCGCTCTATTGAGTGGCATATAAATGAGCGATACATCTGTTGTGTACAGCGTTGGGTTATTCAGAAGCAGCAAGGACGATTTTTCCGAATGCATCGCCCTTTTGTAATTCATGATGAGCGGCCACAACCTCAAAGAGTGGATATATCTTTTGGATTTTTAAGGTTAATTGACCATCAGCGACTTGCTGTAAAACACGCGCCATATCGTCACCACTACGCTGCGCTTTATATCCTGATACTTCTAGGTTTTTCTCCTTGCCAGCTTCTTTGAGCTTATCGACCCAAATGGTTGGCAACACATTCACGCGCGCGCCCGATTTGAGCACACTCAGCGCGCGAATACCGGCTTCATCGCCAACTAAGTCAAGCAGCACGTCGGCTTGCAAATCAGGAAACGCTTCGTCTTTGGTATAATCAATCCAGCCTACCAGCTTGTCAGTATCGATAAGCTCATCGAGCTTGGCATATTTTTCTGGTGAGCAAATGACGGTGACCTTGATATCATCACG
>NZ_JBPYDE010000904.1:0-575 GCF_051847555.1 Psychrobacter sp. 1Y4 | reverse complement strand
AATCAGATTTTTAGCAGTTGTATTGGTTTATAGCTGGCACTTTATGAATCGTTCATTCAGAGTGTGTGCATAGTAGATGAGGTTATAATCAATTCAAAATAGCTAAGAGGAGTCGGCTATGGTAAAAATTCGTGAAGGATTACCGCTGGTGGATGGACAAACCACGCAGGCCGATAGTGCAGCACTTGCGGCGCAATTGGTGGCGAGCCAACGCTCCCACCAGTCTGCCAATAGTTACGCCCAAATTCCCCTCGATATCAAATACCAGCTGTCAACTCACAAGCTACATACGACTTTCGATCGATCAGCGGCACATACTTATGATGGCCTCGACCCCACGCTTGAAAATGAGTATCTGGACAATACCTATACGCTATCAGACGAAGAGCTTGAATCAATTGATTTAGATCAAGCCAATATTGATGTACCCACTTGGCTCGACAATGTGGCGAAGCGTATCGGACAAGAGTCCGTACCTCACCTGAGTGCTGCTTGTGAGTTCATCCGTAGTCACATGAATACTAGCGAGTCTGAGCGCTCAGGTGCTTACGTCACTGGTATTGGCATGACAGACA
>NZ_JBPYDE010000903.1:0-575 GCF_051847555.1 Psychrobacter sp. 1Y4 | reverse complement strand
CTTCATGCGGTGGCGCTTCGAGCTGCACATAACCACCAGCGCGGAAGTTTACTTCTTCGCCTTCTGGAATTTTTAGTACCAGCTCTTTAATGAAAGTCGCAACGTTGTCATTAGAGACAACCTCACATTCCCATTTCTGTACATCAAAGAACTCAGGATCAATCTCAATTTTCATGTCTTGCTTAACAGCTACCTGACAAGCCAAGCGCATGTGATTGCGGATCTCGCCTTGAGTAAAGTAGCCTTCTTCGGTGGGCAAAATAGACCCGCCACCTTCAATAACGCGGCAACGACACTGCGCACAGGTACCACCGCCACCACACGCTGAAGACAAAAAGATGCCTTCGCCCGCTAGCGTTTGCAGTAGTTTACCGCCTGCTGGTGTCACCACGTCATTATCGGGATTATCATTAATATGGATAGTAACATCGCCTGAACTGACCAGTCTTGAGCGCGCCGCCAAAATAATAGCGACAAGGCCCATGATGATCAAGGTAAACATAGCAACGCCACCAATCGCCGTAGCGTAATCCATGGTAGGTATCCTTAATCTATGGGGTAGGGGTGCGAAGACA
>NZ_JBPYDE010000902.1:0-576 GCF_051847555.1 Psychrobacter sp. 1Y4 | reverse complement strand
TGTCATGTGGCGCTGTCAGACATTAATGCAGAGCAACTGGCACAAACCAAAGAGATGCTGGTTGGTTATGACATTCAAGTAACAACAACCGTGCTCGATGTGTCAGACAATGACGCTATGCAAGCGTGGGCGGATAGCGTGATGAGCGATCATGGTAAAGTCAATTTCATCTTTAACAATGCAGGCGTGGCGTTCTCATCGACGATAGAAGGCGCTAGTATTGAAGAGCTTGAATGGGTGATGGATATCAATTTTTGGGGCGTAGTTTATGGCACCAAAGCGTTTTTGCCGTTGATCAAAAATAGCGTCAAACAAAGCGAAGTGACGAGTGATAATCAACACGATCAACCCCGCCAGTTTACAGAACATGGTCATGTTATCAATATCTCCAGCCTGTTTGGTTTGACCGCTCAGCCTTCTTACTCTGCTTATAATGCCAGTAAGTTTGCGGTACGCGGCTTCACAGAGAGCTTGCGTCAAGAGCTTAACATTCAGAAATGCGGTGTATCAGCGACCTGTATCCATCCAGGTGGCATCAAAACCAATATCGCCAACAGTGCGCGCGGTAATGACAGC
>NZ_JBPYDE010000901.1:0-576 GCF_051847555.1 Psychrobacter sp. 1Y4 | reverse complement strand
CCAATGGCTCACATTTATCCATGCCGTCCGTGGTTTTTGATGGTGAGAACGAATATACCGTGGTCAAGTTGGTCAGTATCTGTCCAAACAATCCCAAGCGTGGTAAGCCAACGACGATGGCAACGATTACTGTATCCGACAATGCGACAGGGGAGATGCTGGCCTTTTTGGATGGTATATATATCACTCAAGTACGCACGGCGGCACTATCAGGGATTGCGACTAAGCATTTAGCAAAGCAGGATAGTCGCATTGTGGCAGTGGTCGGGACAGGCGGCATGGCCTATGAGCAGCTCAACGCCATACTTACTGTGCGTCCAGATATTCAACAGGTGAATCTTTGGAACAGAACATCACAGGTGGCGCATGAGTTTCAGAATAGATTTAACAAAGAGTACCTGCAGTGGCAAGTGGAATTTGAAGTCTGTGAGAATATTGCAGATGCTATCAAAGATGCCGATATCATTAATCTTGCCACGCGAGCGACGATAGGGTTGTTTGAGGCGTCACAGATAAAACCAGATGCTCACATTAACGCGATTGGTGCTTATCAGACAACGATGAAAGAAGTGAGTA
>NZ_JBPYDE010000900.1:0-576 GCF_051847555.1 Psychrobacter sp. 1Y4 | reverse complement strand
CTTTGAGACGCTGTGCTTCAATCAGCTTGTTGTTTTCACGGAAGTACTCCAAACGCGGCTCAAGCTCAGCGCGTATGGTTTCACTGGCCGCTTCTAACTTATTGCGCGGCGTCACATAATGCGACTTTGGATAAATGGTAATACGTGGCACACTGCGTACAGTTTTGCCCGTCAAAGGATCAAACCACGTAATTTTCTCCACTTCATTGTCAAACAAATGCACGCGTACCGCCAACTGCTCAGACTCAGCAGGATAGATGTCTAACAGCTCACCACGCAAACGATACGTACCACGGCCAAAATCTAACTCATTACGAGTGTATTGCATCTCAACCAAACGCTTAATCGTCGCGGTACGGTCTATCTGATCACCAACCACCACATGTAGCAGCATTTTTAGATAGCTTTCTGGATCACCCAAACCATAAATACACGATACCGATGCGACGATAATGGCATCACGACGCTCTAACAAAGCACGTGTGGCGGACAGACGCATCTGATCAATGTGATCATTAATGGCGCTGTCTTTTTCGATAAAGGTATCACTGGCAGCGACATACGCTTCTGGCTGAT
>NZ_JBPYDE010000899.1:0-577 GCF_051847555.1 Psychrobacter sp. 1Y4 | reverse complement strand
AACGGGGTCTCGCGACCTTCAGCAGCTTTGGTAAATTTCTGCCAGCTGGCAGGTTCAAAATATTGGTCAATTTTGATCATTGTCATAGTAGTAAACCTTTGGTGAGAACAGTATCTGCTAAAAAATTGGCGCCACATAGCGGATATCAGAGAGTAACATCCACTATAGGCATCATTATGTAAAGGAGAAAGAGATTAAGAATTGATCGGTTGAGGCTGCTGTTCAGCTGATGATGCGCCTTGCTTTTCGCGTATCTTGAGGACTTTGCGAACTTTATCACGGGCACGTGTTTGTTTCAAACGAGACAGGTAGTCGACGAATATCACACCGTTGAGATGATCCATTTCATGTTGGATACAGACGGCAAGCAAGCCTTCTACCACTTCGTCAATGACGTCGCCGTTCTCGTCTAGTGCCTCGATACGTACTTTATTAGGGCGCTCGACTTTGTCGTAGACATCTGGGACCGAAAGACAGCCTTCTTCGTACGGTTGCTTGTCTTCTACCAATGGCGTGACTTTTGGGTTAATAAACACTCTTGGCGCATTTTTGTCTTCGGACAAGTCCATCACGATCA
>NZ_JBPYDE010000898.1:0-577 GCF_051847555.1 Psychrobacter sp. 1Y4 | reverse complement strand
TCGGTCATTGCCCCTGTCGCTATTGGCTACATGGCGATGCATAACTCTATCGGTGCAGGTCTGCTGCTAATGGCAGGCGCGTACTTCTTGTGCGGTCTAATCCCAACTTTATTTATCAAAGAAAAGCAGTATGATCCACAAGAGGGATAATACTGCCTCTTATGACTGATATCACTACCATTCATACCGCATAGCGAAACAAACGCTCCGCATCGTGCTATGCTGAGACTGTAAATATACATTAATATAGTATAATTAAAGGGATAGACTACGATCAACATATGACGATAAGAGCAGTATCGAAAGTGGATACTGGCTCATATAAGGCTCTGAGTAGTTACTTTTTTCTAACTCTACGTAGTTACTTTTTCTAAATAGCCACTTTTTATAATACTTGTATGGACTTAATTGGGGATAATAGACCACCTATGACGAATGACACCCTTGCCAATGACAACGCTAACCATGAGCTGCATATGGAGCTTTTAGAGCCTATTGCAGAGATGCGGGACAAAAACGACAGACAGTTTGTCACCGCGTTGGCCCGCGGTCTTGAGCTGCTGCGCTGTTTTACCCC
>NZ_JBPYDE010000897.1:0-578 GCF_051847555.1 Psychrobacter sp. 1Y4 | reverse complement strand
AAGCTGGGCGCTTGCGTCAACATCCAGCGTGTCAACAGACTGCCCAGCCCTTTACTCTGATAGTCTTGGTGCAGATAGATGCTGATTTCAGTGCTGATATGATAAGCGGTACGCGCATATAAATCACTGAAGCTGCCCCATGCAACAATCGGCAGTTTTGTACTTTGTCTATCGGCATCACCTTCTGGTAATGCTTTGACCACATAAATAGGCCTCGTTGGACTATCTAAATGCTCATCGAACCAAGCCGTACGTTCTTCAACCGTTACTAACGCCAAATTTGCCGTTGCTTGTTTGCCAGGAATACTTTGATTATAAATCGCCAAGACTTCTGCTAAGTCTTCTTTACTGGCACGTTGCACCATAAACTGCTGGGTCGGCTGATGTGTCGACAGGTCAGTTGCTATGACATTTAAGGCAACATCGGACATAGAGTCTCCATATTGATTGGCATTATTATTGGTATTCATGATGAGAGTAAAAAATCGTCATTACTGATAATAGATGTGAGTACGAACCATGAAATTCCTAGAGCGTCATTCATACTTGCATTATCCGTAGACTATAGGATGTTAGTG
>NZ_JBPYDE010000896.1:0-578 GCF_051847555.1 Psychrobacter sp. 1Y4 | reverse complement strand
ATGACAGCCCGTATTCGTACTGTCCCGACGGTGGCCCCTGAGACCACATCGAGCAAGCCTGCGATACCGGATGAAGGTGATTTGTATTGTACGATGGATGATCTAAAAGACTGTAGCGGTCTGGCACTGGGTAGCCCGACGCATTTTGGCAATATGGCCGCGCCCATGAAGTATTTTTGGGACAATACTGTGACGCTTTGGCTAGCAGGGAACTTACAAAATAAGCCAGCGTCCGTATTTACAGCGACAGGCTCTATGCATGGTGGACAAGAGACCACACTGCTGACGATGATGTTACCATTGATGCATCACGGTATGATGATTGTGGGCGTTCCTTATGCTGAGCCTGCTCTGAATCGCACCCACCGCGGCGGTACACCTTATGGTGCCAGTCATGTTAGCGGGGCCGCCCATGATCAGCCAGTATCAGCAGACGAGCGTGATCTAGGTATCGCACAGGGTCGCCGGTTGGCAATCACCGCTACTGCCTTAGCACAAGCAAACTGGGGTCGCTAATCGATTCTCATGTAACCGGTGTTATCACTCAAAATTGATACTTAAACACTTTTTGCACTCAA
>NZ_JBPYDE010000895.1:0-578 GCF_051847555.1 Psychrobacter sp. 1Y4 | reverse complement strand
GTAGCGCGCCATTATCTGATTCGCTTTTGAGGCCGATTTCGTAATTTTTACCTTCGATAGGATCGAGATAATTGCCGTCGATATCGCGCTCGGTTTGTGGTTTAAAGATTTCGCTGTAGCTAGTATAAAGGCTGTGGTTTTCGTTAATATCATAAGTAATACCCGCATAAGGTGTCCAAATATGTTTGGATTCAGTGTCTACATTATTGCCATACTGCACACCTGAGCGCTCATAATCAGACACCCGTGACCCCAATATCACTGACAAGGGATCCGTTAGCTTTAGCTGAGTGGCGGCAAAGATGGCCTTTTCTTTAACAGTGACATCAGAGCTTTGGGTTTTGGCACCCCATGCTGGCTCAGCGTAGCTGCCATCCCAGTTATCGAAGTCAGATATTGGCAAAAGTCCATCAGGCGGCGCTGTATAGGTAAAGGTATCAAGATCGCTCTTGTTATACGAGCCACCCAAGATGACTTGATGCGTTCTACCTAGTGCATCAAAATTACCCGTCAGCTTGGTTTTGACGTTGACTTGTTTGCGTTCGGTATCGGCATGGAATGGATTTAAGTTATAGATC
>NZ_JBPYDE010000894.1:0-578 GCF_051847555.1 Psychrobacter sp. 1Y4 | reverse complement strand
ACCCACTTGACCGACCGTAGCGCCGACAGGCCCAGTGGCTGCAGCGACAACTAAGGTTTCGCCTTTTTGTGGTTTACCGATATCAGTCAGACCCATGTAGCCGGTGAAGCCGGGCATACCTAATACACCCAAACCATAAGAAGGGTTTGCCATGTTTTTATCAAGCTTAAGAACACCTTCGCCATCGCTGACGCTGTAGTCCTGCCAGCCGGAATTTGATACCACCAAATCACCGACAGCAAATTTATCGATATTAGACTCGACGACTTGAGCAACTGTGCCGCCCATGATGACGTCACCGACTGCTAATGGGTCAGCGTAGCTTTTGGCATCGCTCATACGTCCACGCATATATGGGTCTAATGACAGATATACCGTGCGTAATAACATCTCGTTATCGTTTGGCGTTGGGATGTCGCTGGTTGTCATGTCAAAGTTGTCAGCGGTTGGTTCGCCGTTCGGGCGGCTGGCAAGTTTGATTTGACGGTTGGTTTGTTGGTTCTGTTGTTTGTCGAAGCTCATTGTAGGACTCCTTTATATTTATTCATTGTGATTATTATAGTGGTATTAAATGTAGT
>NZ_JBPYDE010000893.1:0-578 GCF_051847555.1 Psychrobacter sp. 1Y4 | reverse complement strand
ATGGTTCAGTCGATTTAGATAAAATAGTCCTGCTTGATGCTTTATCTAATATAACGATTATTGAAGATGTGACAGATCACGACCAACGATTACTTGGAAAAATAGACTTCATTCAACGAGAGATTTATTTGTACAAACAGAGCGATGATAACGTGCATAGAGATAGGTTTACATTAGCGCACGAGATTTCTCATATATTATTAGACCATGATAGGTACTTGATAAAGGATGCTTTTTTTAACGAAGATCTGAATGGAGAAAGTACAAACAGAAATGGATTTATTAGCAAATTAGAGTTTCAGGCTAACTATTTGGCGTCTTGTATTCTTATGCCTAAAAAGACTTTCTTAGAGCGTTTCCTAGAGATCTATAAAAAGTTAGGTCTAACTCCTAGAGGAAAAGTATTTCTTTATAACGATAAGCAAGAATGCAATAAGATTGTGGTAAATAACGTACTAGTAGGACTCTCTAGACATTTCAACGTATCAAAAAAAGCAGCTGAGATAAGGCTAAAAGATTTAAGAATATTATTTGATGAATCTAATTTTACGAAATAAAAATATTAACAGCTTAAATAA
>NZ_JBPYDE010000892.1:0-579 GCF_051847555.1 Psychrobacter sp. 1Y4 | reverse complement strand
CCAGCCTAAATAAGCTCGATAATACTAGCCTTCATGCAAAGATATCAGACACGGTATTTGAGGTTGCTTGTGATGTGACCAATCCACTATGCGGTCTGCTGGGTGCTAGCGCCGTGTTTGGCCCACAAAAAGGCGCTTGCCCAGAGCAAGTCAATACCTTGGACAAGGCACTCAGTCACTTCGCTACCATATGTGGACAGCATGGCTATGAAGACTGTCAATACGTTGAAGGCGCTGGCGCTGCTGGCGGTCTTGGCTATGCGATGATGACTTTCTTTAAAGCTCAGCTAAAGTCAGGCTTCGATACGGTGGCCGAAGTGGCTCACCTGTCACAGCATATCGCCGATGCTGATCTCGTCATCACTGGCAAAGGCAGGCTCGATGCGCAAACAGCCATGGGTAAAGTGGCAGGCGGTATCAGCCAAACCGCTAAGGCCAGCCGTACTCCTGTCATCGCTATCTGCGGCAGTGTCGATGGACTAAAACCTGCTCAAACCAGTCAGTTCGATGTGGTCATGCCAAGTATCCAAAAAGTAGACACGATTGATAATGTGTTAGGCTCTGCTTATAACAACATTG
>NZ_JBPYDE010000891.1:0-579 GCF_051847555.1 Psychrobacter sp. 1Y4 | reverse complement strand
TAAACGACTATCGTAAAATTTGTGGCTTTGCTGATAATGGTAAAGTTCCAGCGACGTACTTTTCAGTATTATCACAGACTCTACAGATGAATATGATGGTCAAAGAGCCGTTTCCATTTGCGATGTTGGGTCTGGTACACGTAGACAATAGCGTCACGCAGCATCGTCCTATCGGTGAGCGCGAAACGGTATCCATGTCGGTCACTTTTGATAACTTGCGTGACCATGCTCAAGGTCAGCAATTTGACTTTGTCACCACGGTAAAGGCAGAGGACAAAGTGATTTGGGAAGGGACGTCAACTTACCTATCACGCAGCAAAAAAACGGCCAGCAGCAAAGATAAAAAAAGCACACCGCGTCCAGTTGCTGTGAAGCCAGAAGTAGGTAAAAAAGACGTACATAGTATTTTTGAAGTACCAGAAGATATCGGTCGCCGTTATGCTTTTGTTTCAGGTGACTTTAATCTGATTCATTTGCATCCACTATCAGCACGCGCGTTTGGTTTTCCTAAAGCGATTGCACACGGTATGTGGTCAAAGGCTAAGTGCCTTGCTTTAATGGGTGACTTGCCTGATGCTT
>NZ_JBPYDE010000890.1:0-579 GCF_051847555.1 Psychrobacter sp. 1Y4 | reverse complement strand
CAGGAGATTCAAGCATCAGAAGGCGGTGTGTTGACAGATCTAGCGGTTGTCGAGGGTGAAGAGGTCAAAGCAGGTCAGCTGCTTGTGGTATTAGAAGAAGAGCGTGCTAAAGCGGCGGTAGATAATTCTGCCTCCAAAACAGCGGCATTAAAGGCCAAATTGGCAAGGTTAAATGCCGAAATTTTTGAAACACCATTGGTGTTCCCTAAAGACGTACAAAGTTATCCTGAGTACGTACAGAACCAAAGAGCGCTCTATAACCGTCGGCGTCAGGCCATTAATGAAGATGTCTCTTCTCTCGAAAAAATGCTGGTACTAGCGCGCCAAGAGCTTAGCATGAACGAGCCATTACTCGAATATGGCGATGTCAGTCAGGCCGATGTCATCAAGCTGAGTCGTCAAGTTGCTGATATCGAAGCGCAAATCAATAATAAACGCAATAAGTACTTTGAAGAAGCACAGGCGGAAATGACTAAAGCTCAAGAAGAGTTAGACACTGAGCTTGAGCAGTTACGAGATCGGGCGCAAGTGCTAGAAGAAAAGCGTCTGATGGCACCGACAGAAGGTAAGATCAAAAAT
>NZ_JBPYDE010000889.1:0-580 GCF_051847555.1 Psychrobacter sp. 1Y4 | reverse complement strand
TATCTTAATGTGTTTATTGCAAACTCATCCAATCTAATAATGCTAATAAAGCTACCGAAATTAGTTTGATCATTTAGAATAATACCTTTTTTGCTATTAATTGGCTAAAGCGATTTTAATAGTTTTCCACATTTTTTGTTTTCACTGTTATACAACGACCTGATCATAAGGAATGCTATTGAATTTTATAGAAATGTTACCCCTTCCCTAATTGCAAAACACTCTTTACAGACTCCAATTCTATATTAAAATCATACTGCACCTTCAATACTGTGCTCATAGAACCCATCGCTAGGAAAACCCATGATTGTCCGGCAAACACCCCATCCTTTTAAGATATTTTTCGCCCTTCGCGGTTCAATCATTCCAAAAATCTATCCGCAAATTTTGCTGATTACTATTCTTAGTACGCTCGTCACGATTATTCAGCACTGGCTTCCTGACTCTTTTCCTTATTATGGTATCGCGACTTTTACCTTACTAGGGATTGCTCTATCGCTGTTTCTCGGATTTCGGAACAATGCCAGCTATCAGCGTTGGTGGGAAGCGCGAGGGCTTTGGGGTCAGTTGGTTTATGATT
>NZ_JBPYDE010000888.1:0-581 GCF_051847555.1 Psychrobacter sp. 1Y4 | reverse complement strand
CCCAGCCCCATGATCATCAGTAGGGGCGGATTATTAGGGTTGCCACCCGCTTCGACACATAGCTCTATACCATCACCAATATCAATCATCGCTTGATGAAGGTGTTGACTAAGATCGGAGTCGCGCCACTGATGATTCCCAAACCGTTGCCATTCAGGAGTAGGGTAAAAGTCTAGAGTGTTGTCTAAACTGGTATCTGACGTTTCCGGCAATTTGGCACTATTAATGTCATTTGATGTTGTCATGAAGTGTCCTAATTAGAGGGTCATCTACTACAGCTCAAGCATCTCAAAATCAAGCTTGCCGACACCGCACTCAGGGCAGGTCCAGTCATCAGGGATATCTTCCCATTTGGTACCAGGGGCAATACCTTCTTCAGGGCAGCCAAGCGCTTCATCATAGATCCAGCCGCAGACAATACATTCATAACGTTTCATAAATAGTCCTATTGATCATTACCAGTGTCACAGTGCGTCATAAACGCTTATATTTCGTATTACAGTCATTATATTAGACGGTAAAAGCGCACGTAGTTTAGCATATAACCGTTATTTTCATAGTTAAGTTTACACTTGTATATT
>NZ_JBPYDE010000887.1:0-581 GCF_051847555.1 Psychrobacter sp. 1Y4 | reverse complement strand
GATGTTGCTGAATTCTATTGAAACCAATAGTCTTGCTATCAGTGATTTAGCCGCTAACGAAATAGATAGTATGGGTATCAATGATATCCCAGTAACATCAGCGATAACCAGTTCTATGGCGCAAACGAAAGCGCTGATCGCCGATCACCAGCTGTTATTAACGAGCTTGCCCACGACACCAGCGCCCATTGAAAACCCAGAACGTCATGCGTTGAACTTCTTTATCAAGTCAACCGACTCACAGTTATCACCGTATCTACGGGTAGCAATGATGGTTGCGTTATCGGCTTTAGTGCTACAGATGGCAACCGATGGGGTGCAGTGGTACAAGTATAATGAGGCAACAGCTGCCACCAAGACTGAAATAGCTGCGCAATATCAATCTTGGTTCGCTGATGAGCCGATCAGTACTCGAACCAAGCTCCAAGTACAATTACAACCAAAACTGCTTAGCGACAGCCAAGCACCGGCATCACACATGGCAGCGCTGTCAAAGATATCTCCTTTAATCAAGCAGTCTTCATTGCGTGCGCAGACGCTCGTGATGCAACCATCTGCACTTAGTTTTACGCTCATTGCAC
>NZ_JBPYDE010000886.1:0-581 GCF_051847555.1 Psychrobacter sp. 1Y4 | reverse complement strand
GGTTATGGCGCTTCATTCATGGCTTCTTAGTTAACTTGCCAATATAACGGCTCGCCATAAACCTCAGCGAAATAATCAATCAAGGCTCTCACATTCAACGAGATGTGACGTGTATTGGGGTAGATAGCGGCGACATGCTGAGGCGTCGTCTTAATAGCGGCCTCATAGTCAGGCAGCAGCTTCACCAACTTACCGCTTTTTAAATGATTACCGATCAACCAATCAGGAAACAGTACAATTCCCATTCCTTTGAGCGCTGATACCAGCAATGACTCTGCATTGTTTGACATAAGCAATGCAGGGGCGGCAAATGGTGTCCAGTTTTCATCATTTTTCTTGAAAAACCAGCGGTTTGGCCCTGATGAGCCTTTATAAACCAAGCATTTATGATGAGCCAAGTCGGATGGCGCTTGTAGGGTGTCGTGCTTATTTATATATGCTGGCGCGGCGGCAAGATGATAGGTTTGCTCACCGAAAATACGCGCATGAAAGGACGAATCATTCAATGTGCCAATCCGAAAAATAACGTCGGTTGCATAATGATGAGGATCCACAAAATCATCGGTGAGCGTTAAGTCTAT
>NZ_JBPYDE010000885.1:0-581 GCF_051847555.1 Psychrobacter sp. 1Y4 | reverse complement strand
CTTGTAGCGTAAGTCTACAGACTGCATCTCATCTCGGCGTCCGCTTAACTGATTACCAAGTAACTGGCTTAGATTCAGTAGTTTTTGTGCGGTGTTCTCATTATCGACGATGACGCGTAAGCCATTATCAAAACGAATGAGCCAAGTCATTCTTGGTGACAAAATAATGTCTTCAACCTGCATATCAAGTGGCGCATACCAGTCATTGACTTGCTGCATTTGCTGCATAATGACTGGCGCTTGAGCCATTTCACCTTGCAGAGTAGCAAAGCGCTCTTGCGTCAAGTCGCTACTATCAGCAGGAACGAACACAGATCCTTTTGCATCAACCAAGCGCTCTGTCCCAAAATTAGCGACTGCTTGCTTAGGTAAGGCGGTAACTACAATGCCGCGTTGCCAGTCTCGAGAGATACTCACTTGATCAACCCATGCAAGGCTTGTCGTAATATCTCTTAATGCTTGCAAATCAGAAGTAAAAAAACTGCTGACCTTTTGCTGGTCCATCACTGTCTGCAATGAGTTATATTGAGCGGTAGAGAGCCCTTGACTACTGACATGAATCTCAGCAGGCGGTGCATCAC
>NZ_JBPYDE010000884.1:0-582 GCF_051847555.1 Psychrobacter sp. 1Y4 | reverse complement strand
AACCAAAAGCAGAATGGTTAGGATTTGTGGTGACCAACAAAGCGCGTGAAGAGATATTACGTTGGTTCAAAGACTTATCTACCGCTGACAAGCAGCATCATGGCCGTCAAGCGTTAGATCGTGCCCTTAAAACCTATCAAAAAACGCTCGATGACCTAACAGATGATGACTGGAAAGATCTGACTGAATGGCGCGGTGTGACTGAAAAAAACACCCTATTCGAACAAATAAGCTCCGGTACGCTGCTGCCACAGCTTGTAGTCACTCGTTTGTTTAACGATGAAGTCAGTGACGTGCAAGCCAAAGCACACAACGAAGATATGACACAGCCACAGCAGCTGATCGCCAATGCCTCTGGGGTTGAGCTCGATTTTGCTAACTGCTGTCATCCAATCTATGGTGACCCTATCGTTGGGCACTTATCTCGGCACGGCTTGGTCGTTCATCGACACAAATGCTTTTCGCTTGACGACATTCGTAAAGACAACCCCTATCAGGTGATTCAACTGCGTTGGCGTAGTGACAATGCTGTAAAACAAGGTGAAACAGACGAGCATGATATAAAAAATAGCGGCAAAATTC
>NZ_JBPYDE010000883.1:0-582 GCF_051847555.1 Psychrobacter sp. 1Y4 | reverse complement strand
GTGGCTTTTATTGGCTCACCTTTAGTGGCTGCCGTACCAGTGGTTGCAGCGGTGATTGCGATTACGATGGGGCTGATTGCGCGCAAACGCATTGATGCCATTGCCGCAGAAGGTGCGACGGCTTCTTATTATAAAACAGGTCTGCTAGTCGAGGCGGTAGAAGGTGTTGAGACCATAAAGGCGGGGGCGGGCAGTTGGAAGTTTCTCTCGCGTTGGCTTGATGTGATGGACGTTACCATCAAAAATGACTTGGACATGAAGCATGCCAATGACAATCTCACGTATTTCACGCAGATGCTGCAGCAGGTCAGTTATGTCGGTATCGTGATTGTTGGCTCATTTGTCGTCATGCAAGGTGATATGACAATGGGTGGACTGATTGCCTGCTCGATATTGGGTGGTAGGGTACTGGCGCCCGTTATGTCGATACCAAATCTACTGGTGCAATACGCTCATGCCAAAGCCGCCAAATTAAACATTGAGAGTCTGTTTGCACTAGAGCAAGACAACCAAGGCGTAGCTTACCCATTGTCACCCACACATATTAAAGGTGGCTATCAGTGTGACGGTCTGGTATTTAAC
>NZ_JBPYDE010000882.1:0-582 GCF_051847555.1 Psychrobacter sp. 1Y4 | reverse complement strand
ATTAATTATTTTATTATCATCCTTGCTCGGGTCAATCGTCGGGATAATCTTGATGAAAAAACAAGGTGAGAGCAGGCCTTTTGCCTTTGGTCCTTACATTGCTGTCGCAGGCATTGTTGCTTTATTATACGGCTCAGATATCGTCAGCTGGTATCTTGGTATGTATACTTACTAAGTCTTGATAGTAAGTTTTTTACCCTAATCTATAAGCACAATTATTGATAAGCCCTTTCTTTACTGGTCACTGCTTTTACTACCTCTGTCAAATAAGCCATCATTATGTCAAATAAAGTCGCACAATCTTATTTACGTCAACCACAAAGTCTACAGACAAAAAACAAGACACTCGTCGTTGGTTTAACAGGCGGGATCGGTAGTGGCAAATCCGCTGCTAGTGCTTGGTTTGCTGAGCAAGGGATCGATATTATCGATGCCGATGTGATCGCTCATGAGATCGTTACTAAAGGCAGCGATACGCTGCGCAAAATCCAAAAAAGATTCGGTGATTGGGTATTAAGTGGTGATGGGTCAATGGATAGAGCCGCTGTACGCTCGCATGTATTTGCAAACCCTGAAGCGCTT
>NZ_JBPYDE010000881.1:0-583 GCF_051847555.1 Psychrobacter sp. 1Y4 | reverse complement strand
AAAAATGCCGCGCAATAGTCTGCTTGCGGGCACTTAGCTCGGAAGTAGTGAGAGGATGTTCCATAATCGTTCTTTCGCATAAAAGTTTATAATGAGCATCAAAAACTGCTGTCGTCATATAGATAATTGCATGATCAGGCGCTCGCACTCAGCATGGGTAATGGCTGCGTTGAGTACCAAGCGAATACGTGATGTATTGGCAGGGACGGTCGGTGGCCTAATGGGTAAGGCATAAAATCCAGCGGCTTGGAGCTGTTTCGCTTTTGCCATCGTACGAGCGTTGTCACCCAAAATATAAGGCACAATGGGTGACTCGTAAATAGGATCTTTTGCTGCTGATGCTACACGATATTCAGGGCTAATGGCTTGGTTCAGTTGTAATGAAATCTGCGCCAAATGCTGTCGCCGCGTCTGTAGCTGCGGCATTTTTGCCAAAATAAACCGTGTCCATGCATGATTGATTGGTGGCAATGCGGTACTAAAAATCAGCGGACGCATCTGATTGATGAGCCATGATTTGACCACCTCATCACATATTATATAAGCGCCAACCGAAGCAAACGCTTTACCAAACGTACCCACT
>NZ_JBPYDE010000880.1:0-583 GCF_051847555.1 Psychrobacter sp. 1Y4 | reverse complement strand
CAGGGATAATCGCTTCTTTGGTGGGCAGCACCGTACCGATGGTCGCGCCGATACCGACATGCACATCAGGCATCACCGCGAGCCACTTATAAATAAAGGGCATTTTTGAGGCTTTGATCAGCTGGTCGTGGGCTTTTGGGTCGACAGGCACGCCTTTGGTCCACAGTCTGATTGGGGTTCCGCCGTCTTGCATGATGTTGTGATTGATAGGCTGCATAGTGTCTCCTTAGCGAATGTCTTTTTGTTTGTACTTTATAGGTTGCTAAAGGTGTGCCAGTTTTGCTAAAGATAATTTTTATTTTTATAAGTATTTGATATTGAATAATAAAAAATATTTTAAATTCTTTTTTTATAAAATAATGAACTTTAATCAAATAAATAAAGTTATAATTTATTCTATAAATATAGTTTTTATTCTATAAAAGGATTATGCATGATGGCGAAGGTTAAATATAAAATAAGGCATAAAGTCGTCTCTAACAAACGGCTATTAAGCACGGCGATTTTATTAGGCATGAGCATCAGCAGTTGTTTTGCTGCGCCGTCTTTGGCATCGCTACGCGGCAATTATCAAACCTCGATA
>NZ_JBPYDE010000879.1:0-583 GCF_051847555.1 Psychrobacter sp. 1Y4 | reverse complement strand
CCCACGAGTCCGCCACCGTTTTGGACGGCAAAGCACTTGCCAAACAAATAGAACAGGATCTACGCACGCGCGTGGATGCGATCAAAGATAAAACGGGGCGCACCCCAAGCTTAGCGACGATATTGGTTGGTGACGATCCAGCCTCTGCCACTTATGTCCGTATGAAAGGCAACGCCTGTCGCCGTGTTGGCATGGACTCTATACGCGTTGAGATGCCGAGTGCCACGACCACTGAGCAGCTCATGGCAAAGATTGATGAGCTAAACAGCAATCCAGACGTACACGGCATTTTGCTACAGCATCCTGTTCCTGAGCATATTGATGAGCGCGCTTGCTTTGAGCAAATCGACTTAGCAAAAGACGTCGATGGTGTGACTTGCCTTGGTTTTGGTCGTATGGCGATGCAGCAGTCAGCTTATGGCTCTTGTACACCGCAAGGCATTATGCATCTATTAGAGCATCATAATATCGACCTTGCAGGTAAAGAAGCAGTGGTCGTAGGACGTAGTGCTATTTTGGGTAAGCCAATGGCGATGATGCTATTGAATGCGAACTGTACGGTGACTATCTGCCATTCAAGAAC
>NZ_JBPYDE010000878.1:0-583 GCF_051847555.1 Psychrobacter sp. 1Y4 | reverse complement strand
ACCGGACGACGCCAGAACAATCCTTGATAATGTGTCAGCTCATCAGCCTCACCAGATAGGCGATATGGACTCGACATCAATGTCACCACACCAAAAGCACCGATAGACGTAAAGGCATACACCGCCATATACATACTAGAGATGCTATCAGCAGCAGCGCCAATACTGACGATAACGATCATCACATAACCCATATGGGCAATGGATGAATAACCCAATAGACGTTTGAGGCTGGTCTGACGCACAGCCAACAAATTACCTACCAAGATAGACAAGGTTGCCATCACCATCAATAACATCTGCACCGATGGCAATGCCAATAAAGAGGTATCGATTAAGAATCGAACCGCCAGCGCCATCATGGCAACTTTTGATACCGATGCCAAAAAGGTCGCAATAGGAACAGGCGCGCCTTCATAAACATCTGGCGTCCACATATGAAAGGGAGCAGCCGAGAGCTTAAAGGCAATACCAAACATCATCATCGCCGCACCCAATATCAGTAGTGGCGATTCAAACAAATTGCCTAGCACCATACTGATTGGCTTAAATGCTAGTGAGCCTACTTCTGCATAAATAAAGG
>NZ_JBPYDE010000877.1:0-583 GCF_051847555.1 Psychrobacter sp. 1Y4 | reverse complement strand
TTTGCGTCATGACTGTTAAATCATCTTAGAAGGTGTCTATGTCCTTTGTCTATATTCCAAGTGCTTTCTCTACACTCTAAGATAATGACGATATACATTGATAGCTGTTATAAGAGTGATTGGGTTTGACTGTTAGCCTTAAAAGATAATTTGACTTTTGACTAATGAAAGCTTATAAATGTTTTGTTTATTAATTGTTATTGTTATATAGTCAGTGTTAACAATTTATTACTAAGAAGAGTACAAATTGTTAATAAACAATTGCTTGTTTAGTATTGATTTTAATAAAATTTTTGAAAATTCACCTAGAAGTGATTTTTATGACAAGGATGTCTATGAAAAAGCAATCGTTAATCGCTATGGCGCTACTATTCAGCGCCACTCTCTCGCAAGCAGCTGAATCAGGTCTAGAGGCTGAGCAGTCAGCTCTAGCAGCATTTGGTGCAGGTCTCGACAGTTTTATGTCCAGTGCATTTGGATGGTTCGTCGATCTTATCTTCTTTTCAGTGCCACTCGGCGAGACAAGCTTTCCGCTTATTGCGGGTTGGTTATTAGTTGCAG
This sequence comes from Psychrobacter sp. 1Y4, assembly GCF_051847555.1. NCBI lineage: Bacteria > Pseudomonadati > Pseudomonadota > Gammaproteobacteria > Moraxellales > Moraxellaceae > Psychrobacter > Psychrobacter sp. 1Y4. Next base: position 22 of record NZ_JBPYDE010000877.1, on the reverse strand, counting down.
CACTCATATTTACGGCCTACTT
>NZ_JBPYDE010000876.1:0-584 GCF_051847555.1 Psychrobacter sp. 1Y4 | reverse complement strand
GGTGTTTAGAAGTTAATAATAATGGGGCAGGTCGAGAATTCGTTGACCTGCTTTTTTTGTGATCTATACGCTAAACTCTCTATTGTTATGACTAGAACACTCTACAATAGTGCTATAGCATTATTAATGTTTGATAATAAAAACTACAGGAGTCTACGCCTTGGATACCAAAAAAATATTTGTATTAGGCAATGGTTTTGATTTGGCTCATTATTTACCAACTGCTTATGTACATTTCATGGATGCCATGAGAGTGGTAGAGGGTAGTGAGGAAAACGCGGAGCTGGGATTTGATAATTTATTTCACAAATACATCTCAGGTGATTGTTCAGAGATAGATAAGGAGTTCTTTCAGAAGACTAAAAAGCTATACAAGACAGATGATTTACAGTTATCACCTGATAAAGTTAAAGAGTTAAGAGGAAATTTAAAGAGCAATGGGTGGTTTCAACACTTTAAACATCATTTGACTGATGTAGATACTTGGATTGATTTTGAGAATGAAATTCAAAAGTTATTAATATCAGTATGTGATTTGTTTGATTTTGAGTTTAATGAAAACACGGTTGATTATTGGGATATAA
>NZ_JBPYDE010000875.1:0-584 GCF_051847555.1 Psychrobacter sp. 1Y4 | reverse complement strand
GACATCGATGATCGGTCAACCCCATAATATAACAATACACAAAAAAATAAGGATGACGCAATGTACGGCGTTTTAATGATTGATATCGATAATACCGCACTGACCGCAGAAGACGTCAGCTTGATCAAACAAGCACAGGTCGGCGGGGTCATACTGTTTGGACGCAACGTCGCTGATGCGGCCCAAGTACGCGCATTGTGTGACGATATCCGGTATCACAATCAGGATATATTAATCGGTGTCGATCAAGAAGGCGGACGAGTCGCACGGCTACGTGAAGGATTCACACCGCTACCTGCTATGGGTAGGCTTGGTGAGTTATTCAATCACGACCCAAGCCGCGCGCTCAGCTGCGCATACGACTGCGGCTATCTGATGGCAGCCGAAGTGATGGCAGTAGGTATTGATTTGAGCTTTGCGCCCGTGCTGGATAGAGATGGTATCAGCCAAGTTATCGGTGACCGTAGCTTTCATGAGGAGCCACAAGCGATCGTTGCCCTAGCCACGCAGTTTATGCGCGGCATGAAAGCGGCTGGTATGGCTACCACTGGCAAACATTTCCCTGGTCATGGCGCTATCGCTCC
>NZ_JBPYDE010000874.1:0-584 GCF_051847555.1 Psychrobacter sp. 1Y4 | reverse complement strand
ATATCGGGTGTTATCGTTGATCAGACATTGTCAAAGCTCGGCTCATTAGATGAGTTTTTTAAAGCGATGGAGCCTGAGCAAATGGCGCTATTTGTCACTGATACGGTTGACAAAAACCTTGAGCCGTTGATTGATGAGATTATGCTCGATCATTCACCCGCATTATGGGGTAACCTGCCTTATGCCCTAAAGCGCCGTGTCTATGCCCAAGCCCATAAAGAGCTGCCTAATATCATGCAGTCGCTGGTGACAGATTTGACCTACCATGTCGAAGATCTGGTCGATATGCGTAAGATGATTGTTAATACGATGGAGAACGATCGTCGTCTGATGGTCAATATGTTCTTAAAAGTCGGTCAAAAAGAGATCGATTTTATCTGGCATATCAGTGCTTTGATTGGGTTAGTGTTTGGTATTATCCAGATGTTTATATTTTTGGTGGTACCGCAGCACTGGACTGTACCGTTTTTTGCCGCGATTTGGGGCTTTTTGACCAATTGGATTGCCATTTGGATGGTGTTTAATCCAGTGGAGCCGCATTTTATCCCGTATTTGAAACTTTTTTCGGTACAGAGCCGCTTCCC
>NZ_JBPYDE010000873.1:0-586 GCF_051847555.1 Psychrobacter sp. 1Y4 | reverse complement strand
TTGATAAAGCTGTCATCAACGAGGTGGTTGCAACAGTAAACGCAAGCGCGTAGAACTTAGTAGCGCGTTTATTGATAGCGACTGATTGTAGTGTTGGTATTTTTATTGACATAAGTTATTACCTTTGATGTTAGCTTCCAGTGACTGGCAGTACGAATATACACCTACTGATAAAACTATTGACCCTCGATACAAGGTTCATATCAGATGGTATTTATTTTACGTATCGATAAAAAATATCAACCAATAAAGAGTTATTAGTTGATATTGATAGGTCGTTAATTGCACGATAGCAAGTGCATTTAACGATATTTTATTGGTATAGGCTTTCTAGATGCCGACAAGGCTAAATCTTATAGCTGAGCATAAAGATCCGCATCCTGACCTTCACCACCTTGCTGTCCATCTGCACCTAAGGAAAACAAGTCATAAGGTCGCCCTTCACTACCTGGCGAGACATATTGCATCTCATTTTCCCAACCATCTGTTGGATAGCCACCTTTAATATAGCCACCTTCAGGATAGTTTTTTGCATCCGCAGGCGGTGTGGTAAGCGCTTCTAACCCTTGCGCTGTCGTCGGATAGC
>NZ_JBPYDE010000872.1:0-586 GCF_051847555.1 Psychrobacter sp. 1Y4 | reverse complement strand
TATTATCAAGTGTATTAAGGTAGTTTTGATACGTGCGCTTGCCATCAATCATAATCAGCAATGTTCTCGCTTCTCGAGGCAATATACCGAGACTTTGAGACTTTATTTCTGCTCTACCTAAATCGCTTTTGCGAAACACGTCACCGTAGTTCATTCTTTATACTCAGTATTGACAGCAAGGTAGGCACTTTACTCATAAGACGCCGACCCAGATAATTTTTGTTCTTTTCAGCCATGAATGGCCAAACTCTGATAGATTTAAACTCATTGTTAACTGATTCTTTACATGCAACCTTGGCGCTTAAAATCAGCTACACTATTTAATTAAATAGAGTATATCAATGTCATTAATAGACTGTTAGCACTAAATGAATTGGATAGCACAAACGGTTTATATCAGGTATGAAAGGTAGTTTTTATAAATTTCAATATAAAATTTGATAATGAAAGCAATGATGAAGATCGTTTTTATAAGAATAACTTTATAAAAAAATAGCCGTAGTCATATATCTTGAATAAACGATTTAATAGTAGTTTTATACCATCTAAAGATAAAATAATATAAACATAAGTTTTGTTTTTTTAA
>NZ_JBPYDE010000871.1:0-586 GCF_051847555.1 Psychrobacter sp. 1Y4 | reverse complement strand
CAAGAACAGCGCCTGTATATTCGTAAGCATCCTGATAAGCTCACTTTACTGCATCCGCCTGGGTTTGACTTTTATGAAGCCTGTCGTACCAAGCTGCACTGGAACGTACATGCCGAAGAATTCAGTCTGGATGTCGATGATGATATCATAGATGATGAATGAGCGTATCTATTAGGGCATGTTTTCAAATCGCCCAATAATCATCAAAAAATATGATGCAAAAATAGTAGTGGAGAGTAGGCAAGATGGATAAACAAACAATACTAGCCAGTCTAACACCGGAAGTGGTTGATAAATTCCGCATGGCGATTGAGCTAGGTAAGTGGCCTGATGGTCGTAAAATTACCGCTGAGCAGCGAGAAACCTGCATGCAAGCAGTGATGGTATGGGAGCACGAGCACCTACCACCTGCTGAGCGTACGGGCTATATTCACAAACCAGTAAAAGACGATGGCTCAGTGGTTGGGGAAGAATGCGATGTCGAGCACGAGCATCATTATCCTAATATGCCGAACCCGAAAGGGGCGGTACAACCTGTGAAATTTCGTAATAAATAAATCTATAAACAGTCAATAAAAAAGCCACG
>NZ_JBPYDE010000870.1:0-586 GCF_051847555.1 Psychrobacter sp. 1Y4 | reverse complement strand
GCTTGCTTGAGCTTCGCGTATGCTTCACGTAGGGCATCACAGTTATCAGAAGTTTCTTTACCGATCATGACAATATGAATGGTCAAGGCACGCACGAGCGGGGTCTTACACAACCAATTAAGTAACTTATGGCATGTTGGACTATTGTCAAAAGCAAATAAAGCGGTAGTAGGGGGCAAAAATGGTGCATGTGTCACCAAAATGGGGCAGTGGCTGACCCTAATCAGTTGTCCTAATGTCGATTTGCACGTGACATGATGACCGATGACGATCAATTGTGCCTTGTCATCGACGTAATCGATACTCTGGTTCAGGTTTTCATGACGATGCAAGGTATAAGTTTTGAGCTTATGAGGCTTTTGCTCGCAATACGTGGTAGCTTGAGACAGTAGCAATCTGCCCTGTGCTTTTAGCTCACAGTTGCTCAAATGCTCTTTGGTTGTGAACTGCTCAAGTAAGGCATTTTCATCATCGATATTGAGACAGCCAGAATAATTGACCGCAGCTTTTTGCTGTAAGCTTGGGACTGAGTGTAGTAGTCCTACAGGCGCGCGCAAGCGAATAGAAGCCCACATGCTGGCCTCTA
>NZ_JBPYDE010000869.1:0-586 GCF_051847555.1 Psychrobacter sp. 1Y4 | reverse complement strand
GGACGTGAAGATCGTGGGTTGACCAATGAAGAGTTGGCTTATGCTGATTATCACATTCAAATCGACGCCAATCCTGCTTATCCTGTATTAAATGTCGCCTCAGCAGTGCAAGTAATCGCCAGCTTTATCTTTGCTTATGCTCAAACGCATACTCAGACAGCGGACAGTTTAGACGAGAATACTGCGTCCCAATCAGCAATCAATGTGAATTTGCGTCAACAGTGGGATGAGCCTGCTATCAATCAGCAGCAGTTGCAACAGCTTACTCAGCGCACTACTGACCTTATGGTACAGCGCGGTCTGGCAAATAGTGAACATCTAAAGTCATTACCATCACGCCTATCCAGACTGGGATCACGTCTACAGCTTGATCAAAAAGAGTATCAGCTATTAAGTGCTTTGATTGCAAAACTATCAAAAGACTAAAACAAGTCATTGCTTATCAGCTCGCTTTCATTTGACAGCTTTTTACTATATTTTGCGGTACAAAGCTGCTATAACTTAGAAAAAATGAGCAAACATATACTCTCATTATTATTTAACCATCATGACCATAAAATAAAGACATTGCTACTTTAGCAACGCT
>NZ_JBPYDE010000868.1:0-586 GCF_051847555.1 Psychrobacter sp. 1Y4 | reverse complement strand
ACAAATGAGATACTAAGCAACTTATGGTTGAATCAAACCATGGCGAATGGCCAAATGCGTTAATTTTACATCACTATCAACGCCAACTTTTTCGTAAATACGGTAGCGATAGGTATTGATGGTTTTGACGCTGACAAATAATTGGTCAGCAATCTGCTGAGGGCTTTGGCAATTGACCACCATCATAGCCACTTGCTTTTCTCTATCACTTAACAAATCAAAAGGCGAGTTGGCATTGTCAGACAATAAGACGTCCGCCAACTGTTCAGCAACGTCTTGGCTAAAATAACGACCACCTTGATAGATTTTTTTGACCGCGCGTATCATCTCATCAAGTGGTGTACCTTTTGTGATATAACCATTGACACCAGCTTTGATGAGCATTGAGGGGTAGGGCTGTGCAGACATACTACTAACAGCTAAAATCTTGATACCCATATCGAGCTGAATCAAGCGTTTGGTCGCTTCAAGACCACCAATATTAGGCATATTGACATCTAGCAATACCACATCAGGACGTAACTGCTTGGCCTGCTTGATTGCCATATCACCGCTATCTGCTTCGCCCACTACTTCGATATCGGGG
>NZ_JBPYDE010000867.1:0-587 GCF_051847555.1 Psychrobacter sp. 1Y4 | reverse complement strand
TAGAATGACACCAGCGTTATTGACAGGTAAAACAAGCAGCTGTGCATTGCTATTCAAAATAGAGGCATGTGTGAGTTGCAGAATCGCCATTATAGACCTCTTTGTGAAAGTCCTGCGTTTATTGTGTCTCTGTACTAGCAGGGCTATCAGCTTCTAATTGTGCTATCTGCTGTTCAAGTAAAGCGATTTGTTCTGCTTTCATATCGGTTAGCTGTTTATTCATTGCCAATTGCTCAGCAGCCAACTTTTCTTGTTCAGCTAAGCGTTTACGTTCGTCCTCTAAACGATCAATTTCTTCTTTAGCTAAGCTGTTCGTCTTTGGCAGAGGCGCATTTAAAATAGCTTTAGGATTTGGCGTTTCAACACGCTTATCGTCGTTTGCATTGGCGCTTCCATCAGTGACAATGCTGTCAGTGAGTACAGTGTCAGGCTCATCAGTTATGACATCTGGAGTTGAAGCCGCTTGAGCCGCCTCGGTTTGCTCATTCATCGTAGGTGGTTGACTGACAGGTAAAACCACTTCTGGCTCGGGTTTTACCCAAAGTAAGTAACCAATAGCAATGAGTATCACCGCAATAATAAGCACT
>NZ_JBPYDE010000866.1:0-587 GCF_051847555.1 Psychrobacter sp. 1Y4 | reverse complement strand
GGTATACAGTCACATATTATGCGTCAAATATGAACGCTCACACCTCGACGACTCATTATTCCATAGTACCTGAACACAAGCGTATTGTCAGCCTTGCCTAGCCAAAATAGCGCCAGTTGACTGCCAAGTATTTTACCTAGGCAAATACTATATCTATATCAATCAAAAAAAAGCGCTAAGGATACCTTGATCGCCTTAACGCTTTTAATAAATGAACACTGAGGACGTTAAAATAATAACTTATGCAAGCTTTTGCTGTTGATACTGTTGACGGTACGCTTTTGGTGAAACGCCATAAACGCGTCTGAACGCCTGACTAAAAGTTGAATCTGACGCATAGCCCACCATGTCACTGATACGGCTGATACTATTTTGCTGTAAGCGCAAATAACGTGCTGCCAAACGCAAGCGGTAATCAATCAAATAAGTCAGGGGCGGCATCCCTACCGTATCTTTAAAGCGCTGGGCAAAGCTCGAGCGCGACATACCTGCCACCTCTGCAAGCTTATGAATGGTCCAGCTTTGACTTGGCGCCTCGTGCATCGCTGCAAGCGCCTTGGTCAAAAATGGATCTTTCATGGCCTTTA
>NZ_JBPYDE010000865.1:0-587 GCF_051847555.1 Psychrobacter sp. 1Y4 | reverse complement strand
AGCATGTAGCAAAATCCGTCAGGTCAGTATCGCGCCAATGCTTGCTGAAAGCTTACGCCGTATTAATAATGAAGAATCTATTAGCGCCATGTTTGATGCCTAATATGAGACAGTCATCGCTATAAATTTTAATAACATTGTAGTGACAATAAAAATTTAGTAATAAAAATAATAGCGTCAAGTATCAGTACTTGGCGCTATTTTTATGTAGGCCTTTTGCGTAGGTCTTTATTATTACTACAAAATCCCGTATAATGCGCGCCTGTGCTGACCTTTTGTTTTATTCAATCAGGTTGGCATTATCAAAAGTGCTGATCATGCTGAACAATAATGGCTATTGTGGTAATTTTTACTATAAAAATCATTATTATAAGCAAATGGCTAACATCGATAGTTGTGTCATTTATACGCAACGACAAATCTTAGCTATCATCACGTATTAGTGGATTGGTCGCAAATCCACTTTTTTATGACCAGACACTTCATCATTCTTTTTATAGGATTATATCCATGAGCAATAATCATTTTGAACTAAACGCTACTGATCGTTCTGCTGAAACCCAAGGTAAAGGTGCGAGCCGCCGCCT
>NZ_JBPYDE010000864.1:0-588 GCF_051847555.1 Psychrobacter sp. 1Y4 | reverse complement strand
ATCCATTTCCGTCAATATCAGTGGACCTAGTATGCGTGGTTGTTCTGAACTATCTTTAACACGTTGGCGAGTCACCATAACGTTATCACCTTTTTGCCAACCTAAGCGGCTAATTTCATCTGGATGCATAAACAACACATCGCGGCGATTGGTTTGGCGATAGCGGTCTTTAAACCCAAATATCATGGTATTGAATTGATCGTGGCTACGGACGCTGGTCAATTGCCAAACCTTTTGCGTTACTTTTTGCGTTGTATTCTCATCGTCATCAATGCTTTGCGCATCTTCCATTTGGGCTGCAACGTACGTAATGGGGTACTGCGGTACTTCAAACTGCGCTTTGCCGCTCTCAGTATTCCATACGCGGTGACGCGCCGCATGATACAAATGAAAGCCACGCTCAGAGGTGCGAATACGCTGATTAAAGTCTTCAAAACCGTTAATAGCTTGGGCGATATAGTCTCGAATAAGGTTAAAATCTTCGCTCATTGCAAGCCAAGGAATGGATGATTCAGAGCCGAGCACATGAACCGCTATATCTGCCACAATTTGTGCTTCAGATTTTAAAGTGTCGCTCACAGGTTTTAG
>NZ_JBPYDE010000863.1:0-588 GCF_051847555.1 Psychrobacter sp. 1Y4 | reverse complement strand
TTAGTTCTTTTGCTTTATTAGTAATCGCTAGCGTAGGAGAGGGTTTGATGCTATTGACGCGGTCAGACAGTTGCAACTCGCTCATGAGAGATCCTTTTTTATATGGGAGTGGGATTGGTAAAAATCGATATTAATTATATAACGCTTTTATCACTATCAGGACAAGATATCAGGCAGTTTAGATAATTGCCTCATCTTATCGTGAAGATAGCCACAATTCGATCATAAATGAGACGCTCATCCATGTCTGCGCGGCTATTTTAATATTGTAGCATGCTGATATAGCGCTGTCTTATTACCCCGATAACAAAACATTGCGGACTATCTTGCAGCATGACTCACTGTAGAAATATGAAAACTACAGTAAAGATAAGATGCTTTTGTTGTGGCAATTGCGAAGTCACAACAATAAACCTATAGCCGACCACTATAATTATTTAGGTTTGTTAAATAAGATGGCGTATAGGTTAATAAAAACAAGCAATATAACAGAGCACAAGTACGCTCAGCTAAAAGCTTGCCATCCAAATTTAAAGACAAAGCTATTCAACTTTTTGTTGAGCGATATACTTTTCATATTATAAGAAC
>NZ_JBPYDE010000862.1:0-588 GCF_051847555.1 Psychrobacter sp. 1Y4 | reverse complement strand
CAATGGCTCAAGCTGCCCAGCCAAATCAGGATCAAAGCCAGCAACCAGCTGTTTGAGCTGCATCAGTACTTTGTAATCGCCCGCGATTGGTAAGTTACCCTCCGCGCCGCGCATTAGATTGAGTAGCTGCGCTGGATTATCTACAGTAATGGTACAGTCCGGACGGCTATGACCGAAACGGGCACGCTCCATACTGGCTTTTTGACGCTCATTCATCTGACCTCTTGGCTCAAATACGCTGTCTGTCGTGACTGGCTCAAAACGCAAACGTTCATGAGTGAACAATACGTCCAAATGAATATCAGGCATGCCCATATTGAGACGCAATACTTTACCAGCAAGCGGCGCTAACCCTGCCTTGGTAATCTCGTCACTCGCAATGGCAATGTTAATCAGCTTTTCGGCACCAGCCAATAGTAAGACAGTCAGCATAAGGCTCTCGCATCATTAAGTGAGCGCCTTTGAGTCAGCGCGTAGTATGTTGGGTTCAATATGGTATTGCTAATTGTACTTTGATTTTAAGCTTTAAAACCACGATGTACAGCGACAATGCCAGCAGTCAGGTTATGATAATCACAGTTCTCAAAT
>NZ_JBPYDE010000861.1:0-588 GCF_051847555.1 Psychrobacter sp. 1Y4 | reverse complement strand
CTAATGGCGTTCCATGCGGCACTACCGTCAAACACTTCACCGTAGTTTTTACGGAACATATCAGCATCGATGTTATTGGCAATCAACTCGTTAATTTCTTCTGAAGTTGGCCAGATATCTTTTAAGAATACATCATTACCGTCTTGGTCTTGGCCTAGTGGATGGGTGGTCATATCGATATCGACCGTACCAGCCAGCGCATAGGCGACAACCAATGGTGGTGATGCCAAGTAACTGGCTTTGACGTGCGAGTGAATACGACCTTCAAAGTTACGGTTACCAGATAGCACCGCTGCCGCTACCAAATCGTTCTCTTCGATACCTTTTTCAATCTCTTCTGATAATGGGCCTGAGTTACCGATACACGTGGTACATCCATAGCCCACTAAGTAGAAGCCTGTTTTTTCTAGCTCATCCATCAAATGGGTTTTTTCTAAATAGTCAGTAACGACTTTAGAACCCGGTGCGAGTGAGGTTTTGACCCATGGCTTGGCTTTGAGGCCTTTAGCAGCGGCTTTTTTGGCAACTAGACCAGCACCAATCATAACGGCTGGGTTTGAGGTATTAGTACAAGACGTAATGGCGGCA
>NZ_JBPYDE010000860.1:0-589 GCF_051847555.1 Psychrobacter sp. 1Y4 | reverse complement strand
GTACATTGACATTTAACCACTGGGTTGGTAAGTCAAAATAAAGCGCATACCCCATGCCTACTAGCTGAGCGCTCTGAGCCAGTTGACGTATCTGATTGCTAATCAATAATTCTTTTACCAATCGACCATTCACATAAATTAGCTTTGGCAATGCTATCTGCTCATCAGTCATCGGCCATAACCAGCCACTGATTGCTGCCTGATTGACCGTGCTATCGCCGTACTCTACAGACGACTGCACCAGACTCGATAGATCTATCGATATTGCTAGCGCATCGTCCGTTAATGGCATACCAGTCGCTTGTTCTAGACGTGGCAACGGTAGACGGTTAGCATCGTTAACGTTTGTAGCATTTGCAGACAATGATAATCGCTTTTTATTATCATGAAACAGCGTCAGTGCGACATCGGCTCGCGCCAGTGCGACTTCACGAACGATCGTTTCGATATGACCAAATTCAGTGGCCATAGATTTTAAATTACCGCGGCGGGCAGGCACATTGAAATATAAGTCTTTGACTATGATTGTTGTGCCGCGATTATGAACGACTGGTGTGAGCTTCGGTGTATCATCTAGTACTCCAGCGAC
>NZ_JBPYDE010000859.1:0-589 GCF_051847555.1 Psychrobacter sp. 1Y4 | reverse complement strand
GGCCAGGGTACATAGAGAATGACCAGTTGGCGGTACCAACCATTTCATTAATGACAGTAGACAATGAAAACGGCATATTTTGACCACCAAACTCTTCTTCAGCAGACAAAGCAGGGAAACCAAGTTCACAATACGCATCATAAGCTTCTTTGAAGCCCTTTGGTGTGGTAACGACACCGTTGTTGAAATGGCAACCTTCAGCATCACCGCTTTGGTTTAGTGGAGATAGCTCATTTTCAGCAAAGCTTGCAGCCATCTCAAACAGGCTGTCCATTAGTTCGCGGTCAGCTTCTTGGAACGCTGGCAATGTTTTGTAATGGCTTTCACTATCGAGTAGTTCATGCATCACGAACTGAATATCACGTAAGGGTGCTTTGTATTGCATAACTTCCTGTCCTTTTTAGAATATAGTTGATGATAATCAATAGCGAGCATAGGGTTGCACTATAGTGCCCAAATTTTGCTCACGTCAATCTGGTGAACCTATATGAATAAAAATAGGTAATAACGCAAATTAACCAAGTCATCGATTATACAAAATAGCATTGAAAATAATGGTGATTGCTAGAGTCAGCTCGAGAAGTCATAA
>NZ_JBPYDE010000858.1:0-590 GCF_051847555.1 Psychrobacter sp. 1Y4 | reverse complement strand
GTTTAACTGGTATCGAGTTTCATCGCCATCACTTACTGTCAGGCGCTTGGCAATGGACAGACGCGCCCAACCCAGAGCCTATCACTATGCCATCGGTTGATACTACTGCCGCTGGTAGTCAAGCGCTTGGATTTACAGGCAACTGGGGACGTTTTCCCACATTAAATAGTATAGATGGGTTTGACAATTACCTATCAAACTTTCAGGCTGCATTTACGCGTTCTAATGATCAAGACCGCTTTGATATCACTCAATTACCCAAAAAAATCTTGGTATTGGGCAGCAATGAGTTTGTTTGGTTGCCGTTTTTATTGGCGGAATGGCTTGAGACAACGTCTCAAAACCTCAAAGCTAACACGGATACTATCGTGAAATTTAGTGCATTGACGCGCTCACCGATTGCGCTTGGCGGCGCCATCACTACCATGCTGAGCTTTCATGATAATTACGGGCTGGGTATGACCAACTTTGCTTATAATGTTGATCCGACTGAGTGGGATTTAATTGTGTTGTGTGTAGAAACGGCTGCTGATAGCGTCGATGCGATGTGGCGCGGTTTGGATAATGTATTGGTGGTCAGTCCGACGCCT
>NZ_JBPYDE010000857.1:0-590 GCF_051847555.1 Psychrobacter sp. 1Y4 | reverse complement strand
TGATGGCAGGCTGTGTCGCGGGCCTTGTGATGCTTAACCCCTTTGATCTGGTCTCCCCTTTTGCAGAAAATATGTCAATGGTATTGGGCAATGAAACCATTATTTGGATTGTTCTTGTCTGTGGTCTGATGGGTGGACTCATCCAATTGCTTGAGATTAGTGGTTGCCTAGATGGTTTTAGCGAATGGCTACAAAAAATCATTAAATCGCGCCGCCAGTCATTGCTCGCAACGTTCGCCTTAGGTATCGTGGTCTTTATTGATGATTATTTAAACTGCCTTGCTGTCTCCACTTCTGTCAAAAAACTTACTGATGTGTATGGTGTCTCTCGCGAAAAACTCGCCTATATCGTCGACTCCACCGCAGCGCCGATGTGTGTAATCGTGCCTATCTCTACATGGGCGGTGTATTTTGCAGGTCTGTTAGAAGAAAACGGTGTGGCCGCAGATGGTGCTGGTCTTGGCCTTTATATCAGCGCCATTCCTTACATGGCGTATGCGTGGTTCGCTCTCCTAATCGTATTTTTGGTCGCGTACGGCATATTAGGTGACTGGGGACCGATGAAAAAAGCCGAGAAACGTGCCAAATCA
>NZ_JBPYDE010000856.1:0-590 GCF_051847555.1 Psychrobacter sp. 1Y4 | reverse complement strand
CGATTTTGATGATGATTTTGTCGACGATGACGATGCAAAGATGGTTGAAGAAGCTGAGACAAGTGTACGTACGCGTTTAAGTAGTCTTGAAAAGCGTCGGCTAATCGATAATTTGCTAGAAGAAAAGCGTTTGGCTAAAGAGTTAAAAGATGATCTAGATGATATAGACAATTTTGATGAAGACGGTGATGATTGGGATGATGATGATTTTTAATTGATAGGCTTCAGTCATCTCAGCTGACTAAAGTGCTTTAATAATTGATAATTATCTACTCAGTTATACCGATTGCTCGCTGTTTGTTATTTTTTACAATGGCTTGCAATCTGCTCTATTCAATAATACTTACTTTATAAAGGCTGCTTGGTTACGGTTATTCAAGCAGCCTTTTTTTAAAACAACATAATATCTTGCCATTAACCAATCGATCACTGCGATTGACGATAGCTATCTTTCAAGGACTACCAAGCCATGAGTAACCAACTAAGTTTTGATGAATTACTAGATTATTTGGATAACCAAGAGAGCCAGTTCGTGCTCGATAGTGTCGCAGCGCATGGTTTTTTGACAGCGACGGTCATCGGTCGTCCAC
>NZ_JBPYDE010000855.1:0-590 GCF_051847555.1 Psychrobacter sp. 1Y4 | reverse complement strand
CGTCGACCCAGCTCATTTAGTACAGCGTCTGACTCTATGTCAAACCATGCCAGTCCGACTAAAGTATGAAACCAGACATCTGCCACTTCATAGATCAGCTCATGACGCGCCTCATCATAGCTTGCTTTGTCTTTATCTTCATCACAGTGAGCAAAATCTTTGGCAGCGATGATGCTCTCTGTACTCTCTTCACCGACTTTTTCTAATATTTTATTCAAACCTTTAGCGTATAGACTGGCGACATAAGAGCTGTCGGCATCGGCTTGTTTGCGCTCTGCCAATACCTGATCAAGCTGTTGTAGCACAGAGCCTTTATCAATTGGCGCTTGAGTAGTATCGACTTGCGCTTGAGTGTTATTAGAGTGGGTGGTCGCGCTAGCATTTTCGTTTTCAGAATTGGTGCTAGCAGATTCATCAGAATGATAAATATCCGCAGGGTCTTTCAATACTTTATCGACAGTTTGCCATTCAGGTGTTTGGCCTGATAGATCTAAACGCTGATAAAAACAAGACTCGCGGCCTGTATGACAAGCAATACCGCCCGCTTGAGTCACGCTTAGCACAATCACGTCTGCGTCACAGTCTAGACG
>NZ_JBPYDE010000854.1:0-590 GCF_051847555.1 Psychrobacter sp. 1Y4 | reverse complement strand
TTAATGGCTGTGCAGTTGATTATATGCATGCCTTTGGCTACCTCGCTTATTCATATATGTTTGCATTGATGGTAGAAGCCGCTGATGGTAAAGAAGGCGATTTTTATACCAATAAAGCCAAGCTTGCAGATTACTTTGTCGGCCGTATCTTGCCACGTATTGACGCTCATGCACAGATGGTCAAAGCTGGTAGTGACCCGATGATGAACTTTGATCTTGACTACTTTGATGTGCCTGCTAGCTAAATGCTCATTGTAATCACTTTATAAAACGCTAATAAAAAGGACAGTCTGGTTGCTGTCCTTTTTTTTGTCAAAATAACTGCTAACAAAATAATTCACTATCCATGCGTGGTTACGATTAAAATGATGCAAGACAAAGTGTCGCTCAAATGAAATGATAAATTTACCAAGTTTTTAAAAAATCATTACGACTTACTATGCAATGCACAGTAGCAAATAATAAAAACGATTGAAACAACCACAATAAAGGGTGCGACGTGTCAGAATTAAAACGCATTTTACAACAAATTACAGCCCTAAGTGATGTGCCCGATCCGGCGATGCTCAAACGCTTGATCGATGAGTTAC
>NZ_JBPYDE010000853.1:0-591 GCF_051847555.1 Psychrobacter sp. 1Y4 | reverse complement strand
AGGTTGCATCGGTATTGTAACCTGAGTCTACCCACAATACTGTAATGTCAGGACGCTGCTTGGCAACTAAATGCAAGATCGCTGATTCATAAGGACGGAAGTTGGTGGTGATGATTGGGTTTTTTGCTTGTGTCAGTGCCCACTCAACGATTTGCTCAGGTGATTTACCTTGCAAATCTTGGTTTGCTTGGTCGATATCTAGGTTTGGGTGTAATTGGCTCATAATACATTCCTTAATAATTGTTAATATAAAAATAGCGATTTGATAGTGAATAATAAAATTAGTTTTTTGAGAACATCGGTAATGCTGAAGCGTCTCGACCATCATAGCTGCTGGCTAGGGCAGTGAAAGCTTGGCTAATATCAGATTTAGCATCATGCTCATTAAGTACAAAGCTAGTAGCACCAGCGCGCAGCAAATAAGCGATTTGATCACGACCAAACGCGCCTGCCATACGAATATCGCCTTCATAACCAAGCTGACGCAGGGTTTGTGCAAAACTAAAACCGCGACCATCCACAAAACTTGGGACATGAATCACGATCAAATCTTGCATCAATAAAAAGTCTTTTACATCAGGCAGATCGTCA
>NZ_JBPYDE010000852.1:0-591 GCF_051847555.1 Psychrobacter sp. 1Y4 | reverse complement strand
ACAAGTCAGAAAACAGCAAGCCAATATAAGCGTGATGGTAGAGTTATTGAGCGAGCGTATAGATGTTCTCGCACGGATGAAAGCAGACAGCAACTATCAATTAGACACTAATATCTGTAAGAAGAAAATACCATCAAGTTAAACACGATAACGTTGGTTGAGATAAATAATTTACCTTGAAAGAAACTACGCTTATCACTCCTAATAAGAATTGACTCTCTTCACTCACCATAGACATGTTGCATGATGAGTGCATCGACTGCGGACTGATTCGGTGACTGGTAATAGCCTTTTCGTCTATGAATAATAGTAAATACTTGCTTCTCATATAACGCTATCGCAGCATGATTGTCTGCTCTTACCTCTAACAACAAATTTTCCACTTGATTACTCTGCAATACTTTATGCAACTTATCAATAGTCTGTGAAGCAATGCCTTGTCGTTGATAATCAGTATGCGTGCCAATACGCAAAATTTCTGCTTGCTCAAACACCATTTGATATAAGCAGTAACCAATTACGTTGCTCTTTGCATTTTTATCTTGTGCGTACACTACCAGCATATTAATGCTGTCTTGCTCAAGCAGTTCG
>NZ_JBPYDE010000851.1:0-591 GCF_051847555.1 Psychrobacter sp. 1Y4 | reverse complement strand
ACATAAGCGCTGGGCCATGCCACGATAAAGGCCAATCCCCATGAGTGTAGTAGCTCGGTAAAAAAACCGTCAATATAGCCCACTTTTATAAGCAATAATACGGTTGAGATGATGAGTGACATCATCATCGCCATAAGACCAGTAAAGATCAGGCGATAGTATTTGCGGCGGGTGCGTATTCTGATGGTGGGAAAATTGGCCATATGTTTGGTTGTCCTACAAGTGATAGCAGTGCTCATGATACGCCGTGATGATGGACTGGTAAAATCGTTATTATCAATAGCTAGGTTTGTTATATCTTGATAGCTGCCTGATCATAACGATTATGTCTCGCATTTTCCGTTTGAAAGTTCTCGTTTCGCAGGTAATATCTTAAAAATAATAATGAAAAATAGTTCATTATTTATAGTCTATTTTGCGACGATAATCTATGATAACCAAGACTAAACGATAAATAGGACAAGCAAATGGCAGACCAAGCACAGCGAACACTCGGTATCATTGGTGGTATGAGTTGGGAGAGTACCGAAAGTTACTATCGCATCATTAACGAAGGCATCAAAGCTAAATTGGGTGGATTACATTCAGCAG
>NZ_JBPYDE010000850.1:0-592 GCF_051847555.1 Psychrobacter sp. 1Y4 | reverse complement strand
GACTAGATAAAAACACAAGCCAAGCACCAAGTTGTTGCCATAATTGATACCCGCGATAAAGGTAATCACTAATAGCACGGCAAATAGCATGCCCTCACGACTAAAAAAAATATAGACGTTGCGTAGATTGAGCGTCGCGCTATCATTTTTGGGTGCACGCGAGGCAAACCAACGGCTCATTGCTGACCTGATTGACGCGGTTAAGGCTTTTGGTAAAAAGCTCATGACTACCCTATTCTTACCATGTAATTGACTCTAGTCGCTTGTCCTCAGACTAACGGACTCAATGATATGGCCATGTATTATCAAACCTGCTCGTACTACAATATAGACAGCTAAACGATGACAGGCACGTCTGCTAAGATGCGTTGGGCGATGGTCTGCGGTGCTTGCCCACCTACCACTTGTGCAGGTGTAAAACGCTGACCGAGACGATGATCAGCCACGGCAGCAAAGACCGCTTGGATATCTTCAGGCGTCACCTCCATATGCCCTGACACATATGCATAAGCCTGTGCAGCACGCTGTAGCGATAGCACGCCACGTGGTGATAACCCGTGATACTCTTGGCTTGCTCGAGTCTTTGCAACGA
>NZ_JBPYDE010000849.1:0-593 GCF_051847555.1 Psychrobacter sp. 1Y4 | reverse complement strand
CGTGACAAAATCGTCAAGTTTGAAGGCTGTTACCATGGTCATTCAGATAGTCTACTTGTCAAAGCAGGCTCAGGTATGCTCGATATTGGTGAGCCAACGTCGAAAGGCGTACCAGCCGATTTTGCGAAGCACACGATCACGATTCCTTATAATGATCCACAAGCGATCAAAGACTGCTTTGAAAAATGGGGTGATGAGATTGCTTGTGTGATCTTAGAGCCGATCGCTGGCAACATGAATATGGTCATTCCGACGCAAGAGTTCCACGATACACTGCGTGCCCAGTGTACTGAGCATGGCGCAGTATTGATTTTTGATGAAGTCATGACAGGATTCCGCGTGGGTCTGGGCGGTGCGCAGGCACACTTCGGTATCACGCCTGATTTGACCTGTTTTGGCAAAATCATCGGTGCAGGTCTACCAGTTGGTGCGTTCGGCGGTAAAGAAGAGATTATGTCTTGTATCGCACCGCTTGGCGGTGTGTATCAAGCGGGTACGTTATCAGGTAATCCACTTGCGATGCGTGCTGGTATTGCGATGTTTGAAGACTTAACGGCAGAAGGTTTTTACGACGATTTATCTGCTAAAGTCGA
>NZ_JBPYDE010000848.1:0-593 GCF_051847555.1 Psychrobacter sp. 1Y4 | reverse complement strand
AAAGTCAGGTGGTACACTGAGTAAATCTGTGATTGATGCCTATGCCGCACTGCAAAAAAAGCGCCGTGAGCAGCAGCAAGCGCAAATCGATAAAAAACAAAAACTAGGCAATCAGGTCTCTGATAAGTCAGAAAGCACCTTGCGTGCGACCAGAGTATTATTGGAAGAGAGTTTGACCATAGCGGAAATCTCGCAAGCGCGTCAACTGTCGCAGTCCACCATTATGCGCCACATCGGTGAGCTAAAATCGCAAGACCCAAGCCTTGCCTGCGATCATCTACGTCCAGAGGATGAGGTCATGACAGCGGTTGGCAATGCTTATGTCGCCATAAAAGTCGCTAACAATCCAAACGATTTTAATGATGATGGTAGTATCAAACTGCGTCCGATATTTGATCATCTCAAGCAGAGTATCGATTACAACACCATTCGTTTGGCATTGATTTTTATCACGCCGTAATTTGTTATGACTCTGTAGACTTTTTTGAAAAACTAATATTGAACCAACTATTAGAGCGTGTCTAAAGCGACAACACTCATTAACGCTCATTCTTTATATCCCTTTATAGCGATAAACTGTTATGCCTGATTTT
>NZ_JBPYDE010000847.1:0-593 GCF_051847555.1 Psychrobacter sp. 1Y4 | reverse complement strand
TTTGGTCACATCGTTTAAGACAATCATGTCATTCATGGAGGGTTCAAAATTCAATAAATTTTTTAATGGTCATTATATGTCGTTACGCTTCTATTACTAGATAAGAAGCCCATCAAAACAACAACAGTCAATAACCGTATAATAAGGGGCGGTAATATAGCATATTATCAGCCACTTTGGATATGCACATCCGTGACTGACTTATGATGAATAGCTATTAAGGAAGGAATGTTTGAGGGGTGTCAGTGGGAGTATTATCAAAAAAATAATGTGTTCTCAAATATAGCTGACTACTCATGCTGATTGTAATGAGGGTCATGTTTAACGGGTATGGCGACTAAGAAGCGAGTATGACCGTTTAGCGTATCAGTAGTTATCCGCCCTTGATGCGCGGTGACAATCTGTGAAACCAAAGATAAGCCCAAACCAGAACCTTTGTTTTTCTGCTGCAATCGTACGAATGGGCTAAATACTTCTTCGCGTTTCTCTTCAGGAATACCTGTGCCTTCATCAATCACTGCTAGCACCGCGTATTTCGGTAGTGGGCGCACAGGCTCAGTTTTTGCCTTTTTTAGATGCTTAGCAAATAAGCC
>NZ_JBPYDE010000846.1:0-593 GCF_051847555.1 Psychrobacter sp. 1Y4 | reverse complement strand
GATCGGTTATCCTATCGTCGGTCGTTTTAATGCCTACAAATCTGGTCATGCGTTAAATAATTTGCTAGTACGTGAAATACTCTCTGATGAAAATAACTTTGAAATTGTAACTTTTGATGACAATGTAACATGCCCAATCGAATATTCACCGCTAAATGGTTTAGCAGTTGAAGGATAAATACAGGAATATACACGAAGTATCGAAACATTTACGCAATATTACATAGCAACGCTATAATTACATTTATATAATATGCATTATTTTGAATATAAAGTCTATAGCATTTTGTGAATTTTATTCCAAGGCAGAGTGCGTAAAAGCTGTAGGTGATTTCCAAATCATCTATTGGTGCTATTCATAAATTGAATGGCACCAATAGATGATTTTTTTTGTTTAGGACATTACAAAAAGGCAGCGTTATCAATCTCATTTCATGGTTTTATTTACATAACTTTACATTGTAATATTTGTATTTTTAGTGATTTGCTAGGCGTAGGAGGGCTTTTTTTAGATTTTCATCAGTGGTGACATGCTCTGCAGCCTGTGATATAGTCCGTTTTGTGTTTTGGCTAAGAGCCTGATTTTCATTGGC
>NZ_JBPYDE010000845.1:0-594 GCF_051847555.1 Psychrobacter sp. 1Y4 | reverse complement strand
CATTGCATACTGCCTTTGGTCTTGACCGTGAAGACGGCGAGAGCAAAATCGCTGGGCTATGAGGCCAAAAAACTGTTAAAATACAGCTTTAGCATTGATGGTTATCTATTAACCGCTATGAATGACTCTACATCGTATGTAAATAAATAGCGTTTAAATAAAATAGCCTCCAAATAAAAACAGTACTTAAATAAAATAGGATCTTTTTAGGTCCTATTTTTATTTTTTAGCATAGTTGAAATGAGCATTTACCTAACAGTTTTGTGAAAAAACCGTGACAGTATCTGTTATGCCACCTATAATGGGGCTTTCATTTGGGCTAAATGAATCTACCTATCATTGCCGCTATTGGCACAACGTCAAGCATCGTAATAATTGATACATGACATGTTTAGTGCTGCGGTGATGTTCTGCAATTGAGAAGTAATCTGATGAGTAATAATTTGTTGATGCGACATAAGGAGTGTGACGCATGTTAATTTTGACACGCCGCGTGGGCGAAACGCTAATGATTGGCGATGAAGTCAGTGTGACGGTTTTGGGCGTCAAAGGCAATCAAGTACGTATCGGTGTGAATGCACCTAAAGATATTGC
>NZ_JBPYDE010000844.1:0-594 GCF_051847555.1 Psychrobacter sp. 1Y4 | reverse complement strand
AATCTAGTGCAAATGGTGCGCTTAGGGTTGTATTCTCGCGATGCCTTACAGCAACTACGCGCCGATATCGGTATCAATTATGAGCAGCAAACACGCGGTATCATGCACTTTTATACCAGCCAAGCTGAGTTTGATGCCGCTATCGAACCCACTGAACGCATGCAAGCACTCGGTTGCGAGCGCCACGTGATTGACATCAATAATGCCGTTAATTTGGAACCTGCCCTCTACCCAATTGCGCACAAACTCACTGGAGCGACCTACACCAGCCGCGATGAATCTGGCAATGCGCACTTATTTACCCAACGTTTAGCGCAGCGCTGCATTGATGCGGGTGTCACATTTTTATATGATACTGAAATCTTAGCGCTTAATACTGACGCTCACTCTGCGCGTCCGCATGTGCATAGTATTACCATTCGGCCAAAAGGCGAAAACGCGCAAACCTTTAGCGCTGATAGTCATGTGGTTGCACTTGGCAGCTATAGCGTCCCTCTGTTAAAACCACTGGACATTCATGTACCTATTTTTCCAGCAAAGGGCTATTCAGCCACCTATACGGTCAACCCGCGCGCGCCGCATTTAGCACCTTTT
>NZ_JBPYDE010000843.1:0-596 GCF_051847555.1 Psychrobacter sp. 1Y4 | reverse complement strand
GATACGACATTACAGGTTTGTAACGAGAAAAAAGCAATAGCCAATTACTATAAATATGGTAGCGGGAATGATAACTATGGAATATATTACAAAATTGGTTCTTTAGAAGGCTATGATATAAATCTATTTTTACAATTAAAGAATAATTTATATTTTGGTGTTACTGCTTCAATAAATGGAAAGCAAACTAGATATCCATATAAAATTGATTATTTAGCTAAGAAAATAGCCGTATTGGATATAAGCATGAAAGATAGTGGTGAAAAATGGTACTTAGGAGGTAACAAGTTTCCAAGTATCCCACTGAATTTTAGAGATGTTAGTAGTGTATGCAATATTGTTGACAAAAGTTCCAGAGATAATTGGATTGAACAAACCACCAATGAGATTGTGTCTTTTATTGAAAATGTCAAAAGCTTAGGGCTTATTGATGTTCAGTCGGCTACACATACATCCCACAACACCGCTTAAATTTCTCACCAGATCCGCAAATACACGGTTGCTTTTGCGTTACCGTCATCGCAACCGTCGGATCTAAAAAGTACCAACGCGCATCGTCACTATTTTTGTCTTTTACCTTCACAAAGGTAGACAGC
>NZ_JBPYDE010000842.1:0-597 GCF_051847555.1 Psychrobacter sp. 1Y4 | reverse complement strand
AGGACACGAGCGATATGATCGGTAATCGCGACCAATACGGCGACCACTTCTGTTGTGCCGCTACCTTGCTGGTGCGCATGTGAATAAGACAACGTCATAGTTTTGGGGATTATCCTGTCTCTTTAAAATGTTAGAAAAGTGCTCTCAAGGCTAATAATGATGGTACGCCTTAAATCTAAAACAGTATAACGTGAATCTTGAAATATCATAGTCTGGCGTTGTAATCGTAAAACATCAAAATCAATTGCCAAACGTTAGCTTGTGTATAAAGACAAACTAAAAATGCAGATCATTTGGTTAAATCATAGGTAATGAAAATAGCTGTACTTAATCAGCAGGTATACAAAAAACACTTGTATTTATGCTCAAAATGAGCATAATTAAAACAATGAATTGACTTTATATCGCCAAATATCTTGTTTTAGCACACTCATTTATCACTATAGCGCCAACAGAGGTTGCCATTATGAAAATTTATCCTTACGACGCACCCATTATGAGTACCGACAATCGCATCGCCACTCAGATGAACATCGAATATGCCAGAGCAAAAATGCCAGCAGACTTGCCTCGTGCTGAACGTCTCGTGGTTGAAGA
>NZ_JBPYDE010000841.1:0-598 GCF_051847555.1 Psychrobacter sp. 1Y4 | reverse complement strand
CAACGTACCAAGGTGCCACTTGCTTAGACTTAGCAGAGGTTTTACCACGGATCATATTGGCATTGATATGTTCACCATCACGCTGACGCAAATCTGCATCAATCTGTGTATTACCTTTGCTGTTCTGCTGCTGATAGCGTAGCGATAACCTGCCATTAAGGGTTTGCGGAGCATACGCTTTAAAATCAGCATAGTCATCAGGAATAGCACGGCGAATATCAAAGTTACTACCAGCCGCACGCAGCGTCGCATTAAAGCTATCTTTCCAACCTAATATACCCTGTATTACCAAACGGCCAGATGGAACGTCAGCTTCTAAACGATCAATACGCAACTGACTGTCTGCAATGACCGCGCGCCCTTGATAATGACCAGACGGGATGTCTTTGGCAGTCAATTCTGTGTTGATGCGAAGTCGTATCTCGGAGATGACCCCTGATGCAGTCGCCATACCACTTTGCAGACGAATATTTTGGTCCTCTGCATAAGGGACCAAAATATCATCCCACTGTAGTTTTGCTTGAAACGGTGACCCTGTATCCAGCGCCTGAACGACAAAATCGCCACTAACATCGCTATCGTTGTAGCGGCTACGCAC
>NZ_JBPYDE010000840.1:0-598 GCF_051847555.1 Psychrobacter sp. 1Y4 | reverse complement strand
AGAAGTCGAGACAGAATATCTGAGTGCGCAATCTTTGGCATTGGCTCGCGAGAAAACGCTGTACCAAGCGCTGCTCAACCAACTAAACGAGAACTTGGCTGAGCTACAACAACTGAGCGCTGCTATTGCCCAAATCGATGTCCTGAGTAATTGGGCGCAGCTTGCGACGACTTATCATTGGCAACGCCCAGTTATGAGAGGAGTTTCAGAAAACCAAAATAAACCTATAGTCAAAAATCAGACCCATATTGATATCCGCCAAGGTCGTCATGTCGTGGTCGAAGCGGCCTTAAATCAAGCGAACGCGAACAATTGGAACGGTGCTACATCAAGTACAAACCATTTTGTCGCGAACGACTGCTTGCTAGGTAGAGCCAATGCTGATGAAGGACATCCTGAAAGACTGCTCCTCATCACTGGCCCTAATATGGGTGGTAAGTCTACCTATATGCGCCAAACAGCGCTGATTGTTTTGCTTGCTCATTGCGGGAGCTTTGTGCCCGCTGAGCATGCGCATATTGGTGACATAGATCGGATATTTACCCGTATCGGCTCAGCGGATGATTTGGCTGGTGGCAAATCTACCTTTATGGTGGAG
>NZ_JBPYDE010000839.1:0-598 GCF_051847555.1 Psychrobacter sp. 1Y4 | reverse complement strand
GGGGGGGGGGGGGGGGGGTGGTGTTTTTGGTGGAAAGGGGGGGAAGGGAGTGCCTTCTGGGATGGGTTCAGTTTGAAAATTAATTGATTAATGGTTGGGCAGGGAGGTTGGGTGGAAATGTATATAGATTAGAATATGAATATGGGACTTTAGACGAGGTTAAACGTGATAAATTAGTGGGCGGACAAAAAAGTCAGTATTATTATTTAAAAAATCAACGAACTCAGGGAATTGATATAAGGCTTGGGAAAAGAGTGCTAGCTACTCATGTACTAGGATACATATGGAAAGCTCAAGACGGAGAATCTCAACTTAATCGCCATAACGATTATAATGATTTTGTTGGTGAGTTACGTATCCCTAATGTTCCAAGAGGCATTTTAACAACAGTCAATAATAAGACCGATTTTAACCTTGATGATCCAGATTGGAATAAAATATTCGATGAACTGAATAGTAAGTTTAAGCCGCCTAAAAAGGTCAGACAAACTACAGAAAAAGGTTTACAGGATAAGTGGGTAAGAATGTTAAGAGCCACTAACTCAGAAGAACAAATTAGTGATGAAAGGCATGTATGGCCAACTGGTGTCAGGATTGA
>NZ_JBPYDE010000838.1:0-598 GCF_051847555.1 Psychrobacter sp. 1Y4 | reverse complement strand
CTAAAGAGCCGGGCTGCTTGACCGAAGAGGAAGTGCGTGAATTCTGCAGTGAGCATATTGCTCATTATAAAGTGCCTGCTTACTATCACTTTGTCACTGAGTATCCAATGACCATCACGGGCAAGATTCAAAAGTATAAAATCATTGAGCAAATGAAAGAAGAGTTGGGTTTGGCGTAAGCTTATTTATCAGCTCTAAAACACTAAAGATGAACTATGTGAGTCATACTTAAAAAATAGCAGTGAGCATCATTCATATAAAAAGCTACTCGCATTTACGGATCTATGTATCAAAGAAAAAGGGATATCATGAGCGCTATCATAACCAGTAAACTGAGTCCAAACTCAAGCGACTTTCAGCAAAACAGTGCGGCGATGCAAGCAATCGTTGACGATTTATATGTGCACCTGCGTAAAGTCGCCCAAGGCGGCTCAGAGCGTGCCCGTGCCAAGCATCTAGCACGCGGTAAGTTGCTACCACGTGAGCGTGTCGAGCGTTTGCTTGATGTGGGTACGCCGTTTTTGGAAGTGGCGCCAATGGCAGCGCATGACATGTATGGTGAGGATATCCCAGCGGCTGGCGTGATTGCGGGTATTGG
>NZ_JBPYDE010000837.1:0-599 GCF_051847555.1 Psychrobacter sp. 1Y4 | reverse complement strand
ATACTTGAAAATTATTTTTGGAAAGCATGTCGCGAAATTTCGCCATTTCTGATGGCGAGTCGTCAATGACTAAAACGGTAGTCATAGGATTTTCCTTGATTTCTAAAATATCTATGAAGATATATTGTTGATAAAAAGATTGAAAATGATGCCCAACAACTTATTCGTGATTTATTTTTATGCTAGTCATTTAGTATGTTAGTCACTTAAATAGTGAGTCATTATTTTTAATCTTAGCAATCACTATATTTGAGTCTGTAGAGCTGATTAACGGTACTGGTTAATCGCATCAAAAAGCTCATCTTTACTAAATGGTTTGGTCAAATACTCATCAGATCCGACGATGCGGCCACGGGCTTTATCAAATAAGCCATCTTTAGATGACAACATAATCACGGGTTTATTAGCATAATCAGGGTTATTTTTTATGAGTGCACAAGTCTGATAGCCATCTAAGCGCGGCATCATGATGTCGACAAAAATAATATCTGGGTTGTTATCAACAATTTTTGCTAAGGCATCGAAGCCATCTATGGCGGTTACGACTTCACAACCCGCTTTTTGTAGCAAGGTTTCTGCGGTACGGCGAATGGTTTTTG
>NZ_JBPYDE010000836.1:0-599 GCF_051847555.1 Psychrobacter sp. 1Y4 | reverse complement strand
CCGTAAGATCAAGGCATCTCTGCCATGCTAAGTAAATGGTCTGGGTATTATAACAAGAAGACCTATAATAAGCAGGTCTAAACCAAGATAAATTGCCGATAAGTTGTCTTCTGTCAGCATCACATGTGTGCTAAATGCCAAGTCTAATTGACCCATTGTTCACTATAGTTTTGCTTCGATACTTCTTAGACTTCATTTTAGACCTCATTATTTTGATGCCTGATATCACAATTTTTACCTAACCCTCATACTCCTTACAAACACTCACATCGCATTACTGGGCACCTATATAAATGTAGAGGCATAACTCGGTATTCTAGTTCCAGTTGTTAAGGCGATGTTTCTTGAGAGATGAATTACATCTACCTTGAATAAAAATGATTACTACAAACAATGAACCACCTAATCACTATAAAGAAAAGGAAATCCTCTATGAATAAGCAAGAACAAATCGACAAAATCCAAGACGTTATCAAAGATGTAAAATTTGCAATGTTAAGCACCGTCAATAGCAAAGGTGATGTACATGCTTGGCCAATGACAACCAGCGAAGCGAGTATCGGTGGTAAAGAGATCTGGTTCATCGGCGACAAAACATC
>NZ_JBPYDE010000835.1:0-599 GCF_051847555.1 Psychrobacter sp. 1Y4 | reverse complement strand
CAGTAGACAAATTTTGTTTACTGCTCTTTTTTCGTATATGATGCTATTTTTTAGATTGAATAATTGATAAGGCATTGGAGTTGTTATGACTGGTTTGGTTTGTCCTCATTGTGACGCCGCGTTTGAGTCAGATAAACGTGTAGTAAGAGCTGAAGTAACAGAGTGCAAACTCTGCCAGCAGAAATTTGTAGTAACGCAAAATACTTTAAAGTCTTATAAGGAAGCTGTGCCAGAACAGAAACAACCATTACCGTCTCCGCCCTCAGAAGAAAAACCCTCTAAAATAAATTGTCCTCACTGTTCAACAGAACTACAAGGGCAAATCTCGACTGGTCAGATTGTGGAATGTTCTCAATGTCATAAACAGTTTGAAGCGACGCCTGAGCGTTTAAATAGCACGACGCCTGTGCTTGCTAAAGCGACTGCATCAACTAATGACGCGGCAAGTCGAAAGTCTAAGTCCAAGTTAGGCATGTTGGCTCTTATTTTTCTAGGTTTGGTAGTGATTTTTCCGTTTATTACACCTGATAGCGGTAATAGTAATCCTGTTGATGCTGATAAAGCTACCACTGCTGCGGAAACCACCATAGATCCTAACG
>NZ_JBPYDE010000834.1:0-599 GCF_051847555.1 Psychrobacter sp. 1Y4 | reverse complement strand
ATAGGCGATATGTATGATGTAGTCTAAAAATTGTGCTGGTACAAATGGTTGCCAGCCATCTCTCATTTCTATTTATTATTTTGGAAAGCTTGTATGATTGACTGGTCAGAACAAGATATGCGCGTCTCGCGCACAGAACTCAAAAAATCTCATGAGCGCTTGCAGCAACTGTCTATACCGCTCGCTGGCCTATCAAAAAAACAGCTAAAAACGTTGCCAGCCAGTGATTATTTTATGGCAGAACTCATGGCATTGGCTGATATTACCAGCGCCAATGCTCGTAACCGTCAGACCAAACGCGTCGGTAAGCTCATCAGTGAAGAAAATCGTCACGAGTTGGTCAAGGCATTGTTTGATGCATTTTTTCCTAAAGAGCAAGTGTCTAAAATTGAAAGTTGGTATGATCGTCTAAATATCAATGATGAGGGCACGCTCAAGCAGTTTGTAAAACAATACAAAGCTTCTGAGCACAACAGTATGTATCAATTACTACTATGGATTGAGTACGCCAAACATATGCAAGACGATGAGCTAATGGCAGAGTCCAAAGCAGACTTAGCAAGCTATATTCGTGAAGTGGCGATCTTGTCGCAATTAAA
>NZ_JBPYDE010000833.1:0-600 GCF_051847555.1 Psychrobacter sp. 1Y4 | reverse complement strand
ATGCTTCAACATTATTAGGATCACAAATCGTATCTGAGATATTAAGTGCATCGATACCCGTGATACAAACGATATCACCAGCCTGTGCATCTTCAACATCAATACGATCAAGGCCATGGTAGCCCATGATTTTTAGGATACGACCGTTACGTGTCTTACCATGCTTATCAATGACAGTAACTGGTGTATTAACTTTCACTTTACCGCGCTGGATACGACCAATACCGATAACACCAACGAAGCTGTTGTAATCAAGGCTTGATATTTGCATACGGAATGGTGCGTCTGCATCAACCTGTGGTGGTTGTACAACATCAACAATAGTTTTAAATAGTGGCGTCATGTCATCAGCTAAATCGTCTGCTTCCAAACCTGCAATACCATTTAACGCTGATGCATAAACCACTGGGAAATCAAGCTGCTCATCAGTTGCACCTAGATTATCGAACAAATCAAAAATTTGATCCATTACCCAATCAGGGCGTGAGCCAGGACGGTCAATTTTATTGATAACAACAATCGGCTTTAGACCTTGCTCAAATGCTTTTTGCGTTACAAAACGAGTCTGAGGCATCGGGCCATCGACAGCGTCAACAACCA
>NZ_JBPYDE010000832.1:0-600 GCF_051847555.1 Psychrobacter sp. 1Y4 | reverse complement strand
CATTATTGATAGGGTCCAAAAACGATAGAGACGTCCACCAGTAACCCATCATTAGACCGAAGCTCACTTGTAGCATCGGTAATGAGATCGAGGTGCGTTTAAATATAACAGGAAACAATGCCCCTAATAAAAAGGCGATACCGCAGATTAATAAAAATAAATTGTAGTTTTCAATCATAAGGTTTTCGCACGTTGTTATATTTTAAGGATAAGTTTTAAAAGGTTGGCTTTCGATATTGATAATGGTTGGTATGGATGCTTAATATCTAGCCTGCAATATGACTTATCATGACGATAAAAAAGAATTATTACCGAAAAAAATAGTTATCAGAACGACAGATGCGTTGTTTTTTGGTGAAAAAAAAGCCTGCATGGCGCAGGCTTGATAGATTTTTATAAGTAAGTTATGAAAACGAAGGGTTTAGATAGAGTTCTTAACGCTCAACTTGGCTTACGTCGCGCACAGCGCCAGTGTCCGCACTGGTAGTCATAACTGCATAAGCGCGTAATGCTGGAGAAACGTGACGATCACGACTGACGGGTTTCCATGCATCGCGACCGCGTGCTTCCATAGCTTCTCGGCGTGCGGCCAAGTCTGCA
>NZ_JBPYDE010000831.1:0-601 GCF_051847555.1 Psychrobacter sp. 1Y4 | reverse complement strand
AGCTCAGATGATCCTATCGTCGCCCAAGAGCTAGAAAGCATGGGCTGTGTCGCCATCATGCCACTTGGGAGCTTGATTGGTTCTGGGCTTGGCTTACTCAATCGCCATACCCTCAGCCTCATCATCGAAAACGCCAAAGTGCCTGTTTTGGTTGACGCGGGTGTTGGTACAGCATCTGATGCTGCGATTGCCATGGAGCTTGGCTGTGATGGCGTTCTGATGAACTCAGCGATCGCTAATGCGCAAAACCCTGTGATGATGGCACATGCCATGAAACATGCCGTATGGGCAGGCCGCGCCGCATTTTTGGCAGGTCGTATGCCGATGCGTAAGATGGCAACTGCCAGCTCACCGCAGACAGGATACTTTTTTCAGTAAGCGCTTGCTCGGGTCAGCTCTAACAAAAAACCGATTATAAAATAATAAGACGGAAATCTGATTTAATCAGCCACCTGTCAGCTATCATTTTTATTCATTATCGTCATAAAAGGATTTATTATGCGACTTCTCACAGCAGTCGACCAGTTGTTCTTACTTCTTGAGTCGCGTAAACAGCCAATGCACGTTGGCGGATTGTTTTTATTTGAATTACCCGAAGGCG
>NZ_JBPYDE010000830.1:0-601 GCF_051847555.1 Psychrobacter sp. 1Y4 | reverse complement strand
AATGAAAGTGAGTATAAGACTGAGAAGCATTAGTGGCTTGGGTACGAAAGGTAAACGCTTAATCTATATTTTGCTGCAACCACTCAAGTAAGTTTATCGGCAAGTACATTTCTAGTTTTTTTAGTTTTTAAATCCTTGCTATTTTATTCTATGTCGCATTTGTAGCATGTCGATAAGTAGGATATCGCACACTCTTTTATAGCAAATAAATCGACCATAAGTAGCAGTAATTATCAAAAGCTTTTGCCAAAAACTAGCACTAGAATATACCTGACTATTTGGTCAGCTTTCAACATATTATCACTATTCTTATTTACAATACAACCCATTCAAATATCTGTCGATACTGCCAAAGAATTGACCTTCAATCTGCTATCTGATAGCCGCTATCAATCCTAACAGCAGAGATTTATAAGACTTGTAATGTTAGTCATTGATATAGCTAATGCAAACGCACAGTAGACAAGTTACGTCATGACTGAATAAATAATCTTTTTAAAAACAAAGATAAGCACATGCACCGCTTTTAAATTTATATAACCGACCTGTTTTTATATATAATACCTAAAAATAAACCTTACTTTCGACTGTCATCGCTTCT
>NZ_JBPYDE010000829.1:0-601 GCF_051847555.1 Psychrobacter sp. 1Y4 | reverse complement strand
AACATAGACATATTGGCGAATAGACTGCATCAGCTCCCACATATTGACTTTTTCTTGCTCAATCATCGCATTGTCTTTGAGCAATTCATCTTTACCATTGTAGAGACTGGTAACAACGGCATTGATATGCGATTGAGCCGACTCGTATTGACGGAAATAATCTTGTACTTTATTACCAAATGGAATCAGACCGAACAGCTTACGTGAGTTGGTCAGCTCTTTTTTGCTCGGATCTAAGTCCTCGACGATACCGCGTAACTCAGTTAAAGACTTAGCGATAGGGGAGTTATCAAACAAACTGTCATTGAGACTTTTGGCCGGTAGCTCCAGCATCCGATTAGAGACTTGCGCTGACTCACGAATTTCTTTTGTACCTAGATTGTGAATAGACTGCACGTTTTGCTGAAACTCTGGACTATGAACTGAATTGGTAATCACGTGATCGACAAACGCATCAACTTTGGCATCGAGCTCTGGAATTTGGCTTTCATCCAACTTGACCATTTGATCGGCTTCACTTTTTTGTATTTCTTTGACAGGTTCAGGCGCTGTGAGAGAGATACTGGGAGTTGTGGCGTTTTCTGGTGGCGTCAATTCTTGC
>NZ_JBPYDE010000828.1:0-601 GCF_051847555.1 Psychrobacter sp. 1Y4 | reverse complement strand
TATGCCAGCACCATCGCTCATGCCGCCTTAAAAGCAAAAAAGGGCGATACCTTAACCCTAAAAGAGACTAGCGAGATTCAGTTTCGCTGCCGCCTGACGGACATCGATAATTTCTTGGAGATGAATAACGGTCGCGTATTCACGCTGTATGATTTGGGGCGTATGGACTTTGCAGTACGTAGCGGACTTGGCACGCAGCTGCTAAAACAGCGTTGGGGTCTGGTCATCGCTGGAAGTACCATCCAATATCGCAAGCGTATTCGCGCCTTTGAAAAGGTCACGCTAAAGACCAAAATGGTCGGTATCGATGCGCGCTGGCTCTATATCGAGCAATCGATGTGGGTTAAGGGCAAACCTTGCTCCTCTGCGCTACTGCGTACAGGCGTGACCAAAGGCGGTCGGGTGATCGACACGGCACAAGTACTAGCTGCACTTGGCCAATCTGACTGGGATCTACCGCCAACGGGTTACGTGGCTGAATGGATCAAAAGTGATGCTGATCGTCCGTGGCCACCTGTCGATACAGCTGACTAACTTAACTTTGTAAGCTAGAAATCCATTACTTTTAACTTATTTAGCAGATAGTACAAGCAAGCAACCT
>NZ_JBPYDE010000827.1:0-602 GCF_051847555.1 Psychrobacter sp. 1Y4 | reverse complement strand
CGCTAAAGACGATAATATCAGAGTCGTTGTGATTCAAGCGACGGGTAAGGCATTTTGTGCTGGTCATAATTTAAAGCAAATGCGTGCACACTCAGATGAAGCATTTCATCGTGCGCTATTCCAGCAATGTAGCAAAATGATGCTTACCATCAACCGTATGCCGCAAGTTGTTATCGCAAAAGTACAAGGCATTGCCACAGCCGCAGGATGTCAGCTAGTCGCAGCTTGTGATTTGGCCATTGCCGCTGATGATGCAAAATTTGCTACTTCTGGGATAAATGTGGGACTTTTTTGCTCCACGCCTGCTGTAGCCGTCAGCCGTAATTTGCCCCGTAAGCAAGCATTTGAGATGCTGATTACAGGTGAATTTATCGATGCCCATACTGCCTTGCAATATGGATTGATCAATCGAGTTGTGCCAGCAGAGCAGTTAGATCAAGCACTAGAGTCTTTGATAACAGCCATTACTGCCAAGTCTCCAGTAGCAGTAAGAACTGGCAAAGATATGTTTTATAAACAACTTAATATGAACATCGAAGACGCTTATGACTATGCCAGTGAAGTAATGACTTGCAATATGATGGCAGACGATGTGGGTGAAG
>NZ_JBPYDE010000826.1:0-602 GCF_051847555.1 Psychrobacter sp. 1Y4 | reverse complement strand
CGCACCGCCCCAACTCAAGCGTGCACTAGAAGCTGTCTCAGTGCTACCATTAATCGTAAGTGCGGCTTGTGCAACACTGCCCAAACTCAATGAAATCATAGCAGCGATCAATTGCTGTTTGGTTAATGTTAGTTGCTTCATTATGCCTCCTGCTGTCGCTATCACGCCAGTTACATACTGCCTGACGCCAAGAACGTACGTAGCGTTTATAGATGTGTTTGTAAGTACTCACATAGAGCTTTTGTATTTTTAGTGTATCATGGTTTACATTTAAGTTTAATCTATCGAACTGATTTAATGGTTTTTTTTAGCTTCATTCAAACTTTGATACAACTGATTTATATTTTAGAAACACTGATTAACAATACAGCAATATAACTTAACTTAGAATGTTATGATTCTTTGTACTTTATTATATTAAATGAAGATATTGATACAGCATATTAGCCGTATCCTATGTATTTAAAATCAAAAAACTGTATTTAAAATCAAAAAATGGCTTATGTTAACTTTGTTTTTTCTGTTATTTAACCCTTATAAAAACATTCATTCTGACAAACGATAAAGAGTATGGTTATGATTAAAGTGTTGGTGGTCGATGA
>NZ_JBPYDE010000825.1:0-602 GCF_051847555.1 Psychrobacter sp. 1Y4 | reverse complement strand
CGCTGGTATCGAAACCGTCGCGACAGGTAAGATTGCTCGCACGGATGATATACAGGAAGCGGATCACGACATGCAGTTTGCGGCAGGCGAAGAGCTTGGTCGTTTTTATTTAGGCTCAACGGCTATCGTAGTGTTGCCAAAAGCAGCTAAAGCTGACTGGCTAGATAGTATGAATGCCAATAGCGTGGTACAAATGGGTCAACTATTGGGAATGGCAAACGCTCAGTAGCATGACTGTGTAAAAGTGCTCAAGAACATCAGCCCAGTGAAGCATAGATCACAATGCTCAACTGGGCTTTTTTATGCCTAGCGTTTTTATAGATTTACGCGTCGATCAACCATCCTTGCTCGGTCGCATAGTCAATATTGTGTGAGAGCCAATCATGAATAGGAGGAAAGCTGTCTTTGATAAAAGCAAGCGCCGCCGCCACTTGCAAGCGCGTCACCTGAGATTCAATCCACGTTTTTCCTTCAGTATTGAGATTAAGCAAAAATGGCAATAAGCGATCAACCACTCTGAGCAGCTGAGTCTCTTTGCTACTACCCGTTTCTTGCTCCTCCCAAACCTCACTCAAAGCCGCGATGCCGTTACCACGCTCTGC
>NZ_JBPYDE010000824.1:0-602 GCF_051847555.1 Psychrobacter sp. 1Y4 | reverse complement strand
TTACCGTGCTGGGCTGCACGATAAAATAAGTCATAGCATATTATATGATTAACGAGACTTTTTATCTTTAGTAGTGAATTTCTTCGCACGATTGCGCTCACGCTGACGCAATTGTTGTGTTTTTGCCTTGGTTGGCGTGTCGCTCTTATTGGCGTATGGATTGTCATTCTGTTTAAAGATGACGTTGAGCGGCGTACCTTCAAGCTTAAACACTTGACGGAACTGGTTCTCTAGATAACGCTGATAGCTCTTAGGAAGCGCGCTTGTTTGATTACCATGGATCACGATAACAGGCGGGTTGTGACCACCGATATGTGCATAACGTAGCTTAATACGGCGACCAGCAATAGTTGGCGGCGGATTGGCAGTGACAGCATCTTGCAAGATTTGCGTCAAGCGATTGGTAGAGACTTCAAACATCGAAGACTTATAAGCACGCAAGATAGATGGGTATAAATTACCCACACCAGTCCCATGTAGCGCTGATATTAAATGTACTTTTACATATGGGATAAAGTTAAAACGACGATCCATCTCAAGCTTAATATAGTCTCTTTGATCTGGCGTCAAACCATCCCATTTGTTGATCGCGACGACTAGAG
>NZ_JBPYDE010000823.1:0-602 GCF_051847555.1 Psychrobacter sp. 1Y4 | reverse complement strand
TAAACCCTTATAAAGGAATTAGCCATTGCCTAAAAGTCGTCAAGCTTGAAAGTTATGAGGATACTTTGAACAACCTTGAGCTCAACCGTAGTCCCGCTCAGAATGATTTGTTTGCTGACTTGACACCTGCTCAGCAAGACGACTATCTCATGCACTATATGCTCAATATTGAGAGCAAAGACTCGCTACTTAATGTTGCTGACTTTGCAAACCCTTTTGATTATCAGCTCAAGATAACGGCCGACAGCGCTGGCGCTTATACGGTACAAAACGTCGATCTTATCGATACCTTTAACTATCTCATAGGGCTAAAGGTTAGAAATATAGACTATCAGCTAAAACAAGGCTATGTGCAGGTCGTTGGACATTTGCGGACAGGAGAATTTGTCACCGTGTTCTGGCGTGATTGTGAGCGTATTGGTTATGACAAATTAAATCAGCTGCTTGACACCTTGTCTATTAATCCAAACGACAAAGAGTACCGCTACATCTATGTCAATGGTGATCACAACATTAATAGCAAATTGTCCAAAAAAGACGATGGCAGTAGTGAGTTAAAAGTCCGCTCGATAGAGCAGGTATTCCTTGAGCGCATGTTTGCA
>NZ_JBPYDE010000822.1:0-602 GCF_051847555.1 Psychrobacter sp. 1Y4 | reverse complement strand
TTTAGCCAAAAATCATGGGGTAATGGCGTATTTAGCGATACGTTAATTGGTGATAAAGCAACCTCACAGTTGCAAGTTACTAATAATCCGATTGTCGTGACTAACCGTGATGCGATTGAGGAGCGCTGGGCGCTAGTGTTTACCAGTCAAACAGCTTTTAGAATTATTGGCGAGACTATCGGTGAGATTGGTACAGGTTCAACGACGAGCACAACAAGCCCTATTAATCCAATGACTGGTTATCCTTATTTTACGATACCGCAAGGCGCATGGGGTATAGGTTGGGCGGCTAACAATGTAGTACGAATTAATACAGCAGCAGCCAAATACCCAATCTGGATTGGTAATGCTATTCAGCAGCACCAAGGCAGCAGTTCTGATAACTATGACTTTACTATTGGTTATCACGCTAACATTGATAGAGACAGGGTGACAGTATGATAATGCTTGAGGATGTAGCTAAAAACGCCATGCTGCAAGGCTTGGCATCCAAATTAAATGCAGGAACAAACTCTGTGTTGTCTATCTATGTTGGCGCAACCTTAGCGGTTGAGCTAGCACTAACAAATCCTGTGCAGTTAAGCATAACAGGCGGTGTATTG
>NZ_JBPYDE010000821.1:0-603 GCF_051847555.1 Psychrobacter sp. 1Y4 | reverse complement strand
GGCGCGGATGCCCTAGTCGTCTCAAACCATGGTGGCCGTCAATTGGATGGCGCGTTGTCTTCCATCTCTGCCCTCGCAGACATCGTACAGGCAGTACAAGCCGAAAACAGCAATATCGAAGTATTGCTAGACAGTGGTGTTCGCTCTGGTCAAGATGTCTTAAAAGCCATCGCATTGGGCGCAAAAGGCACGATGATCGGTCGCTCTTTTCTCTATGGATTGGGAGCCTATGGTGAAGATGGAGTGCGCCGCGCGCTTGAAATCATCTATAAAGAGTGTGATATATCCATGGCTTTCTGTGGACACACTGATATCAATACCGTCACGGATGATATCTTGGTAAAAGGGACGTATGAAAATCTTAAAGTGGGCCGTTTTTAGAGCGGCTGATTGTAGAGCGATCGACGTTTAAAACTGGCTATACATAACATAATTTGCTCATACCCTTTATACTGTCTCTATAACATTTTGATGACAGTTAGCCTTTATGACCATTCAACAATTATTAAAAACAGCGCCCGTCACTACCCTGCTATTAGCCAGCTTTATCGGGCTATTTGTCATGCAGCTAGTCACGGGCGTCGATGCCAATAACCCGTCAAC
>NZ_JBPYDE010000820.1:0-604 GCF_051847555.1 Psychrobacter sp. 1Y4 | reverse complement strand
AATGGAACTATCAGCGCTCCAAAGTATGAGCTAAATGATGGAGTAGATATATACGATAATGTAGGCGATGCACTTGGCGGCCTAGATGATCGTGTTTCTGCTAATGCCGATAACATTACTAATATAACTAATGGTACGGCAGGTATTGTCCGCCAAGATCCTACTACTGAAGAGATTACTGTAGGTAGTCAGACAGGCGGAAATAGCGTTGACTTTTCTGGGACAGATGGTAATCGAGTGTTAACTGGCGTTGCTGATGGTAAAGTTGAGTTAGGAAGTAAAGACGCGGTCAACGGCGGTCAGCTACATAATCTTGGTAGTGATGTTGCTGGTATTATCGGTGGTGAAGCTACCTATGATGCGAATGGTAATCTCACCGCTAATAACATCGGTGGTACAGGTAAAGGAAACATTAACGACGCTATTGCTTCTATCAACCAAGGTAACGCACAGGCCAACGAAGACATCAAAGTCAATGCCGATAATATCCAAGCCAATACTGATAGACTCGATTCGGGTCTTAGCTTTGGAGCAGATACTGGTGACAATATTAATAAGCCTATTGGTGACAGTAGTGCGCTTAAGTTTGAGGGCAGTAATAATA
>NZ_JBPYDE010000819.1:0-604 GCF_051847555.1 Psychrobacter sp. 1Y4 | reverse complement strand
CTTAGTTGATAAGGCAGCATTACTTCAAACTATTATCAGTTTATGTGACCTTGTACCAGTCAAGTTTGCGAGTCATCACCATGACACAGGCAAGTACCATAAAGCAGAATATCGCGCCCAGTAATAGATTAAGATCTTCTGTACTTAAAATACCAAAAAACGCAGCATATAATCCGGCGAGTGTTGTGGTAAAAATTAAAGCCCGTTTCAAACCGCCAAATACATAGTAGCTATACCAACCAATGAGCCCCACGCACGCGCTAGCGGCTACAGTATATGCTTGCCAAAAGACGATTTGCTCAGCAAGTGGTAGCAATAGGACATAAAAAACGAATAACGCGCAGCCAACTAGCAGGTACTGGATAGGGTGAATGCGACTGGATTTAAGCACTTCAAATAAAAAGAAAGTGCCAAACGATACCAAAATTAATAGTAGAGCATACTTCATGGTTCGTTCAGTTTGTAGGTAAACATCATTAGGACTCGCAAAACTAACCCCAAAGCTGTTTAGCAGAACACTATGATTACTACCAGCTACCGCCGCACTGTCTGCTGTCATCCCTCTTGATGAGTCAAACGAATCAGGGTTATACGACTGGCTATC
>NZ_JBPYDE010000818.1:0-604 GCF_051847555.1 Psychrobacter sp. 1Y4 | reverse complement strand
ATGAAAAAAATGTATAAAGATAAAAAATTTTAATAAAGCTTTACTCTGGATAATAGCTCTGAATAACAGCCACAAAAAAAGACCAAGCTTGCGTTAGCAAACTTGGTCTTTTTTGTAAGAGTCGTTATCGGCTAATATCTGGCCGCATAATGACTTCTAGTTTGTCATGTTCAACATTGGTTATTGATCGTTGTCTTGCAACTCAGATAAAGAGTGAGAGATGTTGTTGTTGTGTGTTACTACGATTGCCTCATCAATGATACGCTGACTGACGCCGCGCTTGCGTAGCGTTTCGATAAATACCTCGTCATGAGCGAGCGTGTAATCTTGATGGTCACGATCTAAGCCTTGACGAATATATAAACGAATAAGACCTTGAATGCGCTTAAAGCCCAATTCTGACGTTGTCGCTTCCAATAGGCCAATCATTTCTTCAGACAAACGAATGCTGATCGGACGCATGATTTTTTGCGGATGATCAGAAAACTTATTTTTTACACGTACAGGTATCATAATAAACCATTATTTTTAGTGAGTAGGAGTAAAACACTCAAACAAAAACGAACACAATCAGAACTCATCTTACCATACAACAAAAATGCCT
>NZ_JBPYDE010000817.1:0-604 GCF_051847555.1 Psychrobacter sp. 1Y4 | reverse complement strand
AACTACCATATTCATATGCTCTTTCAGAAATAAGAGCTTATGGGGACGAAGTAGAGAATTTCTTACGTTTTTTATCCTTACAAGCAAGTTTTCAAAATAGCTTTAAGATAGATCATGAAGTCTTTATCAAAAAATGCTTTCAAAGGGATGATAAAAAAGGCTACGAGTCAGAAAAGGAATTTAAAGATAGTTGTGCTCTAATCAATGAGTTTTTACCACTGTATACTTTAAGGGTAAAAACACTTGTTGGAGTAGATGTTACTAGTGTAGGCGTTATAGGACAAACCATAGATATTTTTATTAAGCAATATTCTGATCGCTATCAAGATTATGATCCTAAAGCTTATTTAGCGACCAAGGTCAAATTCGATATCCTATTATTTAATAAAGAACAATCCATAGTAGATATATTCATTAAACAAGTGGAAATTGATTCAATTAAATATAGTTGTAAAGATAATTTTTATTTTGTCAGAGCTAGTTGCCATCATTCTAAGCTTAGTGAGTTGGTTGATATATTTGAAAATAAATTAGAGCAGATATTGCACAAATTTGATCACGAAGAGTCGCCAGAATCT
Source organism: Psychrobacter sp. 1Y4 (assembly GCF_051847555.1). Lineage (NCBI taxonomy): Bacteria > Pseudomonadati > Pseudomonadota > Gammaproteobacteria > Moraxellales > Moraxellaceae > Psychrobacter > Psychrobacter sp. 1Y4. The sequence goes on along the minus strand of NZ_JBPYDE010000817.1, from coordinate 26 downwards.
CATTCTGATAACTATCTAAATTTCTC
>NZ_JBPYDE010000816.1:0-604 GCF_051847555.1 Psychrobacter sp. 1Y4 | reverse complement strand
GTTTTTAGCTTTATCTACATTGATATTTGTGGTGACTGGCGTGGTCTGTGTTGACGTTTCAGATGGTGTTCCGGTAGGTGCTTCAGGTTCTGGCGTTTCTTGACAGGCAGTTAGCAAAAATAAACTCAAAAAAATAGCAGAAGCCTTGAGACAGTTAACCTTAGCGTTTGTTGAGCTTGGTAATTTTAAGACAAAAGTGGTCATAATCAGGTTTATCCGTTGATAGCGCTCTATATAAATGTGGCAATTTGCGAGGGTCAACCTGCCAGTTAATGATCCTATATTATTACGTATTGACCGTAATAACCAGCTTGCGCTGTCCGCTATATCCAGTCACGTCTCTATGCTCACATAAGTAAACCCCTTGCCACATGCCTAGACCCAATTCACCATCAATCAGCGGAATGGTTAAACTTACCCCAAACATCATGCTTTTAAAATGAGCGGGCAAGTCATCCGAGCCTTCTAAAGTATGGCGGTACTCTGGTTGATCGGCTGGGGCAATTTTGTTAAGCCACTCTTCGGTATCCAATCTGACATCTGGGTCGGCATTTTCATTAATCGTGAGACTGGCTGAGGTGTGCGGCAAGAATAAATGAACCAA
>NZ_JBPYDE010000815.1:0-605 GCF_051847555.1 Psychrobacter sp. 1Y4 | reverse complement strand
CCCTCTGGCATACTATCCATATCCGTCATATCTGTCATGAGATTCCCTTACTCTTTGGCGTATTCTTCGATTTTCTGATTAGAAAATTGCTATTCATCATTTAGTTTTTTGCGTTATTTAATGACACACTGATAAATAAATGGTGAATAACAACTAAAAAAACGTACGCCACTGTCGATACTCTTTTTGATAAAAAGCCAAGCAGCAACGTACGTCATAAAATACAGTTGTACCAAAAACTGTTTAAAAGAACGCTTGAATACCCGTCTGTGCACGGCCTAAGATCAGCGCGTGAATATCATGAGTACCCTCGTAAGTATTGACCGCCTCAAGGTTAAGCACATGACGGATGATGTGGAACTCATCAGAGATGCCATTACCACCATGCATATCGCGGGCGATACGAGCGATATCAAGCGCTTTACCGCAGTTATTACGCTTGATGAGCGAAATCATCTCTGGTGCAGCGTTGTCTTCATCCATCAAACGACCCACACGTAGCGCAGCTTGTAACCCTAAGGTGATTTCTGTCTGCATATTGGCAAGCTTTAACTGCACCAACTGCGTTGCGGCTAGTGGACGACCAAATTGCTTACGATCTAGCG
>NZ_JBPYDE010000814.1:0-607 GCF_051847555.1 Psychrobacter sp. 1Y4 | reverse complement strand
CAGGCTTGATATCAAAATTAATAGACAGGCGCGTACCTGACTTGGTAGATGCACTACTGCTACTAACCTGAAAGGCTTCATCTACTGGCAAAAATTTCGATTGCGCTGTATTTTGACTGCTGCCGAATAGATCACCTAATCCTGCCGCTTGCGCCGTCGTTGACGTAGCCAACAACCCTGTCAATAGCGAGCCGCTAGCAATCGCACATGCTAAGACATACGATTTTTTTACATGTGTATTTGCAGTCAATGATGGCGATTGTTGTGATGTCTTCATGAGCATGAATAGCTACCTGTTATTACCAATATCTGAATCAAACTTCTAAATACTTATCTACGTGTCGCAGCAATATTTACTTTAGTTTTGATCTTTTCGGGTGGGTAGCATAGCCCAGCTTTTGCACAGCCTTGCCAACCAATGATAATCGGGGCATTTTTTGCGCCTTTACCATTATTGGTCGTCAGCATCGTGGTGGCAACAACGCTCCTTTGCGTAAATACTGGAACTTTACCAAAGGTTGGATCATCAATGGACACTGGTGCCTGATTAAAGGTAAACGGCGTTGCGCTTATGCCTTTAGGAAAGCTTAACGCGAGCTGATCTTTA
>NZ_JBPYDE010000813.1:0-607 GCF_051847555.1 Psychrobacter sp. 1Y4 | reverse complement strand
CTAAATTTTAAATAGTAAAGGATAACTATGATGAGCAAGCAACAACAAATGGACACCATCCAAGAAATGGTAAAAGACATCAAATACACCATGATGACCACTCGTAATGATGAAAACCATCTACATTCTTGCCCGATGAATACCACTGAAACCAGTATCGGCGCAAAAGAAATTTGGTTTATTGGTCACAGCCCTTGCGAAACCGTGAGCAGTATTGAAAAGAACCCAGAAGTGAACTTGGCCTACGTCAGTGAAGATGGCAAAAAATATCTCTCTATCGCTGGTATAGCCGAGTTGGTTGATGATGAAGAAAAACTCAACGAGCTATGGTCACCTATGTACAATGCGTATTTTGAAAAAGGCAAAGAGGACCCACGCGTTCAGCTAATCAAAGTCACCCCACATGGCGCTGAATATTGGGCGAATGGTAATGCCATCACTAGCGCTGTCAAAATGGCGGCGGCGGCAGTCACTGACACTGCCATTGAAAAAAGCTTGGGTGAGAATTTTTCGATAAAGCTGTAATGCTTCAGTCGTTAGAACAGTAAGAATAGACAAATAAAAAACGCCAGTCGCATGAGCCACTGGCGTTTTTTATTCTTTGATC
>NZ_JBPYDE010000812.1:0-607 GCF_051847555.1 Psychrobacter sp. 1Y4 | reverse complement strand
CTTTTGGTACTTCTTTGGTGTGCTATCGATGATTGTATTGGTCAACCAATTGGTGACTGGTATATGGCTAACGATGATGTACAACCCAAGTGCCGAAGGGGCATTTGCGTCTGTTGAATACATTATGCGTGACGTAAAAGGTGGCTGGCTCATCCGCTATATGCACTCGACTGGCGCCTCTGCGTTCTTCGTTGTTGTCTATCTGCATATGTTCCGCGCCTTGCTATACGGTTCATACCAAAAACCGCGTGAGCTTATCTGGCTCATCGGTATGGGTATTTATCTAGCATTGATGGCAGAAGGTTTCTTTGGATACTTGCTACCTTGGGGTAACATGTCATTCTGGGGTGCTCAGGTTATTTTGAACCTTCCTGCCGCGCTACCTGTGATTGGTGATGGTCTTGCTGAATGGGTACGTGGTGACTATATCATCTCAGGTATCACGCTAAACCGTTTCTTTGCTCTACACGTTGTTGCTATTCCATTAGTGCTAGTAGGTCTAGTATTCATGCACATTGTGGCACTGCACCATGTGGGTTCGAATAACCCTGATGGTATCGACATCAAGAAGCTAAAAGACAAAAATGGTATCCCACTAGACGGTATC
>NZ_JBPYDE010000811.1:0-608 GCF_051847555.1 Psychrobacter sp. 1Y4 | reverse complement strand
TCCACCAAATCTTGCTGCGAGGGTTGCTCTGACTTTGGCGGATATAAGTTTATCAGCTCAGGCCATAAATGCTTATCACCCTCTGTTGGATAATCATAGAAGCCCTTACCGTTTTTCTTACCTTCGCGCCCATGCTCATTGACCAGTGTTTTTAGTATGTCATAAGAAGGGCGCACTACGATTGGTTTACCTTCAGCTGCCATATCAAGTTGCTGCTGCTCGCTGACATGTAATGCTAAGCTCAATGACACCTCATCTTGCAATGCTAAGGGCGGCATCGGCATACCTGTTTTTAGTCCGGCAACTTCGATACTACGCGGATGGACACCTTCGCCCAGCATCGCGATGCCCTCTGATACATAGGTGCCAAATACTCTGGAGGTATAAAAGCCATGACTGTCATTGACGACGATAGGCGTTTTGCCTATTTGTACAACATAGTCGAAAGCTTTGGCCAATGTCGCATCGTCGGTTTGCGCGCCCATGATGATCTCAACGAGCGACATCTTATCTACTGGCGAGAAAAAATGCAGACCAATGAACTGGTTTGGTCGCGTACTGGCTTTTGCCAATCCTGTAATCGGTAGCGTTGAAGTATTGGACGCATA
>NZ_JBPYDE010000810.1:0-608 GCF_051847555.1 Psychrobacter sp. 1Y4 | reverse complement strand
CATTGCTTCGTTTGCGTCCAGTATCGGCGCAACGCTTGCTTTTTTGACGTCACGTTACTTACTACGCGACACCATCAAGCAGCGCTTCCCTGAGCGGCTGGCAGCGATCGACAAAGGGGTCAAAAAAGAAGGCGCTTTTTACTTATTTACCCTTCGACTGGTACCGATATTTCCGTTCTTTTTGATTAATCTGTTGATGGGCGTCACCGCCATCAAGTCGTGGACTTACTACTGGGTCAGCCAAGTTGGCATGCTCGCTGGTACGTTCGTATTCGTCAATGCAGGGACACAATTGGCGCAGGTTGAGAGTCTATCAGGGATTTTATCGTTCGACTTGATTGTCTCGTTTGCGTTATTGGGCTTATTCCCCTTAATCGCAAAAGGAGTGTTGAATATGTTTAAGAAGCGCCGCGTCTACAAAAATTATAACAAGCCAAAAAAATTCGACCGCAATATGATCGTCATCGGCGCAGGTGCTGGCGGCCTTGTCACCAGCTATATCGCAGCGACTGTTAGGGCAAAAGTCACGCTCATCGAAGCGGGCGAGATGGGCGGCGACTGCTTGAACTACGGCTGTGTCCCGAGTAAAGCCATTATCAAAAGTGCAA
>NZ_JBPYDE010000809.1:0-609 GCF_051847555.1 Psychrobacter sp. 1Y4 | reverse complement strand
CAAAAAAGCGCAAATTACCCGCTTTAAGGGTCTCGGTGAGATGAGTGCAGAGCAGCTACGTGAAACGACGATGAGCCGTGATACACGCAGGTTAGTACAGCTAGATATGGATGACATGGTATTGACCAATGGTATTATGGATATGCTACTAGCGAAAAAACGTGCCGCTGATCGCAAGTCGTGGCTAGAGAGCAAGGGCGATTTGGCTGATATTTCTTAAGAAGTAGCAGTGAGTATTAAGAAGTATTAGTAATTCTTGAACGATTGCAGGGCAAAATACCAAAATAGGCTATTACTTATATTTATAGCTAAGCAATTTTTGTCATAGTAAAAGCACGCAAAAATCAGCCTCGCCTTATAGGCTTAATGTTATGATGTCAGTAACTTCATTATATTATACTGTCATGATACCAAAGATTTTTAAACGCTCTAAGTCTGATGCTGCTCCGTCTGCGCGCTCAAAAATACTGCCGAATCTTAGTAGAGAGCAGGTGGGTGACAACGTGCCTAGGCGTGGCAATAAAGTATCGCCCATCATTGGCTCTTGGTTGATGAAAACAGCAGGATGGCGGACAGTCGGTGAGATACCTAATATCTCTCAGGCCGTGG
>NZ_JBPYDE010000808.1:0-609 GCF_051847555.1 Psychrobacter sp. 1Y4 | reverse complement strand
CAGCCAAATCCAAGCTGTGTGCGTGCCCCAACGTCTTTTGGCACCGCGCGATAATCCCCCTTAAAGTCATTATCTGATGTACAGGGAACAAAGTGAGGCGTCGCTTGTGCCAATATTGCCGCACCTTCATATATTTGATAGAACGGATTGGGCATAACAACCAGAGGTGACCCATTAGATGCTGAAGAGGACGTGCTTTCGTTATCAGCGGTATCATGATTTATGACAGCTTGTACAAAGCTAAAAATGGCCTCACGAGTACCCATCACTGGCAAAACTTGGGTATTGGCATCGACGTGGCTAAGAAAAAAACGCTTCTCTAACCAGTGCGCAATCGTCTGACGTAACTCAAACATACCATTGGTGGTCGGATAACGACTTATTTTGTCCAAGTTTTCGCGTAGTACGTCCAGTACAAATGCTGGTGGCTCATGTTTTGGCTCACCAATACCCAGTTTGATTTCGCTGTAACCACTGGCAGGCTTACTGTCAGCGAGTAAGGTTGCCATCTTGGCAAAGGGATAAGGATGTAGATGCGCTAAGTTGTGATTCATAAGTGTGGTAACTATAATAGACAATTAATAATAAAGTTATAAAGAAAATTTACAT
>NZ_JBPYDE010000807.1:0-609 GCF_051847555.1 Psychrobacter sp. 1Y4 | reverse complement strand
TCGCCCATGATATCTTGTGGCATAAATACAGCCTCACCACCATTATGGATAACATGCTCAATGATTTCACCGATTGCGTCATCAGTCACGCCTTCTGCGCTAGCGTCACTTGCAAGGCTTAGAGTTTGCGCTTTTTCATCAATTTTGGCAGATTGGATATAGCCACGACGTACATAGAGAGTTTCGCCAGCGCCTTGGAATGCGCTACGATATACTTCCTGTAGATCAGTTTGCAACATGTTTGCACCGCGGGCTTTGTCTATCTCGCCTAAAGCAGCATGGTGTAATGATGTACGATATTCTTCTACCGCTTCTTGTACACTATCAACGATATGCTGAGCGCTACCATCTTCTAGATTGGTGGCATTCGATACGGTAGCAATGATGTTATCTGGACGATCACAGACTTCTTTATAGTAACCGATGTTTTTGGCGTCACCAACGATCACGAGTGGCATTTTGTGCTCACCCCATAGCTCTTGTACGCTTTTATCGACTTGGTTAAAGTATTCTTTTAAGTGGCTGCTTTCATTATTCGATGAGCGATCTGATCCGCCGTCACCTGTGGTATATAGCCCATTATTCTCAACAGGGAACTGGATGTTTTCC
>NZ_JBPYDE010000806.1:0-609 GCF_051847555.1 Psychrobacter sp. 1Y4 | reverse complement strand
TGGGTTCTGTATAGACCACACCAACCAATTGACGCTTAATCAGTTCAAGTACAGCGACAAAGCTCACAACCACGCCTATCTTACCCTGTGCTTTGTCTAGTAGCTCATAAAAGGAGCGGGCACCATCAGTGCTCAGTTGCCTGCTAATACTAGCGATACGATCAGAAAGTGGTACGGCATCGATTTTGATGGTATGCATTTGATAGTCTGGCTGTAGCTGCATTTTGAACAAGCTATCGATCAGCAGAGTAGGCGAGTAACTAGGCAGCTCAGCATTCATGACATCTTGACTAGGCATACTGACCATCGCTAAAAAAACATCACGCTCTAAACGTATCAGATTGTCTAAGCGCTGACTGGCGACTTTGATTTGCGCGTATTCTTCGAGGCGTTCAATCAGCTCTGCTTTTGGATCACGCTCGTCGGTAGGGGTATCAGGGGTAGGCAATAGTAATTCGGTTTTGATTGCAATGAGCGTCGACGCCATTAGCAGATAATCGCCTGCCAACTCAAAATGCTCAGTATCTAACTCACTGATATAGGCAAGATACTGCTCAGTAATGGGTAGAATCGGCATTTGTGTCAAATCAACATTATTTTTTTTGACCA
>NZ_JBPYDE010000805.1:0-610 GCF_051847555.1 Psychrobacter sp. 1Y4 | reverse complement strand
CCACACCAAAAGTTAACATGACAGCAGGTGGTACAGCCGCTTCAGTCGAGATGCTATTGGTACGAATGACATCCATAATCGCAGCAAAAGGACCAACCGCGTTGGCGATATCGTTCGAGCCATGGCTAAAAGCAAACGCTGACGCGGTAAAGACCTGCATCCAGCTAAACATAATAAAGGTGGCTTTGGTCAGATCTTCTTTGTGCTTACCGCGGATACTCTTAGTATAAATGTAGGTTGCAAGCCAAACGAGGGCTGAAATCATCCCCATGATTAAAAAGCCTTGCAACGTCGTCATACCGTTATTGACGTTTTTCAGACCTTTAAAGACAACCAGTGAGGCCATAACTGCACCGCCTATAGCCGCAATCGTAGGCACCCATTGCTTGAGCGCTTTTAGCGTATCAAGGCTGCTGCGCTCATTCTCAATCTCATACAGCTCTTTATAATAGTCGGTCTCTAAATCTTCAACAACACAGTCATCGTCTTTATAAATTTCTTGATCTCGTAACATCGCTGATGTGTAAGCCAATTGCTCTGACTCGGTTAGACCATCCAAAAACTCTTTATGGTTTTGCTTTAATACTTTTTTATTGGCTTTTAGCTCACC
>NZ_JBPYDE010000804.1:0-610 GCF_051847555.1 Psychrobacter sp. 1Y4 | reverse complement strand
TATGTTACTCAAAGGCTATCCAAGCATTTATCTCTGGTACAAAAGATGTCGTTGGAGATTCCTACCCTTGCAATGTCATTTGGACCCAAGATAACACTCAACGATTAATCGAATCCATTTTGTGTTACAGGCAAGATGTGATTAACGAAGACAATGCTTGGCAGTATCAGGAGAACCAGAATAGGAATAACCTAGAGTCTTATGTTAGAGACCTATTCAATCACTACTCAAAGTCATTGGTTGTCCGTGTCGACTTAATGTATACGGAAGAAGATAGAGGTTTAGTCACTATCGATATGTTCAACAACCACATGAAAAAGCTGAGAGAGCTCATCAGTAACAAAAAATCGTGCTTCAAATATTTACAGGGGTATGCCTGGGCTTTAGAGCAAGGGGATAAGTGTGGTGGATTTCATTGTCATTTGCTGCTCATATATGACGGAGCAAGACGTGAGGGTGATTGTGCTTTAGCTATAGAGGTAGCTAAGAAATGGAAAGATATCACAGAGGACATAGGAACTTATTACAACTGTAATAGCAATAAGCATAAGAAAAAATACCAAGTAAAAGACGAGTTCGGTAATGATCGCTTAGGCGTCGGTATGATCCA
>NZ_JBPYDE010000803.1:0-610 GCF_051847555.1 Psychrobacter sp. 1Y4 | reverse complement strand
ACTACAAGATACGCCGCCTGAACCGACAGAGACGAATGGTGAAAGCAGTCCGCAAACGGCGATTGAAGAGGCGGTCACCGCGCTGCAGGAAAACCCCGCCAGTTATCTGAGCAAAATGGGGGTGATGGCATCAGGAGAAAGCTACCAAGTCACTGCCGCGATGCCCTCAAAACTGCGTAACCGTCTAGGGCTTGAGCCAGGCGACAAGGTCATATCGGTTAATGGGCAAAATGTGGGCAATAATCCCGCGCAAGATGCAGGTGTATTACAGCAAGTACAGCAAGCAGGCGAAGCACAAATCGAGGTTCAACGTGGTGAGCAAGTTATTACTATCCGTCAACAGTTCTAATAAGACGGACTTTTAGCAAAAATTGCTCGTTAAAAACTCAGTACATATGACGCAATATCACTGTAGGTAATTATCAATATGGTAAGTTTTCATCAATTTTCAGCCACACCTTTACACCGTATCCTGCCGCGTTTGATGCGCCTGTGTCGTCCTCTTTGCCTAGCTGTACCCTTATGGGCTGCTAGCATGGGCCTAGCGAGTGCTGAGAGCTGGAAGGTCAACTTGCAAGATGCTGATATCAAAGCCTTTATTAATGAGGTA
>NZ_JBPYDE010000802.1:0-611 GCF_051847555.1 Psychrobacter sp. 1Y4 | reverse complement strand
CAATTGTCCTAAGCCGCAAATGACTCCGACCGCAACGTCACTTAGATATGAATGATGACGGAAAGGCTCACGGGCATGAACATTGGATAAATGTACTTCTATAAAGGGTTTTTGTGTGGCCAATAGGGCATCACGTAGTGCAACTGATGTATGGGTAAATGCAGCAGGATTGATAATAATGGCATCAGCCTGGGCAGATTTGTCTGCTAATAAGCCATAATGTTGGATCTTATCTACTAGATCGCCTTCATGATTTGATTGTATACAAGTTAATTTAATGCCGTGCTGAGCGGCTCGTTCGATCAAGCGTTTTTCGATATCTACCAGCGTCATATGGCCATAAATTTCAGGCTCACGCTTACCCAATAAGTTCAGGTTGACGCCATTCACCAATAGCAGTTTGTGATTGAGGGTCTGATCGATGTGTTGGTCAGTAGGGTTTTCTGCTGATGTAGATGGAGAAGAGGACGTCATAGTAATCTCTGTCGCTATTTAAATATGTGGATGATTTATTATAATGAATAAGGTGTGCATGACAAATAGGTTGCACAAGCTGATTCAGCGTATCCCTTTATAATAGCAGCTTGTAGGCTAGGTTATAAAAAAATTAC
>NZ_JBPYDE010000801.1:0-611 GCF_051847555.1 Psychrobacter sp. 1Y4 | reverse complement strand
AAGAGCGATTGAAAAATCGCAGCTTGATAGCTATCGCAAAGATTTGAAAGAAGAGCTACGTATCTTTGAAGAGGCAGCACGTGGTCGTATTGGTAATCTATTAGATGGCCAAAAAGTCAGCGGCGGTGCTGGTCTAAAAGCTGGTACAGTTATGGCATTGGCTGATATGAAAGATATGAGCCTTGAGACCTTGCTTGATATCCAACCAGTTGAAGAAGAAATCTCTGAGCGTCTAACGCAAATCGCTGATTATTTGGTTGATAAGCAAAAAGACATCGATGTGAAGTTTGCTGAGAAAAAACGCAAATTGACTGCTGGTGATGACTTACAACATGGCGTACAAAAAATCGTCAAAGTATATCTAGCGGTTAAGCGTCGTATTCAGCCTGGTGATAAGATGGCTGGTCGTCATGGTAACAAAGGTGTTGTATCGCGCATCATGCCAGTTGAAGACATGCCTTATGATGAAAATGGAAATACCGTTGACATCGTATTGAACCCGCTTGGTGTACCATCTCGTATGAACATCGGTCAGGTTCTAGAGACGCATTTGGGTATGGCAGCGAAAGGGTTGGGCGAGAAGATTGACGGTATGCTCAAATCTCAAGCAG
>NZ_JBPYDE010000800.1:0-611 GCF_051847555.1 Psychrobacter sp. 1Y4 | reverse complement strand
CATGGCAGGCTGGTCGTAGTTTTCGTTCATTAGCGTTAGGTAATAATAAACGCGCTCGCCTTCTCCGTACATACGGCGTAGGCCATCATGTACGACAACCGCCAGCTCATAACCATAGCAAGGATCATAGGTCACGCAGTTTGGTACCACGTTAAATAAAATCTGTGAATGACCGTCTTGATGCTGCAAGCCTTCACCATTCAAAGTCGTACGACCCGCAGTTGCACCTAATAAGAAGCCTTGTGCCTGACAGTCACCTGCTGCCCACGCCAAATCACCTATGCGCTGGAAACCAAACATTGAGTAATAGATGTACATCGGAATCATTGGCAACGCATTTACAGAGTAACTGGTTGCTAAGGCAATCCAAGTACTCATCGCACCCGCTTCGTTGATACCTTCTTCTAACATATGACCATCGATGGCTTCTTTATAGCCCATCAATGCTTCGCTATCTTCTGGCGTGTATTTCTGTCCAACTGCAGAGTAAATACCCAATTGACGGAACATACCTTCCAAACCAAAGGTACGCGCTTCGTCTGGTACGATTGGCACAACGCGATCTTGGATGTCTTTGTTTTTCAGCATGGCTGATAACAAACGCACGAATA
>NZ_JBPYDE010000799.1:0-611 GCF_051847555.1 Psychrobacter sp. 1Y4 | reverse complement strand
AATTCTGAAGTCAATACTCATACAAATATCGTTAACGATGAAGACGATTCTGAACTATCTCTAAGTGTCAGTAAGTTGAGAAAAGAACTAGAAGAAGCCAACTCTAAGAATCGAATATTAACTCAAGAAATCACATCTTTGAAAACAGAAAAAGTAAACTTAGAGTATGAAAATAATAAGAATATTAAGAAAAAAGACCATTATGCAAAACAGATGGAACAGCATGAAAAAAAGAACAGAAAACTTTTTGAGCTATATTCAGCGGATAAGGAAGAGCTTTTTAGTTATAGGTTACTAACTGAAAAACTGAGACAAGAAATAATTAGTCTAGAAAATAATATTGACAAACAAGAGCAACGCTATGAGAACTTGAAAAATCAGTTATCATACAAACTCGGCAGCAGATTAATTGGATTAAAGAAATCAAAAGATTTATTGAAATTACCAAAAAATTTATTGGACGACTATGTTTCTGTTAAGTCCAAAGTTAATAACTCTTCTGCTTTATCACTTATAGCGCAGACGGTGCCTTCAGCCTCGCAACCAATTTATAATAACAACAGAGAATATACAATTTTCAATAAAAGTGCGACTTTGCCACTTAAAAGTAA
>NZ_JBPYDE010000798.1:0-612 GCF_051847555.1 Psychrobacter sp. 1Y4 | reverse complement strand
CACCAATCTGCTGTCAAATCGACAAGGACATTAGGATTTGCCGCAACAATCGTATCTAGCTCTGCAAGTGTGGTGATCGTTTTATCTGTCGCCGCACTATCGTTACCCATCGACTGACCAGTCGCTGACTGCACCATCGTCGGCGCAGCGCTTAGCGAGGCTAATGGATGCAAGCTATCATCATTCCCTAATGCCGCACCCACGATCAAACAAACAGCCCAAATACCAGCGATCAGACTCATGGCTTGGGTTAACATGCGTCTTCTGCCGATCCAGCTCCACGCCCATGTCGCCACCACCATAAACCATAATGCCCATACCATAAGCATCACTGGCGATATAAACACACGCTCAACTAATAACAATGCTACCGCGAATAATAGTAGCGCAAAGCCCTGCTTGACCCAATTCATCCACTCTCCTGCCTTTGGCATGATTTTTCCCTGAGTGGCACCGATTAAAATAAGCGGTGCTGACAAACCAAAACCTAGCATAAATAAGGCGGCGAAACCCAAGAGCGGACTACCAATGGTAGAGACTGCTAATAGCGCACCGAATAATGGCGCAGAGACGCAAGGAGATACGACTAATGCAGATAAAAATCCAGCGATC
>NZ_JBPYDE010000797.1:0-612 GCF_051847555.1 Psychrobacter sp. 1Y4 | reverse complement strand
CTATACAATATTTATATAAATTGTAGAAAAATTTTTCTTAATAAAAAAATCTTATATACAAATAAATAGCAGATATAAAAAAGCACCTATACGTTTAGAGCGTATGGGTGCTCTTTTATGTGTATCTGATTTACGATAAGACCTTATATTTACTCTGCATCGTCAAGATTTAGGTTTCGATCTATTTGCCAAATCAAAAAGGTACCAATACTCATCAAGGCAAACATTGCAATACCAATTTTAAGCACTGGGTTGACGGGGAATAGATTCAATAAAAGTCCACCAAAAATACCGACTGAAAACATAAGCGATCCTTGCAGTGCACTTGCCATACCCGCACGGCGTTTCTGAAAGGCCAGTGCAATTGCCGATGCATTAGGCTGACTCAGACCCAAGCCAGCAATACAAAAGAAAATACAAGCCAGTACCAGTGGTAACCAAGCATCGGTACCCAAAAACAGACCTATCACAAACAGCACGCCTGCAGAAATAACCTGCATCATCGCCCCAAACCGCAAAATACTTAAAATACGAAAGCGATTGGTGAGCCATTGGTTCAACTGAGTCAAACCTACAAAGCCTGCTGCATTCATCCCAAATAACCAGCCAAAG
>NZ_JBPYDE010000796.1:0-614 GCF_051847555.1 Psychrobacter sp. 1Y4 | reverse complement strand
CTCTTCAAATAGCGCTATCTGCCAACTGTCATTATCAACGCTTCGAAGAGATTCACAGCAGTTATAATGATTCAGAGAAAATGGTTTTATCAGCTGATGTTTATATTGATGCACTGTTTGGGATTGGGCTGGATCGTGCGCCAGAAGGTATCTATAAAGAGGCTATTAGTACTTTTAATCGTACTACTCAGCAGCATAACGCACTAGCGGTCGCCGTCGATATTCCAAGTGGATTGGTGACTTCTACTGGTGAGGTATTCGATCGTATAGCAGTACAAGCTGATGTCACCTTATGCCTGATTGCACGCAAATTCGGTTTGCATACCAAAGACGGTACGGATTATAGCGGAGATATAATAAATATACCGTTAATACCTTATCAAATGGTTCTTCAGCAAAAAGCTAGACCTCACAAAATATCTGATAAAAATGCCAATCAAGATGCTATTGAAGCATTTGAACCTGTTGCGATACTACTAACGGCTGCACATAGTATGAAGTCGCGCCGCCAAAACAGTTACAAAGGTAGCTACGGTCATGCGCTAATCATCGGTGGAAATCGCGTTGATGGCTCTCAAGGGATGGGCGGTGCAGCGATTCTGACTTCCTCTAGC
>NZ_JBPYDE010000795.1:0-615 GCF_051847555.1 Psychrobacter sp. 1Y4 | reverse complement strand
AACCGATCAGTAGTCAAAGAGATAACGCCACTCGCCGTCTCAACCCGAAGACGCTGCTTAAATGACAGTTTACGTGCTTGGACAAAACGAGCGAAACAGCGCGCACCATTGCCGCATTGCTCCACCTCGGTGCCATCCGTATTAAAAATACGGTAACTAAAATCAACATCGGGGCGCATCGGTGGCTCGACCACAAGTAATTGATCAAAGCCAATACCTAGGTGACGATCTCCCAATAACTCTACCAATTCCTTGGTCAAATCTAAGCGCTGGGTCACTAAATCAATGACCATGAAATCATTACCCAACCCATGCATTTTAGTAAATTCTATTAGCATATCTTTGATGTCCTATCCTATTTTTATGTATGGCTTATATTAGCACGCTGTCAGATACAATCATAATTATCACCGCCATCAAATACCAACTTATCGTTATATCTCAAACTCGATATACGCCATTCGAGTTTGCCATAAAAAACCCACCGTTATCATCACAGTGGGTTTTATTTATTATGCAAAAACAGTGTCAGTGTTGGCGGCTTTATTTATCCTGCCACAGTATTTCGTCAGCATACGAGGCTTCAACCGTTTCGCGTTTGCGGATGAGCTGATG
>NZ_JBPYDE010000794.1:0-615 GCF_051847555.1 Psychrobacter sp. 1Y4 | reverse complement strand
CTTTGGTACATACATTATTCGCGGCGCTAGGACTGTCAGTACTGCTTGCCAACTCCCCTACGGCATTTATGCTCGTGAAATATATTGGTGCGGCTTACTTGTGTTATTTAGGCTTTAAAATGCTAACGAGCAAAAACTCGAACTCAATAGCGAACCATTTGTCCAAAGATCAGAACGTGACTAACCAAAAGGCCGTAGACGGCTGGAAAATCTATCAGCAAGGCGTGTTGACCAATGTATTTAATCCAAAGGTAGCCTTATTCTTCTTGGCGTTCTTCCCTCAGTTTATCGACGCTAGTTATGATTATGGCATGCTGTCATTTTTGATGTTAGGGCTGACTTTTGCCACCACAGGCTTTATATGGTGCTTATGTTTGGCGATGTTGGCGGCGCGGTTTAGTACACGATTGCGGGAAAACCCCTCTATTGAAACGATGCTAAATAGAATCAGTGGTATGGTATTTATTGGCTTGGGAATTAAGTTATTGACTGAAAAGGCTTAAAGAGTAAAGCAACAAGAAAAAAAGTCTTCCATAAAAAAGCCCAATCACCTACTTTGACGGAGATTGGGCTTTTTTCATACTAAGTCTAATACATTACTAGCATGCTTCTTTA
>NZ_JBPYDE010000793.1:0-615 GCF_051847555.1 Psychrobacter sp. 1Y4 | reverse complement strand
CTAATTATTTCATATATCTTTTCGTGCTAGACATCGTACTATTATGTATATTTGGTCGTTCAATTTTGGCTTTACTATAAATACTATCAAACAGACATTAAGTCAAAAGACTTCGGCGCTAAAAACCGTCTAGGCTATTTCTACGCTTTTAAAAATCAGAGATTTACGCAGTAAGCTAAGAGACAAGTACTTTATCAGTAGTCGCTATATATTCAGTAGATATACTATCGAACTCACAAGGCATTATTTTACAGTGATTTATAGCCATTGACCAATTAATTGCAGAACAGAGCCGTTATCGATAGGAAATACTGATTCTAACGCCCAATCAGCATCATTATCCCTATTTTTGGTCGCTTATGTTTGTCGACCTTGATGTGTTTTAGACAAATGGTGCTATCTAAACATAGCTTTCAAAATGAATAAGCATAAAAAAACGGCGTGAAACTATTCCACACCGTTTTTAGAAAAATCTATTTTATCGATAACAACAAACAAGTTCCAAGCGGTTAGTAAAAATTTTAAAATTCTGCCATATAATGGCGTCTTTTGTTTTATCACCCACTCGTACTATTGTCGTTAGATTAGCGACGTAGACCTAACTGGCTAATAAGA
>NZ_JBPYDE010000792.1:0-615 GCF_051847555.1 Psychrobacter sp. 1Y4 | reverse complement strand
AAAAGTCATCGCCGATCATATCCGTGCCGTGTCGTTTTTGATTGCTGATGGCGTGACGCCAAGTAATGAAGGTCGTGGTTATGTCCTACGCCGTGTCATTCGCCGCGCCGTACGCCATGGCAACAAGCTTGGCGCAGATAGTGAGTTTTTCTACAAAATGGTTGCCCCGCTTGTGGCTGAAATGGGCAGTGCTTATCCAGAGCTAGTAGAAAAACAAAGCATCATCGAAAACGCCATTCAAAAAGAAGAAGCGCAGTTTGCTAAGACACTAGCGCAAGGTCTGCGTTTGCTTGCCAGCGAACTTGAAGGTCTAAAAGATGGCGATACGCTATCTGGCGAAGCCGCCTTTAAACTCTACGACACCTATGGCTTCCCGATCGATTTGACAGCAGATATCACGCGTGAGCGCGGCATTGCCATTGATGAAGCTGAATTTGATGAGCACATGCAAGCACAACGCGAACGTGCTCGTGATGCGGGCAAGTTTGATGTCGATTACAGCAGCGTCATTCAAGTCGAGACGCCAACGACCTTTATCGGTTATGAGCAGCTTGAAGAAGATGGCGTAACGATTGATGCCCTTTATCAAGACGGCAATCCAGCAGATAGCTTAAC
>NZ_JBPYDE010000791.1:0-615 GCF_051847555.1 Psychrobacter sp. 1Y4 | reverse complement strand
GCTGCATGGCTGCTAGCAAGTCAACATTGGCATATTGCTGTAGCACCACAGGATTACTCATACCTTGGTCATCGATATCTTGTTGGTACATTTTTGTGATGGTCGTGATTTTCATATCAGCCACAGCAGCTTGTTTCTGAGATGCTTTTGTTACATTTGCTGTGGCAGTACCGACAGTTGTCAGTGCTATGGTTGATAGCAATATCAGCGATTTATATGCTGGCATGTCGTTCTCTACGAGATCTTATCTTATAAGTGTTACGGTCTATTACATCATAGCCATATAACGACTCTGCTGTATTATCGTATCATTCAGGTTCACTCATCAAAATTCCGATTACATAGCGCTTTTATGCTCGTTTTATCTATTGTGATGACAAATTTTAGTGGCTTATCGTGACGTTTATTTCGCTAATAACTGTGGTAAGGATGCTTTTATGATAATACTACCTACCTTTTTTAAGGAAAAATCTACAATATTGGCTTCTAGTGGCCTTTTATTGCTTACTTTGACCGCGACTGGTTGTCAGTCCGCTTCTGAGTCCAGTGAAGCCACTGTTTCTCAACCTACCAGCACCTCAGCAACGCCTATAAGTACTGATATCAGTCAACAAA
>NZ_JBPYDE010000790.1:0-616 GCF_051847555.1 Psychrobacter sp. 1Y4 | reverse complement strand
CACCTCACGCTTACAGCACATCAAAGTAGGCGATGAGCTATTGGTCAGCAAAAAACCGACAGGTACATTGGTATTAGACGATCTACTGCCGGGCAAGCATCTATATATGCTGTCAACAGGTACCGGACTTGCCCCTTTCTTGGCATTGGCACGTGACCCTGAAGTATATGAGCGCTTTGATAAAGTCATCCTAGTACATGGTGTCCGTCACGTCCATGATTTGGCTTATCGCGACATGTTTGAAAATGAGCTGCCGAATGATGAAATCTTTGGTGAATGGTTCCGAGAAAAGTTCATCTACTATCCCACTGTCACTCGTGAAGAGTTTAGAAACCAAGGCCGAGTCACAGACTTAATGAAGTCTGGTAAATTATTCGAAGATATCGGTTTACCACCGATGAATAAAGACGACGATCGTGTCATGATCTGCGGTAGCATGCCGTTCAATGCTGAAATTTCAGCCATTTTGGATGACTTTGGTCTAACCGTTTCACCGCGTATGGGTGTACAAGCAGACTACGCGGTTGAGCGTGCTTTTGTAGGATAGAATATTTTTTTGAATTAATATTAAATAATTCTTGACGAAGAAAAATAGGCTGCTATAATACGCAGCCTA
>NZ_JBPYDE010000789.1:0-616 GCF_051847555.1 Psychrobacter sp. 1Y4 | reverse complement strand
ACCATTATTCTTTTATGCAATAAGCGCAGCTAGCAACAAAATGATATAATGACGCAACTTTTTATTTGCCACAATAGACCGCTCACCCTCATGATGAATGAGAGCGTACTCTAATGCCGCCAAGTTTTGGTTTGCTTATCACTATAAACCAATATACAAAACGGCTGTCTCAAATTATGATCAAACAATAAAAAACAGTGATCCAATCAAAGCGATCACCCAAGTACATATTTTAAAATATAAATAAGGATACCTTATGTCCGCGACGGCCATGTCAAATGCTAACTTTATCACTCAAGTGACCACGCTTGCCGATTGTGTCGGTCAAACGCCACTGGTTAAACTGCAGCGCCTACCTGAACAAGAGCATATCGAAAATGGCGCGACGTTATTGGCCAAATTAGAAGACAATAACCCTGCTGGCTCTGTAAAAGATCGCCCTGCTTTTAATATGATTTATCAAGCGGAACAGCGCGGTGATATCAAACCCGGCGACACATTGATTGAAGCCACTAGTGGCAATACTGGCATTGCATTAGCCATGGTCGCGGCGATGCGCGGCTATCCAATGACATTACTGATGCCAACCAACTCTACTCAAGAGCGCAAAGATGCC
>NZ_JBPYDE010000788.1:0-616 GCF_051847555.1 Psychrobacter sp. 1Y4 | reverse complement strand
AGATAATCTGTGATGGATGAAACGAAAACAGTCCCGATATCTTACACAAAATTTGACGCCGATGTTAGCAGATTAGATGAATTATTGATTATCAAGCCTGAAAAATTTTTATGCTATAGTGAATCATTCGGTTTGAAATCAAACAAACCACTTTTTATTATTTGTATCATTTTTTATTTAAAAACTATCACCCACTTATTGCCATCACGAGCCGACTCCTCACTGAATTTATAGTCATTTCGCTATATAATAAACAGTCCCAACATCGTGCTTACGCTAATATTGAGATTTGACCATGACGCTAACTACTGAACAGTCCACCTCCCAAGCCCATACCAACGCTGTGCAAACGATCCTAAGCACGCTGACTGATACCCATCAATTTGACCCCGCCCAAATCAAAACTGACGCAGAGAGTCTAGAGCACTGGGGCAAAGACTGGACCAAGCACTTCGCCCCAGCAGCAGCAGCCATCGTCTTTCCAAAGACCACCGAACAAGTTCAAGCCATCGTCCTGCTGGCTAATGAGCATAACGTCGTCCTAACGCCTAGTGGTGGTCGTACCGGACTCTCTGCAGGCGCAGTTGCTGCCAATGGCGAGATTGTCGTCAGCATG
>NZ_JBPYDE010000787.1:0-616 GCF_051847555.1 Psychrobacter sp. 1Y4 | reverse complement strand
CCATATGTGGGAAGCTGACCAATGGACCCATGTTGATGTTCTCATCCAGCGGATCACCCAGCTTAATACGCTCAACACGCGTTAAGATGGCTTGCTCAAACTTTTCTTGCATTACTTTAGGGACAAACACTCGCGTGCCGTTGGTACATACCTGACCCGTACTATAAAAATTCGCCATCATCGCGATGTCAGCCGCGGTATCGATATCGGCATCATCAAATATGATCAATGGTGATTTGCCACCAAGCTCTAAGGTCACATCTTTTAAAGACGAGCTTGCCGCGCTCGACATGACTTTTTTACCCGTCGGTACGCCACCAGTGAATGATACTTTGGCGATATCTGGATGATTGGTCAGCGCTTGACCTACTTCGTAGTTGCCTTGCACGACATTGAACACACCATCTGGTAGTCCCGCTTCTGTCAAGATTTCTGCCAATTTCAAAGCAGTCAATGGCGTGACTTCTGATGGCTTAAAGATCATCGCATTACCAGCAGCTAGTGCAGGTGCTGCTTTCCACATGGCGATCTGAATAGGATAGTTCCATGCACCAATACCAGCGACTACGCCAAGTGGTTCGCGGCGAGTATAGACAAAGCTCGTATCACGCAATGG
>NZ_JBPYDE010000786.1:0-616 GCF_051847555.1 Psychrobacter sp. 1Y4 | reverse complement strand
ACTGACGCGCCAGCCCAACGAGATAGTCTGAGAACCCTTGGCTATCAAAGGCTTTATTACCTTCGCCTGCCAAGACGTATTGACCGTTCTTGTAAAATTCACTAGCCGCACAATCTAGCGCAAGATGGATATCTTCGCCAGCTTTATAACCGACTTGCTCAATCGCTTGCATAATGACCGTGATGGCTTCTTCGTTACTACGTAGGTTCGGTGCAAAACCACCTTCATCGCCGACAGCGGTATTTAAGCCTTGTGATTTCAACACAGACTTTAAGCTGTGGAAAATCTCTGTTCCGGCACGCAGCGCTTCTGAAAAGCTGGTAAAGCCAACTGGCTCAATCATAAACTCTTGAATATCAACGGTATTGTCCGCGTGCTCGCCACCGTTTAGAATGTTCATCATTGGCACAGGCATGGTCAACGACGTCTGATTACGCAAGTTAGCAATATACTGATGCAATGGCAGATTCTGTGACTTGGCAGCCGCTTTGGCAGTTGCAAGTGACACTGCTAGCATAGCATTCGCACCAAGGCTCTCTTTGTTTTCTGTGCCGTCTAGCGCAATCATGGCATCATCAATACCCTGCTGTTCAGTCACATCTTTATCAATCAAAGC
>NZ_JBPYDE010000785.1:0-616 GCF_051847555.1 Psychrobacter sp. 1Y4 | reverse complement strand
TCTCGACATAGCGACGTTGCCCTTCGGCATAGAGGGTATCGAATGCCAGTGACGACTTACCAGAGCCAGATAGGCCAGTGATTACCACGAATTTATCTCGTGGAATGTCTAAATCAATGTTTTTTAAATTATGAGTACGTGCGCCGCGTATTGCGATATGGTCATGTGCCATCGTTTATGGGTTTCCTATTTGCTAAAAGAGTATTGGGAAATATCTCAAATGAAAAGGTAAATACAGATCAGTAAAATTATTGGTTAAAAACGCGAATGATTTCTAAATTTATAATGTTGTTATAAATAGCTCTGTTATAAAAAATATGGTTATAAATAGTGCTTTTATAAAGTGTTCATACGCTCGTAAAGTAAGGGCTATACATGCCGATTTACGGTTTTCTTATTTTGCAGTCTTTGATGCGATTGATTTCTGTTGGACTAAGCAAATCTAAATCAAATCCCTGTTAAGTAACAGGCATCGTTTGTTATGGTTTTGACCAAAACTGTCATTTTATAGAAGCGTTCGTCGTTATATAGATATGGTGAGTGAGCCATTAATTGTGCTGACAACGTTTTACTTTATTGTCATGGTGACAGCATTATTCAAGGTGTCACTATGCAT
>NZ_JBPYDE010000784.1:0-617 GCF_051847555.1 Psychrobacter sp. 1Y4 | reverse complement strand
ATATTGCCATTGCATCACAAGTTATAAAGCCTCATATGCAATGACGGTAATTAATACAGATTGATAAACATAAATAGATAAACCAAACCTATAAAAAGGACGAAGGACAATGCCAAACTCCCTCAGTATCGCAAAAGAGCGCATTAGCCAGATAAGCGATATTGCTACCAGTTATGTACAAAAAGACAAATCGCTATTTGATCATTTTATCCATAGCTACTATGAGCCGCTGCATCAAGAAACTGCAGAGGCGATTAGTAATGCTGACTTGGCGGGCATGGCGCTACATCACTTTACATTGCTCAAAGCCTACGATTGCAGCAAACCACAACTGGCAGTATTGAATCCCTTAGCAGAAGAGCAGCACTTTCATAGCTCACACACGGTCATTCAGATCGTGGCATATGATAGACCATTTTTAGTCGATACGATCTTGATGAGCCTTGAAGCTGAAGGTATCGATGTGCATCGTACTTACAATATCATCGTGAGTGTTAAACGCGATGAAGATGGCCAGATTACTTATGTTGAAGGCGCACATGAAAGTGCCACTTCTCATATGTCGTTGATTCATTGTGAAATTGCTTATCAAGATAATGAAAACTTGGAAGCATTAC
>NZ_JBPYDE010000783.1:0-617 GCF_051847555.1 Psychrobacter sp. 1Y4 | reverse complement strand
GGATTTGGCACAGTTTGCCGATACCTTTAACAATCATTTGGCAACGCTTGGCTATCCACTGTGCGATGGCAATATCATGATGACCAATGCCATGTGGCGACAACCGCTCAAGCGGTTTACCGCTCAGATTGGCATATGGTTTAGAAACACTGACCCCATGCATGGCATCTACTTGTCCGCCATAATGGATGGCGAATACGTCTGCGGTGACGAAACCCTACTCATACAGGTGCGTCAGCATTTAAGAATGGCGCACAGACAAGCCGATCCAATGTTTGTACGTCAGTTTGCCCGTGCAGCGCTACAGTTTGGCGATGTCAATCAGTGGTGGCAAAAGTTTGTGCCTTTGATAGGGGGTAAATCTATATCAGCAGATATTGATCTAAAAAAAGCAGGAATCTTTCCATTGGTTCATGGTATTCGTACGTTGGCATTGGAAAATGATGTGCTCGATGTGCCTAGCAGTAAAGATCGCCTAAAGGCATTGGTGAAGTCTCATGCCCTGACCCAAGAACGCGCTGATACGTTATTGGAAGCTTTAGAGTTCTTTATGGCGCAGCGTTTATCAGTCGCACTGTCAACCGATGACAAACACGCAAGGCAAGTCGATCCAACGA
>NZ_JBPYDE010000782.1:0-617 GCF_051847555.1 Psychrobacter sp. 1Y4 | reverse complement strand
AGCAACATCAGCGTCGCGCAAACGGGCGCGGATGATGACGGTAAGATTGGCATCAACCTAAACCCAGACTTAGACGTTGACAGCGTTAAGACAGGCAACAGCTTACTTGATGACAATGGCTTATTCGTCACTAACGGTGATCCTATCAACCCAGAAACCACCAATGTTGGTGCTGGCAGTATCACCTTAACGGGCGGTTCTAATAGTGATGTGGTCTTAAGCAACAACGGCCTTGATAATGGTGGCAACAAGATTGTCAACGTAGCCGCTGGCACTATTGGCACAGGCTCAACTGACGCGGTTAATGGTGGTCAGATCCAAGCAGCTGGCGACAGCTTAGCGAATAATGTCTTAGGCGGAGATGCCAAATATGAAAACAACAGCTTCACCATGAGTGATGTTGGCGGCACCGGTGAGAACAATATCAACGACGCCATTGCCTCAGCCAACACCGCTGCAAATGCCGGTTGGAATGTGAGTGGTTCTGGCGTCGATGAAGTAAACATCGGCCCGAATGGCAAAGTCGACTTTATTGGCGACAGCAACATCAGCGTCGCGCAAACGGGCGCGGATGATGACGGTAAGATTGGCATCAACCTAAACCCAGACTTAGACGT
>NZ_JBPYDE010000781.1:0-618 GCF_051847555.1 Psychrobacter sp. 1Y4 | reverse complement strand
GGTCGTTTCATCATTGTCGTCTGCGTCTGCCAATAATTTGACCAGCTCATCCATATCGATGGCTTCGAGTTGGTCTATCTGCTCATACAAATCACCATGCCGTGGCACGCTATCAGCTGAGATAAAATGCGCATCAAGCTCATGGCGATTACGCGTATAACTGCTATCATTCTGAGCCCTACTGTCACTAACACGGTTGTTATAAAACAAATTTTGACTGCTCATAGTATTGGCACGTTTAGCGAAAAGAGGTTTTTCTATACTATCCTTTAACTGTCGCAAATAGAAGCGAATGATTTAGTTTTAGCGTTCGTTTGTGACCAAAAGAGACGTATGGATGATGAACGGTATCTCTATTATTATTAAAGCGTCATCCAATATATGCATCAAAAGAAAAAATCCCAAGCCGAAACTTGGGATTCTTAGTAAATACGCCTTTCTACTATTTTTACTTTCTACTGATTTGTCATCTAGCGCTTACTGAGCTATGCCGGGCTGGCTGCTGCCTCAAATGACTCTGCCAATATGACATCGCCGTCTTCTTTGGTAATCATGACCGTTGCTGAGCGCGGAGTAATACCGTCAGCGATCGCACCCCATGTATTACCTGGATGCTGA
>NZ_JBPYDE010000780.1:0-618 GCF_051847555.1 Psychrobacter sp. 1Y4 | reverse complement strand
ACATGCTGGTTTAAAAAGTCCAGTGGCGGACGACTTACCGTATATACTTGGATGAAGTTTGCTCCCATCATTATTATTTACAATACTATGTCACTTTTGGGACAGTGGTATTTTCAAGTTTTTTCGAAAGGTCAAAAGTATCCACTCACACCATATACTATTAGTGACAGTGTCACCGTTGTGGCTTCACCTCGATTGACACAGACAGGTATCAATACCCATTTGACGAATTGGTTACGCTCGCCAGAAAACAATAAGCCTTCAGTTTGCTATCAGATTATCGTTATTGATTTGGCTGCTGAAATATCTAGCCATATTGATAAACTTGAAATGACCACTAAAGACACCGCGTCTGCGCCTGTTCATTATTTGTATTTGCCCTTATTGGACTTGCAGCCATTAAATGACGTATTGCTCAAAGATTACATTGATTTATTTAAACAAATTGACGCTTTGATACGATCAGCTGAGACACAGGCGTTCGTCACCAATAATAAAGATAAAGTAGAGGGCAGTCTTATCACGCTTATCAATTTCCATTGCGTGATGGGATTGTCACGTAGCATCGGCGTGCAGGTTTTATATTTATTATATTGTGGTACGCTAACCACCCATAAC
>NZ_JBPYDE010000779.1:0-619 GCF_051847555.1 Psychrobacter sp. 1Y4 | reverse complement strand
GACAGCCCGCAAGCAGTTAGCCTGCAAATGCTCAAGCAAGCCATTGCCGTGCTGTATCCCAAGCACATGGTCATCTACCCGTTAGATGAGCAGCAATCCGCATCCGTAACGCCCATCGCCCAGCCTTATCCTGATATAAGCACATCTGTCGATGCGCGCCAATCTACCACAGCCATGGCCGCCTCAAGTGACGGTGAATGGCTGGTCATCGGTGATGATGCGGGTATGGTCAGCAGCTATCAATGGCACAGCGAGTCGCAGCAGTTAATCCTTAGCAGCAGCAAACCGCTGCATCAAGGCCGCGTCAACGCGCTGTGTTTTGAGCCTGTCAGTCAGTATTTCTTTTCAGCAGGCACAGACAAGCAGCTCTACCGCACGCATGTACAAGGTGAGCTGCACGCGATTGATAGAGCTAAGGCGAGCGGTCACAGTCAGATGATTACCGCCCTGTGCGTGTCTGACACGCGCCTATTTACCGCGGCGGACGACGCCAGTATCAAGTCATGGGCCTTTGATAAAGGTCAGCCCAGCACCTGTAAAGAAAACCTCAATAAAACAACGCTGCTCACTTATAGCCGCTATGCCGAAAAGCCTGCGTTATTGGCCGTTGGCACCGATC
>NZ_JBPYDE010000778.1:0-620 GCF_051847555.1 Psychrobacter sp. 1Y4 | reverse complement strand
GAGGCTGCTTTTTTATTTATTCGGACTTGTAGTATCGCTTACATCTCAATGCATACTTATATGAAAGCTCAAGGGATGCTCAGAATTAATCATAAATCCTATAAACCTAAAGCCATATTGTAAATACAGCTTCTGCTACAACATATTCACTAAGGGTTCTGCTTGACCTACTTCTAGCACTTCTTCTACAGTAGGTTCTTTTCTATATAACGGAAAGAAATCAGAGCGCAAGTCACTGTCACTGAACCAGATACCCGCTACTAAATTTGCATATTTTGCCGTGTTGACGATAAGCCTGTAAGTCTTAAATAGCAGTTCTTGTGAGCTAAATCCTTTTTTGTATTCGTACAAAGAATCTAGGTTTGATCCGACCCCGCCGCCAAGGTGTAGCACCTTATAGTTGTTGTTTCGACCCCAGTCTCGAGCGACATGAGTAATAAGTTTGGATGGTTGCATATGAGTATATTCATTTAGCGTACCTCCAAGATGAAACTGCATAATGCCTGATTCTTTACATATCGTGTATATAGAGGAGCCGATCGCTTTGTTATCTTGATAAGCGGTTATCAGTAATATTCTGTCTTGAAGATGCTTAAGCAAATTGAAAAAATAATCGTCAT
>NZ_JBPYDE010000777.1:0-621 GCF_051847555.1 Psychrobacter sp. 1Y4 | reverse complement strand
AAAGAGGTATCCATCAAGTCTTATGCAGTAGAATATGCACAAGGCCGCGTATGTCTACTAGATAGTAATACCTCATATCAAGGTGCCAATACGATAGATGGAGAAGGCAATATCAGTACGCCAGAACCTCAAACGTTCTCTGAAAAATCTATCGTATTATTACAATCTAACTGGATTACGAGTGAAGACAGTCCAGAGTATAATTACATCTTGGATAATGACGATGATGTAAATAACAATGGTGTACTGGATACCATTAACCCAGTTGCTATTATTGGTGGAACATTTGCTGATGACGGCTATTCTTTTATCACTGACGCAGAAGGACGTGCTGATTTCCAAGTTCGCTATCCTATCCGCTATTCAAACTGGGTAAAAGTCAGATTCGATGCATCAACTTTCCTAAATGGTAGTGAAAATACCCAAAGCCTGAACTATTCACTACCATATTTGGATGGTGACTTGGATATCGTTGGTGATACCTTATTCAGCCCTTGGATCGCAGATGCTAGCCCGTTTGGTCCAGGTAATGCAACCTGTGTGAATAGCTTGAGTGTTAATATCGATGCTGAAAAAGATACTACGAAAGTGATACTTTCACCATATCAGCCAAGCTATGCA
>NZ_JBPYDE010000776.1:0-621 GCF_051847555.1 Psychrobacter sp. 1Y4 | reverse complement strand
GGCGTTGATCTATCAAACACCAAAATGTCGATTAACCCTTTTGATGAGATTGCAGTAGAAGAAGCCGTTCGTCTAAAAGAAGCTGGCGTCATTGATGAAATCATCGTCGCGTCTATCGGTCCAAAAGAGTCGCAAGAGCAAATTCGTGCAGCCCTAGCATTGGGTGCTGATCGTGGCGTTTTAGTCGTGAGTGACGAAAAACCGTATCCACTACAAGTTGCCAAGATTCTAAAAAGCATCGCTGAAACAGAAAGCACTGATATTATCTTGTTGGGTAAACAAGCGATTGATGACGACAACAACCAAACGGGTCAGATGCTAGCGGCATTGATGGGTATCGGTCAGGGTACGTTTGCCTCAGAAGTGAAGGTTGAAGGCGATAAAGTCAACGTAACGCGTGAAATCGATGGCGGCCTACAAACAGTTGCTCTTGATTTGCCAGCGGTTATCACGACTGATCTACGCTTGAATGAGCCACGTTATGCGAAACTGCCTAACATCATGAAAGCGAAGAAAAAGCCGCTTGATGAAAAAACGCCAGCAGATTTCGGTGTTGATATGACATCTAAGCAAGAGATTATTAAAGTCGTGCCACCTGCTGAACGCAAAGCTGGTATTACA
>NZ_JBPYDE010000775.1:0-621 GCF_051847555.1 Psychrobacter sp. 1Y4 | reverse complement strand
CTCGCGCATCTGCGTGATGAGCAAATTCTTGTTATTGGTTCAGGTAATATCACCCACAACTTACAAGCGCTACGCTGGGAAGCCGACAGCATCGATCAAACTGCCAAAGCATTCAAGCAATGGTTGCTCCAGCAGCTCAAGATAGACATACCCACTGCCCTCGACTGGCAACAATATCCACAATACAAAGACATTCATCCAAGTGACGAGCATTTGCTCCCATTGTTTTTTGCGTTAGGTGCCGGTCAGCGCGTCTCGGTTGTTCATCAGAGTATGGCCCATCATAGTTTGGGCATGGATATCTATCGCTTTGACTAACTCCTATTTATTAGCTCCTATATACTAGTGCCTACTTATCCAATTAAAGCACACAAACCAAATCTACTTCTCAAAAGCAGGTTTGGTAAATAAACCCGCACGCTCCATCTCACCTGCCAAACTAAATAAAGTCGCTTCATCATTCATACGTCCGATCAGTTGCATACCAATTGGCAAGCCTTTTTTACTCATGCCGACTGGCACCGACATGGCTGGCAATCCTGTGACGTTGCCTAACAACGTGAAGCCCATTTTTCCTAGCACAGGCGCGCTTAGCTTTTCGATCATACCCGAGCTAAAGGC
>NZ_JBPYDE010000774.1:0-621 GCF_051847555.1 Psychrobacter sp. 1Y4 | reverse complement strand
TTTATTATAAAGTTAAGTATATATCGTAATGATAAATATCACATGGCTACGCACCTTTTGTACGCTTGCAGAAGTGGGGCACTTTACTCGTACGGCTGAACGTCTATATATGACGCAGTCTGGTGTGAGCCAACACATAAGTAAGTTAGAGGAGCAACTAGATGCAGACTTGTTAATTCGACAAGGAAAGCAGTTTTCATTGACCAATGCAGGTGAGCAGCTTTATAAAGAAGCAGGCGAGATATTGCAGCGATTATCAAATTTAGAACAGCGCATCGGTGAAGATCCGCCTTATGAAGGATTGGTGCGGTTGATGTCACCGGGTAGCGTGGGGCTCAAACTGTATCCGCAGCTTTTGACATTACAGCAGCAGCACCCAAAACTGATCATTGACTACCGATTTGCTCCCAATGCTGATATAGAGCGGGCGCTGGCTAATCACGAGATTGATATTGGCTTTATGACGGATATCTCAGATGATGAAACGGTTAGCTGCAGACCTATGGCACAAGAAGCATTGATACTAGTAACCCCTGCGGCTATTGTAGAGCCTAGTTGGGAGCAGCTTATCGAGCTTGGGTTTATCGATCATCCAGATGGCGCCCATCATGCAGGCATGCT
>NZ_JBPYDE010000773.1:0-622 GCF_051847555.1 Psychrobacter sp. 1Y4 | reverse complement strand
CTGTGATAATACCCGTACTTGTCGGCTGGCAGGATATCAAGCAGACAATAACAGTGAGTTCCCTGTATCTATATTGCTGACTCGCCGTGCAGGTGCAGATGCTGGCGTGGATGGTAAAGTAAAGCTTGGTGGCGCTAAAGACAGCTCTTCTAAAGCCTTAATGCAATTGGGTAACCGTCACCGAATATCACTATTTATTAACGATCGAAATTATGGCGAAACCAAGCCGTATTCTGCAGCAGCAGGCAGTGCTGAGCTAACCCAAGCACAGGTTACAGCACTGCTAAGCGCGCTTCAAAGATCAAGTAAGATTACGCTAGCACTGCGCAACTCACGCTGGCAGCTTTCAGATAAAGGCGCTAGTGCAGTGATGCTAAAAGCTGATGATGTCCAAGGAAGAGTAGGCACACCAAGCGCCTTTATAAATAGCAATGAGGCCGTAAAATCTAACAGCAGTGTATTGCCACCCAAAGCTGTACCAGTACTGCGTTTTGTAGAGCCTAGTGGCCAGTCTGCTGCTAGCGATAAAAAGTTTGTCATGAGATCCTCTCAATTGGCCTCATTGATGAAAGGAACGATGAAAGATGCCGATGCTGACTGCCCAAATCTATCAGACAAGTCA
>NZ_JBPYDE010000772.1:0-622 GCF_051847555.1 Psychrobacter sp. 1Y4 | reverse complement strand
AATATAATTTGGATACAAGGAAGCCGAGTGAAAGCCCTATAATTAGTAGACTAAGCAAGGCTGACACCGTATCCCACTTATAGAGGATTGACTACATAACGACTAATAAAGGAGATGACCATGGGTTCTCCAATCCCTGATGCACACAAGCCTGACCTGCCTGCTGAGCAAATCACCCTGACCTATCATGATGGCACCTCTCGGACTGTCTATGATACAGGTGTAGAGCGCCCTTACCCAGATGGTAAGCTCATTGTCTCGCGTACCGATTTAGACGGCGTTATCACTCACGTCAACGATGCCTTTGTCGAGATTAGTGGCTACCACGTCGATGAGCTAATTGGCCAACAGCACTATATTCTGCGTCATCCTGATATGCCAAAAGCCGCTTACAAAGACCTGTGGGATACTGCTGAGTCTGGACAAAAATGGCATGGCTATGTCAAAAACTTATGCAAAGACGGTAGTCACTACTGGGTATATGCCACGGTCGTGCCCAACGTTCGCCGCGGCGTAACCGTAGGATATACCTCAGTACGCCGTAAGCCATCACGCAGCAAAATCGAAGCGGCAATGGCTCAGTACGCCCAAATGAAACAAGATGAGGAAGGCTAAATCATGA
>NZ_JBPYDE010000771.1:0-623 GCF_051847555.1 Psychrobacter sp. 1Y4 | reverse complement strand
AATTTGATGCAGGGGTTCGCTTTGGTAGTTTGGTCACCGAAGGTATGATATCGGTACGTATCGACTATGATGAGGAGATTGCTGTGGTCGGTTCGCCAGATTATTTCCTTGAGTTTGGCTTTCCCAAAACACCTATAGAGTTGAACGATCACAACTGCTTGGGCTATCGATTCATGGGTGGCGGTATGTATCACTGGGACTTTATGATTGATGGGCAGCCTTACAAATTAAAGACGCAAGGACAATGGGTGTTCTCGACTGATTACTCAGTGATTGATGCCGCAAAACGAGGACTAGGCATTGGTTATGTGCCCATCGATATGATTAAAGATGAGCTAAAAAACGGCAAGCTTATTCATATATTGAGAGAGTTCAGTCATACCTTTAGCGGCTTTCATTTATATTATCCGCATCATAATGTGTCACCTGCGCTACGAGCCGTTATTGATGCTTTGAAGCTCAAATAATTACTTGGGCTGCAAAGTATCAAGAAAATTCTAAGAAAAAATAGGCCATTCAAACACATTAAGACGGTCTCTAAAGTTATGACCATTTAAGGTATAATCATCTATAAATCAGAACCTAATGTTGATGTTTATGGCTAAAGTGTCTTTAGATCGCCC
>NZ_JBPYDE010000770.1:0-624 GCF_051847555.1 Psychrobacter sp. 1Y4 | reverse complement strand
AACGCTCCATTGCTTCTGGGTCATTGAGCACTTCAGGCGTCACAGTGATGCCGCCCGCACGTGAACGTGCTTCCGCCACTTGGGTGAACACCTCTTGCTCTTGTTCAGCATACTGCTGTACGACTTTGACCAAGTTTGGCACCAAATCGCTGCGGCGCTGATATTGGTTGACCACTTCTGACCATGAAGCTGTTACTTGCTCGTCTTGCGCCTGAAGATTATTATAACCACAGCCACTCAGACCGACAGTAGACGTCGTTAATAGTGCTGCTAGCAACATCGGCTTCATAATAGATTTACGCGTCATCGTTGTTTCTCCTAATAATGATAAATAACAAATATCTGGTAACACGTTTTTCAATAATTTTTTTGCGCTTATGCCTTCATCATCATCTAACGGTCATATGCGTTCTATATTTTGTATAAAGGCACGCGCTTGTAGCTTTTGTATCTACAGATACAACATGAAAAACTACTCATGCATATTGCTCAATCTTATAAGCTACAAGATATACTGCTCATAATGGCGCTATCATGACGCTTTTACAATTGACCGTTACCAAAACACAACCGCAACTTTCGACTGCTATTTTGTTTTAAAAGCATTCATTTGAGCCAAATATT
>NZ_JBPYDE010000769.1:0-624 GCF_051847555.1 Psychrobacter sp. 1Y4 | reverse complement strand
AACGCTTTATCATAAATCACCAATGCTTCATCCAAATCCTCTGTTAAATCAGCAAGTGTCTCCCACTGTTCTGGATGATCTTTATCGGTATTTTCGTTATCGGTACAGATGGCTTTTAGTTCCGCATAAAGCGCATCAAATTTTGCTTGGTCGCCGCGACGATCGGCCTCTAGCAATTCTTCGGCTAAGGTATAAATGGCTTTATATATTTTGGTGTTGATCATTTTTTTCTCTATTTTTCGTGAGATAACAAAAAAACTGTGTCTCAATTTATGATTTGGCAGTTAAATTTTTAGTACAGGCAAGCTTAGCACGGTTAGCGATAACGTTGAGAGTTTTCAGACGATGGCAAAGAGATGTCTCGACTGTATATTTCTGTCCAATCACCGCTCTTGCCAGTGCAACCATAAGCGCATATCTAATTCGAGCTGGTGATATTCAGGCTCCATATGACAGCACAGTTGATAAAACGCTTTGTTATGGTCATGCTCTTTAAAATGAGCGAGCTCATGCACGACAATCATACGCAAAAACTCAGGCGGCGCATCTTTGAATAGGCTTGCTACCGTAATACTATTGTGCGATTTGAGCTTACTGCCTTGCACGCGCGATTGCGTGGTATGA
>NZ_JBPYDE010000768.1:0-624 GCF_051847555.1 Psychrobacter sp. 1Y4 | reverse complement strand
TCCCTTTAATTCTTATGAATCAGCTAAAAAAGAAAAAAGCAAGAATAGAGCAAGAGATATGGAACAAACAGCTATATTCAAAGCTGATTCAGAAGAAAAAGCTGAATTACTTTTGAAAACTGAGCAGTTTTCTAGACTTTGATACATAAATTTATAAATAACTGTTTCTACAGAGAACTTTCAATAAAAAAAAGACCTTGCCACATGACAAGGTCTTTTTCTATGCTAGGAAGTCTTTAATAACTTACTTAGGATGTACCATATCAGCAGGAATGACCCACTCATCAAACTGCGCTTCAGTTAATAGCTCTAGCTCAACCGCAACTTGCTTCAAAGTCTTGTTTTCTTTATACGCCGTCTTAGCGATTTTGGCTGCATTTTCATAACCAACATGACGGTTCAATGACGTTACTAGCATCAATGAGTTGTGCAAGAAATCATCGATTTTGTCTTTTACTGGCTCGATACCAACGGCACAGTTCTCGTTGAAGCTATTGCACGCATCGCCAAGCAGTTTGATAGATTGCAATAAGTTAAACGCGATCACTGGCTTATACACGTTTAGCTCAAAGTTACCTGATGCGCCAGCCATGCTGATAGTGGTGTCGTTACCCATGACCTGAG
>NZ_JBPYDE010000767.1:0-624 GCF_051847555.1 Psychrobacter sp. 1Y4 | reverse complement strand
GCGACTTCTCAATTGTTTTGCTTGGCCACGTACGATCTGGCAGCGATGGCGCAAAGGCAAACGGACGGTATTTACGGAAGTCGAAAGCGGCATTTTTTGGTGTGATCTTTGCAGTCCCAGTGGCTGCAGTATGCGTGGCTTGGTCAGACATAATCAATCCTTAGATGATATGGTTATTTGTATATTTAGCTAGGCGATTAGCTGTTGGTTAAATTTGTATTTATCATACAAGGTAACGAGTGGTTACACCATAATAATAGCAAAGTTTAGCAAATAGAAACCTGCTATTTTTTATTTTATTTTCTATATTTTTAGTGGAAAAACCTATTTTATTTATTATAATCGAATAAATTCACTATCAAGGCGGCAAAATGCCAGAAAATTACATAGGAAGTGCAGATACAGCAAATATAGATGACATTGATAAGCAATTATTGCGCTTGTTGCAGACGCAGGCACGTATGAGTATCACGGAACTGGCTGAGCGCGTTAATCTCTCCGCCACACCTTGCGCACGTCGTATTAAACGCTTGGAAGATGCAAACATTATCACGGGTTACTACACTAAAACCGATGCGCAAAAACTTGGCTATCCGCTTGCCGTATTTATCGCTATCAGTATGG
>NZ_JBPYDE010000766.1:0-624 GCF_051847555.1 Psychrobacter sp. 1Y4 | reverse complement strand
GAGAGCTGATTTTTGCTCATCTGTTAGATTGTTAGGAACAGCGATCTCAAAGCTAGCGTTGCCATTATCGTCAGTGTTCATTGAAGTGAGGTTATCACCCTCCTTACCATTAACGATTAATAGTGCTGCTAAGGTTTTGTCAGAAAAATCAATGGTTATAGGTTGGCCACTGATCGCAACGTTGGTGGTTTGCGTACTGACACCAACACTCACAACCGCCGTATCGCCTTCACCATTCAAAGTATAAAACGGACGATTGTTAATCAGATTTGGATTATTTAGAACAGTTAAATCTACAGCTGGCGTAGTAATGGTGACGTTTTTAATGTCAGACGTATACGTTTCACCTTTTTCGATATAAGAGAGTTGATAGTTGATACCAATATCTTTGAGCTCATTACGTTTCTCATAGCTCAGACCTTCTGGAATGACGACCTTAAAAGTAGTTTCGCCATTAAAGTCAGTAATGTTACTGTCTGGACTAATAGTAACGCCATAATCATCAGCTTTTTTGCCAAGTAAGATACTGACATCTTGATTTTGTACAGCGCTATTAGTTTTGTTATTTAATAGCTTGACTTTAATAATGCCCTCACCACCAAACTCACTGATGCTTGGGGTGAT
>NZ_JBPYDE010000765.1:0-625 GCF_051847555.1 Psychrobacter sp. 1Y4 | reverse complement strand
GGTGTTATTTACTCGTATCTATGGCAGTAGCTGGGCTGAGATCGCCGTATACTTAACCGACTTTGTGCTGTTACTTGCCATCAATGTCTGGTTATTTATTTTGCTGAAACGCCTGCCTTCAATGAATAATGTCGTTAAGAAACCGCGTTCTCGTTAGTAGGCTATAATACTAGTCATTAATCTTAAGATATAAAAAAGCGGCGTTCCAAATAGGACGCCGCTTTTTTATTGCAGTATTACCTTTCAACGCTTCTGTTTACATGCTTGGATTAATTAACCTTGGTCAATTCTAAATCCATCTTTTTACCATCATTGATTTGACTGACTTTGACAGGTAGATAGTCTAAACTTGGTGCCAACCAAAAACTGGTAGAGCGACTGTCGTCATCATGGACGCGGTCGACACGCACTGTATCAAATGTACCCGCTGGAACAGTGATTTTGGTGCTGCCAGATTTTTTAAACGGGGTCTTCTCGATTTTGTCTTTTTTCGCCATGTAGTAATTGCCAGTGAACTTACCATTTAATAGATCTTGGCGAATTTGCACTTCAAGGCTCAAGTCATCAAAGGCTTGCTGCGGCATACTCAGCGTCGTGGTCTTGCCTTTATAGTTGCTGGTTACCT
>NZ_JBPYDE010000764.1:0-625 GCF_051847555.1 Psychrobacter sp. 1Y4 | reverse complement strand
ACTCAGTGATGACTGAACAAGCCTTTTTTATATCGGTAATTAGAGATACTGGTAGATTATTCTGGCATCGGAGGCATACGCTGGACCGGTGTGACCGATAAAGGATTTTGCGGCACGCTATCATTGCTACGGCTGCTACTCGTTTGAGCTGCTGAGTTGTTAGTATCTGCAGTTGGTTCAGGTAGGGTCGGCTTACGCTGCTGAGTTTGAGTCTTGACCGGTTTTGCTGGTGCGCTATTATCAGAGATGTCGTCATCATCAGTTATAATACCATCATCGGTCATTTCTATAATTTGCTGCTGCTGCTTTTTAGATTTTGAGCGGTTATTGATAGACACCCATTGGTTTGGCGTATCTTTGAGCTGAGCTTTCATAAAGTCCATCCAAACGGGCAGGGCAGCCACACCACCATACTCTCGGCGACCCATAGATGTTGGCTGATCAAAACCCATCCATACAACCGTTGCATTGGTAGGATGAAATCCTGCAAACCAAGCGTCTTTGGCTTCGTTGGTTGTACCGGTTTTGCCACCAATATCATCACGGCCCAAGGCTTTTGCTCGTACTGCAGTACCACGCTGCACCACATCACGTAAAATATCTGCCATCTCAAATGCTACTCTAG
>NZ_JBPYDE010000763.1:0-626 GCF_051847555.1 Psychrobacter sp. 1Y4 | reverse complement strand
TCATCAATCGTTACCATACTGACTTGACCTGTCTGTGAGGCGGTACTGGATTTCACTTGGCCTGCGTTACCCAATACGACCTGATGCTTATTAGTGGCTTTTACGCCATTACCAATAGCGATACTATTTAAGCCACTAGCCATTGAAATATTACCAATCGCAATAGAAGCTTCGCCTTCTGCAGCGGCCGCTTCACCAACAGCCGTTGCACGCATACCACTGGCATTGGCTAGGTGACCAAACGCTTGCGCGCGTTCACCCGTGGCTTTTGACTGCCAACCGATAGAAGTAGAACCCAGACCTGCTGAATTGGCTTGACCGCCGACAGCAGTCGCAGAGTTCATACCTGCGTTTGCTTGATTACCGACAGCGACGGTATCATTCGTTCCGCCCGCCATTGCCGCTTCACCGACAGCGGTTGCACGTACGCCGCTAGCATTGGCTAGGTGGCCGAATGCTTGAGCGCGCTCAGCGGTAGCTTTTGATTGCCAACCAATCGAGGTTGAGCCCAGACCTGCTGCATTGGCTTGACCACCAACCGCAGTGGCAGAGTTCATACCGGCATTCGCTTGACTACCGAGTGCAACCGTATCATTGGTGCCGCCTGCCATAGCTTGATTGCCATA
>NZ_JBPYDE010000762.1:0-626 GCF_051847555.1 Psychrobacter sp. 1Y4 | reverse complement strand
TATTCGCTGGCAATGGTACCATCGTCATAAAGCGTTTGTAGCATACAGCCCATTTGGGTGGCTGAATTGGAGAGACCGGGAAGCTCGGTAATCTGCGTTAGTGGAAAGCGTCCAGAGCTATAGCCATGGGCTTGAGAGCCAATATCAATGACACCTTTGGCAGCAGAATCATACATCATATCAGGCTTACTCAAGGTCGCTGATGGATAAATCTCGACCTTGAGTTGACCGTTAGATTCGGTCTCAATTTTTTTGGCCCAAGGCTCAAATACTTCCACATGCATGGCAGAAGTCGCTGGCCAAAAATGTGAAAACCTTAAAACCGTGGCTTCGGTTTCTGCGCCCTGCTCACTTGACTGACCAGAACACCCTGATATACCTAATGCTAGGGCCATCAACATGGACATACTTTTTATCTTAAAACTATCCTTGATTTCCATTTGTATACTTTCCTTGTATATCAATAGTATGTAGGTCAGCTTGAGTGCGATCACTGCAAGCTACACCACCGTCCTTTGTTCTACAGTACTGCTTTGTAGATACATTAAATATGGCCTACCCCTCTAAAATAAGAAGAGCAAATTACAGCCAATAATTATCTCACTTACTTTATGAATATGATATTA
>NZ_JBPYDE010000761.1:0-626 GCF_051847555.1 Psychrobacter sp. 1Y4 | reverse complement strand
CCAATTCATAATCGTTAAAGTCATGCGCTGGGGTGATTTTGACACAGCCCGTACCGAAGTCTTTTTCAACATAATCATCAGCGACGATAGGCACGACGCGACCCGTAATTGGTAAGGTAATGGTTTTGCCGACCAAATGTGCATAACGCTCATCGCTAGGGTTGACTGCGACAGCGGTATCACCAAGCAAAGTCTCAGGACGCGTAGTAGCAACGACCAGATAGTTTTTACCATCTTGGGTGGTTAGGTCTGTATCCGTGAAATGATAGCGGAAATGCCACAGGCTGCCTTTTTCGTCGTGGTTTTCTACTTCAAGATCAGATAGCGCGGTTTGGAACTTTGGATCCCAGTTCACCAGACGCTTACCACGATAAATAAGACCATCGTCAAACAGGCGTACGAATACTTCTTTTACCGCGTTGGACAGACCATCATCCATGGTAAAACGCTCACGTGACCAGTCAACCGAGCTACCCAAACGACGAATTTGGCTAGTGATGTTACCGCCCGACTCTTCTTTCCATTCCCATACTTTATCGATGAAATCTTCGCGCGTCATGTCACGGCGCTTGAGTCCTTGCGCCTCCAGACGACGCTCAACGACCATCTGGGTTGCGATACCGGCA
>NZ_JBPYDE010000760.1:0-626 GCF_051847555.1 Psychrobacter sp. 1Y4 | reverse complement strand
AAGCGCTCTGTGCACTTGGCACAAGAGCAAAAAGTATTGAGCAATCAGCTCGGTTGGATCGTTGATCAGGTATTTGCCGCTGCCAAACGAGTACGTAATGAGACGCAAGTGGGTGCACAAGCGGTATCGCTGAGCTTTGCGGCGGCTAAATTGGTCACGCAGATATTTGATGACTTGCCCAGTCGTACATTATTGGTCGTCGCAGCAGGTGAGATGAATCGCTTGGTTGCCACCCATATCGCTGGTCTTGGTGTCGGA
Source organism: Psychrobacter sp. 1Y4 (assembly GCF_051847555.1). Taxonomy (NCBI): domain Bacteria; kingdom Pseudomonadati; phylum Pseudomonadota; class Gammaproteobacteria; order Moraxellales; family Moraxellaceae; genus Psychrobacter; species Psychrobacter sp. 1Y4. The sequence goes on along the minus strand of NZ_JBPYDE010000760.1, from coordinate 368 downwards.
CGAGTTATTATTTGCAATCGTAATCCTGAGCGTGCTGAAGCATTGGCGGCTGAGTTACGTAGTCCCAATCGCCGTATAGACGTCAGACCCTTGCAAGAGTTGCCGCAAGTATTGGCAGAAGCCGATATCGTCAGTAGCTGTAGTGGTAGTATGGATTTATTGATTGATAAAACCATGACCATGCAAGCGCTTAAGCGTCGTCGTTATCAGCCAATGTTGATGATAGATTTGGCCGTACCGCGCGATATCGATTCAACCATCAGTCGCATTGATGATGTTTATCTGTATTCTGTCGATGATTTGCAGCATGTGATTGCCGGCAATATCGAGCAGCGTCGACAGGCAGCGGTCGATGCGGAACTGCTAGT
>NZ_JBPYDE010000759.1:0-626 GCF_051847555.1 Psychrobacter sp. 1Y4 | reverse complement strand
GACCATTGCTGGATGGGGGCGATATATGTAGCGGGCTAGCATGGCAGATAGGCAAACGCTCATTAATTGAATCGCAAGGAGTGCAGAAAATGACAACGATAGATAAAGATTTATTTGATGATTTTATCCAAGCTCAAGATGCTATCTATTCACAAGTGATTGAAGAGCTGACCGCAGGTCGTAAGCGTACGCATTGGATGTGGTTTATCTTTCCACAGATGAAAGGGTTAGGGCACAGTAAAATGTCTCGACGATTTGCAATAGAGAGTCTAGAGCAAGCGAAAGCGTATTTGCAGCATGAGGTACTTGGGGCACGGTTAATAGAGTGCGCTGAATTACTGCTGTTACACCCTAATAAAAGCGCTTTAGATATTTTTGGTTCACCGGACAATCTGAAGCTGCAATCTTCGCTAACATTATTTGCCTTTGCCGCTGGTAACAAGTGTGTATTTGAGCAAGTTTTATACCAGTTCTTCCCTGAAAGTTACGACATAAACACTATCAAGATGCTAAAGCAAATTAATGACCAGAAATATAAGTGAATGAAACCGAGTGAAATTTTAAGAGGATAGATGAGTATGAGTATCGTGCAAAGTTTGATAAATGATGTGAGCCAGAAGGTTAAC
>NZ_JBPYDE010000758.1:0-626 GCF_051847555.1 Psychrobacter sp. 1Y4 | reverse complement strand
GATCTTTGTCGGTGGTGGTGCTGGTATGGCCCCAATGCGCTCGCATATCTTTGATCAGCTCAAACGCTTGAACACTGATCGTAAGATTAGCTTCTGGTACGGTGCTCGCTCAATTCGTGAGATGTTCTACGTTGAAGACTATGACCAACTGGAAGAAGAGTTTGATAACTTTGAGTGGCATGTGGCACTGTCTGACCCATTACCAGAAGATAACTGGGAAGGTCCAACAGGATTTATCCATAATGTGTTGCTCGAAAACTATCTGAAAGATCATCCAAACCCCGAAGACTGTGAATACTACATGTGTGGGCCACCGATGATGAACGCTGCTGTCATCGACATGCTACACAGCATGGGCGTAGAAGACGAAAACATCATGCTTGATGACTTCGGTGGTTAAGTTAGCTAGATAAACTCAAAAGCATACAAAAAAGAGTCTCAATTGAGGCTCTTTTTTTGTGCGATTTTTAGTAATTATTATGATTCCTTAGACTACAAATCTAACTAGTAGATTAACTTTGCTATCCTATATCATGGACTCTCTAAATATTAAGAAAGGACGCTTATGAAAACGAAATACAAAGATCTAACCATTTGGATCACTGGTGCCTCTAGTGGTATTGGGC
>NZ_JBPYDE010000757.1:0-627 GCF_051847555.1 Psychrobacter sp. 1Y4 | reverse complement strand
ATCAAGTCGCCAAAGCCCCTAAAGGTACGCAAGAAAATGAAGTACAGCTACGACTGGGTAACCAAAATCTAAAAGAAGTGGCCGTCGATAGCACAGGCCCTATCACAGATACGCTGAACTATCGGTTGGTGGCGTTGAAGCGACAAAAAGATGGTCAGATGCAGACCACAGAAGAAGAGCGATTGTTGATTAACCCGTCGCTTGAGTGGCAGGCGACTGATGATGTGTCTGTACTTGCCAACCTGTTTTATCAAGACGATCCAGAGATGGTGCCCTCTACCCCATTGCCTGCTGTGGGCACTGTCTACAAGGCAAGCTATGGCAAATTGGGTAGTGATGCCTATGCAGGCGATAAATGGAATCGCTTTAGTAAAGAAGTATTCATGCCAAGCGTCACCGTCAATTGGGACATCAATGATCAGTTGACCTTTAAACACATCACGCGCTATACCGATGCCGAAGCGCAGCAACGCAATATGTATAATAGAGGGTTTGTAGAAGGTAGTGACACGGTTCTCAATCGCGTCGCCTATACCACGGATGAGAACATGAATAACTGGACCACGGACAACCAGCTGGCCTATACATTCGATACTGCCAATACCTCACATAACCTATTGTTTGGTG
>NZ_JBPYDE010000756.1:0-627 GCF_051847555.1 Psychrobacter sp. 1Y4 | reverse complement strand
ACCCATTACGACGACGTCACGTCTTTGTTCGGCATCGCTATGTTGAGATTGAGCATCCGGTACATTAACAGGTACAGGTTGAACGACGATATCATGTACGCGCTCAGGCATGGTCGTCTGCCAAACGATTTGTCTATCAGCATCAATGCCTACCACGCCAAAGTCATGCTCATTTTGATTCAATGAGGCTTGATCTTTTGGCATAGATGCAACACCGCTGACCCAGCGAACGGGACGTGCGAGCATCGTCGTTGTATGCATAGTAGTAAGATCAAGAATGTCACTCTTATTATCATCTATAACATTATTATAAGCCTGATGCCATGTCACCGCTGCTTGCTGACAAGCATAGCGAAAACGTCTGAGGTTTGGCGTTGACCCAGCGCGCGACTGCAATGCTTGTAACTGCGCTCGCATACCCGCCACATAATCTTGTAGACTGGCATCTGGATGCTGCTGCTTACGATAACGATGGTGAATACCGACCAAAGCCGCGGTGCCGACTGCCGTGAGCATTGACGTCGTCAAAAGCTCACGGCTTACTGAGCTGGCTTTTGGCTCATATGATCTGTCATGACGCTCATCGTCTGACATCGTATTGCCTTTAGTAATAAACATCACTTAATC
>NZ_JBPYDE010000755.1:0-627 GCF_051847555.1 Psychrobacter sp. 1Y4 | reverse complement strand
AAAGGCAAAAAACAAATTTTGCTTGATATTGCGTAGCGTTGCTTGAGCGATTTTTTGCGCGGCATCGATATGCATAAGCGACTCACCCATCAAACGGGCAGAAGCGCTGTGCTGCGCGACATCAGTCCCTTCAAACATTGCAAAACTGGCATCAGCGGTGGCCATTGCTGGCGCATCATTGACGCCATCTCCTGCCATCGCCACCTTATGCCCAGCCGTCTGCAATAATGCAATTTGGCTTGCTTTGTCACGTGGGCTCATCTTGCCATAAGCCTTATCAATGCCCAGCTGCCCTGCCACATGGTCGACAACGGACTGCTTATCACCACTCATCAAGATGACATTGATACCAGCATCTTGTAGCGCAGTGATTGCTTTTGGCGTGTCCGCTTTCAAGTCATCGGCTAGTGCAAACGCGCCTAGTGGCTCATCATCAATACTAATCGCAACGGTACTGGCAATTTGCCATACTTTTGGCATAAATCTTGGCAACGTCAAGTTCGCAAATTCTGCCGTACCCACTTTGATCATCCCAAGCCCTTCGATATGCGCTTGTATACCAGCACCTTTTATCACACTGACATCAGTCACGTTGAATAGAGACAATTGGCGGTCTTTAGCAGTATT
>NZ_JBPYDE010000754.1:0-628 GCF_051847555.1 Psychrobacter sp. 1Y4 | reverse complement strand
TGGGAAGAATAGCATGAATGCGGTAAAGATAATTGGCAAGAACTTCATCACTTTCGCTTGCATTGGATCTGCTGGCTGCGGATTCAACTGCTGCTGTATGAACATTGACGCGCCCATGAGCAACGGCAAGATAAACCATGGGTCCATTGCTGAAAGATCGCGAATCCACAGAATCCATGGCGCATGACGCAGCTCGACACTCTCTACGAGCACCCAATACAAGGCTAAGAAAATTGGCATCTGCATCAAGATCGGCAAACAACCCGCCATCGGGTTGACTTTTTCTTCTTTGTAGATGGCCATCATTTCTTGCGACATTTTCATGCGGTCGTCGCCATGCTCTTCTTTTAGCGTTTTTAGTCTCGGTGCAATAGCGCGCATTTTTGCCATTGAATAGTAACTCTTATTAGAGAACCACATCAAAGCAATTTTGACCAAAATCGTTAGTAGGATGATTGACCAACCCCAGTTACCCACAACTTTATGCACACCTTCCAAGATAGCAAATAAGACCTTCGATATTGGCCACAGTAAACCATAATCAACCGTCTTATTCAGACCAACTGCCACATCTTTTAGCTCAGACTGTACCTTTGGACCTGCATACAGTGTGGCATCCAATGTCACT
>NZ_JBPYDE010000753.1:0-628 GCF_051847555.1 Psychrobacter sp. 1Y4 | reverse complement strand
CTGGCGCAATTAGGCGAAATATGGCAATTCAACGACCCAGAGGGTGCATGGCGTGGTGTGATTACTGGTGTTAGCGTCGATGTCGATCAAGACAACGATGCGCCCACAGTGTGGCAGTCAATCAGTGTTGATCGTTATTTGGACGCATAGGAGCTATAGATGAATCTATTAAGTCAGTTTGACCAAATATTTAGCCGTACAGAGCGAGGCACTGCTCGCATTACAGGACAGCGCGGCGGTGGCAAGTTAGTGGCTCAGACTGAATCAGGAGCGACCATATTGCTTGATGGAGAGATGGAAACAGATAAGAAGGTCTATTATGACCGTGTCAGCAGTAAAGTACTTGGTGAAGCACCTGATGTCGTCTATTCTGAATATGGCGTTTAATGAGCGTTTATAGGCTGTTAAACTATCGGCATTTAATTGTACATATCTATGCACAATTAAATGCTTTTTACGTTTTACAACATGCACAATTAAATGCGTATTTATGCACAACTAATCGCCGTTTTACAAAGCCTAAAAGCCTAAAAGCCAAAAAGTTTAAAAAAACATAAAAGAGCCCAGGCTAATGCAAACCTCGGGCTCTTTTGTATTAATAGCTGATAATAGTTATGTGTTATTGTTC
>NZ_JBPYDE010000752.1:0-628 GCF_051847555.1 Psychrobacter sp. 1Y4 | reverse complement strand
AAATAGCCATTACGTAGGTAAGGCGCTAATACCATTAATGCGGCAGTATCAGGATGGTCAGCCGCTGGTACGGTATAAGCGCTGGCATTATGATAAACGTTGGTCGGTACTAACCATGCTAGATCTGCAACATCGAGAGCAGTCCCACTTTCTAACGCTTTGACTGCGTCTTTTTCTCCATTTAGAGCGCTATCTAGATGCAGATTTGCAAACTCACTTGGAATGTTAGCTTCAGTGTTGATTATATTATCAGTAGACGTTGCTGCTTTACTGTCTTTCCAACTATCGACGATTAAGCCACTCAAGCGTTCCGTTTGCTCGGCTTCACAGATGATGACAGCATGCTTAGGTAAACTGATCAAACGTTGATGCAAGTCCATCAAACTGGTCGCTAATTGATCCCACCGTGCATCATCGGTACTGGCATGCCCCAAGAATGCTTTGAGTACATTTAGTGCTGGTAAACCGCTACGTACATATTCTAGCTGCGCTTGACGACTCATACCGCGGCTGGCCGTTTGCATCGCATATGAGTGACCAGAACCTGCCAAATTGGACTGCCAGCTGGCTTGACGCTGCTGCAAGATTTCTTTAATACGATCATGCTCAGTAAAGATACTGTGTTCCA
>NZ_JBPYDE010000751.1:0-629 GCF_051847555.1 Psychrobacter sp. 1Y4 | reverse complement strand
ATCAATTCTGCCCTTTGGGATAAAAAAACTCTCAATCCTAGATCTATAGTTGACCTACATAATATTTTTACTGATTATTTATATGTTCTGCTCTCGGTCTCAAGCGGTTATCGTCCCGTACGTGAACCTTTTGGTAGGCTTGTAGATATAGATGTTAGAACTAAAAAATATTTTATTAGCGACAAGGAAAACCGTCAACATACTCGAGGCAGATATATTTATCTACCTGATATAGCAAATCAACAGATTGAGCAGTACATCAAGTATTTAAAGAGTAATGCCTTTATTTTAAATAGTCTGGGTAATAGTCTAGGTGATATTTACTCAGATATTCTTGACAGTAATATTGGCCTTATTACTTATCTAAAGCTGGATGAAAAAACTAACACTATTACTGAAGTTAGTCTTACCAAAACATTTATTCACGGAAGACTGTCTAAAATTTTAGATCTCCCATCAAACTGGCATCGTCACTTTATACGATCTTATAAAAGCCTAGAAGTTGGAATCTTTTCTGCTAAGCCTAACTCATCATTATCTAATAGCTTCGGTCACGATGTAATTGGCGCTTGGATGGGTCACGCTGATGAGCTTGGTTTTGACTACTACGATAAGCACAGTGGACTTAG
>NZ_JBPYDE010000750.1:0-629 GCF_051847555.1 Psychrobacter sp. 1Y4 | reverse complement strand
GTCTGTACCTAAGACAGTGGCAAGCGAGCGACTTTGCGCCATTCGCTGAGATGAATGCCAATCCTAAAGTGATGGAATACTTTCCCAAGTTATTAACCACTTCTGTGAGTAATATTATCGCCAAAAAATGCCAAACGCTGATTGAGGATAATGGGTGGGGGTTTTGGGCAGTGAGCCGCAAAGATTGTTCAGACAAGCATGAGGACTTTATCGGTATGGTTGGGTTAAATAATGCGCATGCTGATATGCCGTTTTTTCCTGCTGTCGAGATTGGTTGACGCTTGCACAATGATTATTGGGGACAAGGGTATGCGACCGAGGCCGCACAGGCTGCTTTGCGCTATGCTTTTGATGTTTTAGAACTTAACGAAGTCGTTGCCTTTACTGCTGTTATCAATAAGCGCTCGCAAAAGCTTATGGAGCGTCTTGGTATGACTGATACGCAGGATAGCTTCTCTCATCCGATGCTCGATGCTGATCATCGACTGGCTGAGCATGTGCTGTACAAGATTATGCGTCAAGAGTGGCAAGCGCTGAGCGTATAATGGCTTTATTGATCAGATACGGCCGATCTTGAAAACGTCAAAATATGCCCCTTAAACGGTAACGCTAGATAAGTCGTATTTTCA
>NZ_JBPYDE010000749.1:0-629 GCF_051847555.1 Psychrobacter sp. 1Y4 | reverse complement strand
AGAGACACGTGATTTTGATGGTCGTACTTATGTGTTAGAGCATTCATTACGCGCGGATGTGGCACTCATCAAAGCACAGAAGGCCGATAAAGCCGGCAACTTGATATTTAATAAAACCGCTCGTAATTTCAACCCAGATTGCGCGATGGCGGGAAAAATCACCATCGTCGAAGTCGAAGAAATCGTCGAGACAGGCACGTTTGATCCAGATGAAGTGCATCTACCGGGTATCTTCGTTCAGCGTATTGTATTAAATGCTAGCCCTGAAAAACGTATCGAAAAAACCACGACTAAAGCAGTAGAAGGCGCTTAGATAAAATCATGGTTGAAACTTATCGTCAGCTTTTAGATTGATAATAACTTAGATAGCTAATTGTTTAGATAACTAACGATTTAGATGAATAACAATAGAATATCGTAAAAAATAAGGAAATCAGCATGGCATGGACAAGAGAACAAATGGCGCAGCGCGCTGCAAAAGAGCTACAAGACGGCTATTACGTTAACTTAGGCATCGGTCTCCCAACGCTGGTCGCCAACTACATTCCTGAAGGCGTAGACGTGTGGTTACAATCAGAGAATGGCTTGTTGGGTATTGGTGAGTTCCCTACAGCAGAAAACGTCGATGC
>NZ_JBPYDE010000748.1:0-629 GCF_051847555.1 Psychrobacter sp. 1Y4 | reverse complement strand
CTCTATGAAAGTAAATCTATTTTTTGCCATTTTATTGATTGCGATGACCATCTATTTTTTGTGGTGGGGTTTAGATTACACCATGCGTCAGCAAACGACGCTATTTATTGTAGCGACCGCGTTTGGTGTCTTTATGGCATTCAATATCGGTGGTAACGATGTCGCCAACTCCTTCGGTACTTCAGTGGGTGCAGGGACGCTGACTATCCCGCAAGCATTGGGTATCGCAGCGATATTTGAGGTGTCGGGCGCCGTACTGGCAGGTGGTGAAGTAACCGATACTATCCGAAGCGGTATTGTCGATTTAGATGGTCTCTCAGTCGAGCCCAACCAGTTTATTTACGTCATGCTCTCAGCGTTGATTGCTGCTGCGTTTTGGTTATTATTTGCCACCAAAAAAGGTCTGCCAGTGTCGACCACCCACGCGATTATTGGCGGCGTGGTTGGTAGCTCCATCGTATTGGGTATCACATTAGGTGGTACTGAAATGGCGTTATCAACGGTAAATTGGGGCAAGATTGGCACTATCGCTATCTCTTGGGTTCTATCACCGTTACTAGGCGGCGTTTTGTCTTATCTACTATACGGACAAATCAAGAAAAATATCATTGAATATAACGATAGAACAG
>NZ_JBPYDE010000747.1:0-630 GCF_051847555.1 Psychrobacter sp. 1Y4 | reverse complement strand
CATTCTCTCGGTTATTGTCGACCAATAACACTAATCATGGTAGCAATAATTCGGGCGCAGATTGTACATCAAACCACAAAAAATCGCCACCCGTATGAGTGACGACTTGGACCAAAAAGGTGCTAAACCTGTCTGAACGATTTACAAAACCATGCGAACCGTCTTGGCATTGTCAAGCGCGGCATAAAGTGTATTGACTTGATCAGCGGCTGTCAGGTACAGATTGACCCGTGCTGAATGAAAACGACCCGTTCTAGAAGGCTTCACTTCGATAGACGCCAAATCAAAATCAGGAAACTGGCTACCCAAGATTAGCTTGATTTCATTGAGCAAACTCTCGTGCTCGCCTTCATGACCAATGATGCTGAGAGGGTAGTTCATTGGGAACTCCCAAAGCTCTGGGTTTTGAATGTCTGTCTTCTTGCCGACCAACGCGCCTTTATTTGGCGTCAAATCAGTGACTTTCACTGATGGCTGATTGCTGGTTGGGTTATTTGCATTGTTGTCGTTGCTGTTGTTGTTGTTATCTTTTGAATCATCACTCATGATATGAGCCTCGCTTATATAGGTAAATAGAAAAAAGTTAATCAGTCATTAGCGGTAAATAAGTAACTAACATTAAGTCATTCG
>NZ_JBPYDE010000746.1:0-630 GCF_051847555.1 Psychrobacter sp. 1Y4 | reverse complement strand
AACACTCGGCGTCAATACTTGGTAAAACAACCTTTGAGTACCGCATCAGTACCGCGTTTTTGGTAAGCGATACGCCAAACAAGGATTTATTGTGTCTGTTAGTTCTGATTCTGCAAAATCTGCCCAGCAAAACCCTCCAAATGAAACAGTGACTCAGTCTGCCAAAAGCAGTACTGCATCTAATAGTATGCCGTACTTGAGTAACTTTGGTAGTGATGTTGCCAATAGCTGGCTGTTGCCTGATGGGGTGGTCGATGTCCTGTTTGAAGATGCTCATAAGCAAGAAGTGCTTAGGCATCAACTGATTGAGCAGCTTATTACTCATGGTTATCAGCTGGTTTGTCCGCCGATGATTGAGTTTACTGAATCTTTGCTAAGTGATGCATCAGAAGATCTGAAGCGTCAAACCTTTAAGATTATCGATCAGTTGACGGGTCGTCTAATGGGCGTACGCGCGGATATTACTCCGCAGATCTTGCGTATCGATGCGCATCATGGTGGTACGGGTATCGCTCGTTATTGCTACGTCGGTGATGTGATTCATACTTTGCCATCAGGTCTGTTTGGCTCTCGTACACCGCTACAGCTAGGCGCTGAGATATTTGGCTGTGCATCACTGGCAGCAGATAT
>NZ_JBPYDE010000745.1:0-630 GCF_051847555.1 Psychrobacter sp. 1Y4 | reverse complement strand
GAAGTATGGCCAGCTCCCAGCGATCGAGCCAACATTGATGATATAACCGCTGTCGCGTTCGACCATCGCTGGCAAGACCGCATGAGTCAATGCCATTAGACCTTTAACATTGGTATCCGTCATGCGCATCCAATCATCGAGATTGGCTTTGTGGGCAGGCTCTGTACCCAGTGCCAAGCCTGCATTATTGACCAAGACATCAATCTGTTTAAAATCATCAGGCAAGTCAGCAATAATTTGCGGGATAGATGCCGTCTCACTCACATCCATCACAACAGGCAAGAATGCATCGCCTAACGTATCTGCTAACGCATTTAATTTATCAAGGCGTCTGGCGCAACTAATCACGCGATGACCATTGGCTACCAAACGCTCTGCCAGCGCTTTACCAAAACCTGCGCTTGCTCCTGTAATCAATACATTCATTGTCTGTCCTTATTATTGATGTGTTAGTTTTTTACCATAATCTTGATGATGGCTTTTTGTGCTAAGACGGTTTATCTATTTGATAATTGCTTACCAAAAATCTTATCACCCGCATCACCCAGACCTGGAATGATATAACCGTGCTCATCCAAGTGACTGTCTAAAGCGGCAGTATAAATAGTCACGTCAGGATGTGCTTCATTA
>NZ_JBPYDE010000744.1:0-630 GCF_051847555.1 Psychrobacter sp. 1Y4 | reverse complement strand
AGTGATAAAGCTGAGCAGTTATAAATCTCTATATAATTTATCATTGCCCATGCTCTAACATAGCTCATTTACTCAAAGTGATTGTCATCAGAATCATTGTTAAAAAATCGTGATAAATATGATGAGCGCCACATTAAAAAATTAGACTGTCTGCGATAATATGTGCCAGCACAATGTATCAAAATCCATGCCTCTAGCTTTGGCTGCCATCGGCACCAAACTATGGCTGGTCATACCGGGCACGGTATTGATCTCAAGCAACCAAAAATTCCCTGCTTCATCTTGCATGGCATCGATACGTCCCCAGCCTTTTGCATCTACTGCACGGAATGCCGCAAGACTTAAATCTTGCAGATGCTTCTCATCAGCAGCGCTCAATCCGCAAGGAATATAGTAGCTGGTATCGTTACGATTGTACTTGGCTTCAAAGTCATAGAAGTTTGTGATATCAGCAGGCTCAAGTCGAATGACAGGATAAGCTTCGTCATCGATAATCACAATCGTAAACTCACGACCTGTGATCCAGCGCTCAGCCATCACGGCATCACCACACTGTACTGCTGTGGCATAGGCAGCAGGTAACTCATCAAGATGGTTGACCTTGGTCATACCAATACTTGAACCTTCATG
>NZ_JBPYDE010000743.1:0-630 GCF_051847555.1 Psychrobacter sp. 1Y4 | reverse complement strand
TATTGCTCGCAATCGGGTCATCATCGCGATACGACGAAACTGCAAGCAGAAAAACGCATAGAAGTGGATAAAGTCATCGCCGCGGCCAAACGTGCCAAGGCAACCGGTTCATCTCGCTTCTGTATGGGTGCTGCATGGAAACACCCAAGCGCCAAAGACATGCCTTATGTGGTCGAGCTCATCAAAGAAGTAAAAGCGCTAGGACTTGAGACTTGCATGACGTTAGGTATGCTCGATACCAATCAAGCGACGCAACTCGCGGATGCAGGACTGGATTATTACAATCATAACCTAGACACCTCACGCAGCTATTACGAGCAAGTCGTCAGCACGCGTAGCTATGACGAGCGCTTAGATACCATCGAAAACGTACGCAACTCTGGTATCAATGTTTGTAGTGGTAACATCGTCGGTATGGGTGAGAGCCGTGATGACCGTATTGATTGGGTGCATGAGCTCCTAAAAATGCCTAAAGCCCCTGAGTCGATTCCTGTCAATCTGCTAGTCCCGATTAAAGGCACACCAATCGGCGATAAAGTATTGGCAGAAGGCCAGTTATCAGTGCTAGAGTGGATTCGCACCATTGCCGTGGCACGTATTTGCTGCCCGACTAGTTATGTACGTTTGTCT
>NZ_JBPYDE010000742.1:0-630 GCF_051847555.1 Psychrobacter sp. 1Y4 | reverse complement strand
AAAAGTGCGTTGAAATATACACTAGGTACATTAGCCTGATCATTCTTAATATGGAAAGCGGCTTCCACGAACCTTGTCGATAACTCTCTTTCATCGCACCAACTTTCTAGAAATCGAGTCAACCATAAAACACGGCGCTTATCTGACTGACTACCATAGCGCATCAAGTACCAAATATTAAAAAATCGCTCTTTAATCATATAGAGATGATTCTTAGTGCTCGTATCAATCTTATCTACTATCCATTGTTGCTGTAGCTTCACTAATTGCGCAGATACGGTCTTGCTTGGCAAGCGGGTTTGTTCTGCGATTTCTTTAGTACTCATCGCATCCCAGTTCATCGCTATGGTATGTACAATCGCTTTTTGCTGACGTGATAAGTCATCCATTCGATGTTTATATAAAGGTGTCGTTTTATCAATGGTTTCTTCTAAATAAGCATAACTACTCTCTTTTGCTCCTTCCATGATAATTTGAAATAGCAAAACAATAGTACGCGGTACACCATCCGTTAAACGTCTGACCGCTTCTATGCGTTCAGGGTGCTCGATAATGATTTCTTCAATTGTTTTAATTGCTTCTTGACCAGTTTGTTTCGCCAGAGAGCGTAGCAGCTCGTGCATTTCTGCT
>NZ_JBPYDE010000741.1:0-631 GCF_051847555.1 Psychrobacter sp. 1Y4 | reverse complement strand
CTACAGACAAGGTAGTAACTGCCATAGTGCCAATCAACGCTGCCTTAGCAAGGTGCGATCCGGTCATGATTCTTTTCATACAAGGTTCCTGTTCTTTGTGTTGCTTATCTATTGTTTTATCATCCAAAAGCATTTGATATCACTCAAAAGCCTCTAGATATTGTTACTACAATTAGCGATCTAGCAGATGATTTATATCACTCGTACAGCAAGCGATATGGTGACCATCACCTATGTCATTGATAATCATATCCTATCGAACTTATAAATCTAGTGCCAAAAGCTTATCCAATGCCGCCGCTGGGGTATGATGTAGACGTACTGGCGACAAACTGATGTATCCTGCCGCCACTGCTTGATCATCCGTCATGCCCGATGTTAAAACAACATTTTTTTGATTGGTTGATTCAGCTGAACTGTCTAAGGGTTGCTCATTCTCGTGCTTGCTGTCTTTACATTTTCGTAGAGACAGCCAATACGCATCTCGGCCGCGCGGGTCAATCATATGACGCACGGGCTCTGCGATCTGCTTGTGTCCCAACGAGGTAACCTTTCGCCCTTTGATATCACTGCTGCTATCCACATCAGGAATATTAACGTTTAATACATGATAGGGCAAACTTTTGAGAAA
>NZ_JBPYDE010000740.1:0-631 GCF_051847555.1 Psychrobacter sp. 1Y4 | reverse complement strand
ACATCACCTTGCGTTTGATCAACGTGCCTTGGGATCAAGCACTCGATATTATTCTAAAAAGTAAAAATCTAGGCAAGCGCGAAAATGGTAATGTGATTTTGGTTGCGCCTTCTACTGAACTCGCTGAACAAGAAGCACGTGAACTTGAAGCGCAGCAAGCCGTTCAATCTTATGCGCCATTACGTACTGAATATATTCGTTTGAGCTATGCAAAAGCACAAGATGTCCTGACTTTGATTTCTCAAGGAAGCGGCTCATCTGGTGGTGGCGGTACGAGCGGACTTACAAATCGTGGCAATGACAATAATACGTTATTGTCCGATCGTGGTACGGTGACAGTTGATGAGCGTACCAACACCTTGATTGTCAAAGATGTGGCAAATAGCATTGAAAATATTCGTACCTTAATTGGCAAGATTGATATTCCTGTGCGTCAGGTTATGATTGAGGCGCGTATCGTGAGTGCCACTGACAGCTTTAGCAAAGAGATTGGAGTTCGCTGGGGAATCTTGTCAAATGGTGCAGCCAATAACCGTAGCTTGTTGGTTGGTGGTAGTGATCAAACTTTGTGGGACTTAAAAGATTTTGACGTAGAAACAACGACTGTCAATGGACAAACGGTCTCTTATCC
>NZ_JBPYDE010000739.1:0-631 GCF_051847555.1 Psychrobacter sp. 1Y4 | reverse complement strand
AGTCAGGAGTCAGCAAAGACTCTTCTTGTCTTATTCAACGCACTCAATAATTAAAATAATCTTAGATGATGATGTCACATTAATCAAAAATAGCAGGACTATATCTAGAAATAGATGTAGTCCAGAATCGCTTAAAGGGTCTCGTATCAGACCTAATAAATACTATCTCAGAATATCCAGTCTTAAGTATTGTCAGGCTTCATAGTAGCCACCAAGTCGGTGAAGCGCTCACCCTGAATCGAGACATGCGCTTTAATCAAACGCTCTGCCAAATCTTCATCTGCATTGATAACAGCATCGACGATGCTCTGATGCTCGTCAAACGAGTGCTGCATGCGATTGTTCACTCGCAGTTGCAAGCGTCTATAGGGATGCAAGCGATTGTGCAAATTGCTAGCTTGCTCGACCAAAAAGCTATTATGGCTCAATTGATATAAGAAAAAATGAAACTTTCTATTGGCTTCATAGTAGCTCTCTGGATTGTCCTCGATTAAGTACTGTTTGCACTGATCGTGCAAATGTAGCAGCTCAACTTTTTCTTCTTCATTAATTCGTCTTGCGGCAAGCCTACCGCACATGCCTTCAAGATAAGCCATCACCTCAAACATCTCAAACAAGGTGACGATATTTA
>NZ_JBPYDE010000738.1:0-632 GCF_051847555.1 Psychrobacter sp. 1Y4 | reverse complement strand
AAGCGTTTGGCTTCTTGCTTTTTGACGGCAATCAACAGCTCAATCATCTCGCTTGGGAATAGCGAATCAATGATATCGCTGCTTTCAAATTTACGAATGGCCGAGAGCCAATCTAACGGCAAGGTCTTCAGTTCTGCTTCGTTATAAGTAATGCTATTGACGGGTTCTGGGGCCTCTAACTTGTTTTCGATGCCATATAGTATGCCTGCTAATACGGCACTACAAACCAAGTAAGGGTTGGCATCAGCGCCAGAGACACGGTGCTCGATACGACGTGCTTTGGTATCGCCACCAGGGATACGTACGGCCGCTGTGCGGTTTTCATAACCCCATGACACATTGTTCGGTGCAAGCGTACCGGGTGTGAAACGGCGATAAGAGTTAACGTGCGGTGCAAACAATAATGTACAGTCCGACATGGTTTTTAGCAGACCCGCAACCGCATGGCGCAAAATCTCAGAACCCTCATCTGTCCCGTTATCAAAGACGTTGTTGCCGTCTTTATCTAACAAGCTACAATGCACATGAAAACCGTTGCCAGATTGCAGACCAAAAGGTTTTGCCATAAAAGTGGCGGTGAGCTTACGGCGAGCAGCTACTGCTTTGACGACCTGCTTGAACAAAATCGCATC
>NZ_JBPYDE010000737.1:0-633 GCF_051847555.1 Psychrobacter sp. 1Y4 | reverse complement strand
TCGTCTAAAAATGCTGCATGGTGAGCATATCATTCTACGTTTGACTTATATCAGTCGTTATAACAACGATAACCTCAACGGCGAGGTGACTCGTATCCTTGAGCAGGCTCAGCAAAATAACGAGCGCAATGGCATCACTGGTGCTTTGGTGTTTAACCATAACTACTTTTTGCAAAGTATCGAAGGGGCAAGGCCGGTTATCAATGGCTTGCTTAGAAAGCTTGTGCAAGATGAGCGTCATCATTCTTTGCAGGTGATAGAGTGCCGTGAAGTTGAGCAGCGTCATTGGAGTAAATGGTCAATGAAGTACTTGATTCCAAGTGAAGAGAACAAAGGACTGGCGTTAAAATTCTCGACAGGAAGTGAGTTCAATCCTTACTTAATGAGTACCAACCAAATCACGATGTTGATTGATACATTATCTGAGCTGCAAGAGCAACAAGCAAAGAATGACGTGCAGACCATTCAGAAGAAAAAACCTTGGTATGATTTTAGCTAGTCTATCGATGCTGATAATCAGACCTGCACCCATGACACTTGTATGAGAGAAAAGCTATGAACTCAGTAACGACAGATGCACACATTTTAGTTAGCATGACCTATGCCAGCCGCGCAAACCCAAATGTATCGGCC
>NZ_JBPYDE010000736.1:0-633 GCF_051847555.1 Psychrobacter sp. 1Y4 | reverse complement strand
CATGGTCTGTAGCGAGCAGCAATACATGACTATGGAAAATGGTAAAAAGTTTGATACCGGCAATCATCCTGTTGAGATGATGGTGCCTTTATTGCATTTTAAAAAAGCGGGTTTTGACACGGATATCTTTACGCCAACAGGAGCGTCTGTCAAAGTTGAACAATGGGCGATGCCAGAAGACGATGACGATGTTAAACAAATATACGCTGAATATCAGCCAAAGCTTGAGAGTCCGAAAAGTATCGCTGACTTTGTCAAAAATGACATGGCCAATAGCGACGACTATGCAGCGATTTTTATTCCAGGTGGTCATGGCGCGATGCTAGGCTTGCCTGACGACAAAAACCTTGGCGAATTGCTACGCTGGGGCCATGAAAATGACTTGTTTACCTTGGCGATTTGCCATGGACCTGCCGCTTTATTGTCCGCTAACCTAGATGGTCCTGATGCAGCGGATGATAAGTCCGAGCGCGACTTTATCTTTAAAGGTTATGAGATGGTAGCATTCCCCACTGGTATGGATAAGCAAATGCCAAAAATTGGCTATCTGCCTGGTACGATGCCATGGTACTTTGGTGAAAAGCTTGAAGACTTGGGCGTCACAATTAGCAATAAACTGGCCACCGGTAGCAC
>NZ_JBPYDE010000735.1:0-634 GCF_051847555.1 Psychrobacter sp. 1Y4 | reverse complement strand
CACAAAAAAGGCAGACTATATATTAGTCTGCCTTTTTTATTATTCAATTTTTAGCAAGCGTATGGATATGAATTAACGCGTGAGCGTTGTCACACCATTAGCACCTGCTTTCAACAGAACGTCTGCTTGGTTTGCTGCAAAGATACCATTACAGACCACACCTACGATATTATTTAGCTCTTTTTCGAGCGCAATTGGATTGCTCACATCTAAATCATAGGTGGCTAGAATGACATTACCATAATCAGTGACAAAGTCTTCACGATAGACAGGCTCACCGCCCAATTTAGCCAATTGGCGAGCTACATACGAGCGCGCTTGTGGTAAGACTTCAATTGGCACTGGAAACGCGCGACCTAATATCTCAACGCTTTTACTCTCATCGACCATACAAACGAACTTGTTTGAAGCTGCTGCCACAATCTTTTCGCGAGTCAATGCACCGCCACCGCCTTTGATAAGTTGCAAGTGCTCATTGACTTCATCAGCACCATCAATATAAACATCGAGCGTGCCAGCAAAGTTTAAATCGACTATTTCGATACCAAGCGCGCGAAGTTTGTCTTCCGTCACCTGTGAGCTAGCGACAGCACCAGCAAGCTTCACTTGTGGCAACAACTCAATCAAACAGTTG
>NZ_JBPYDE010000734.1:0-634 GCF_051847555.1 Psychrobacter sp. 1Y4 | reverse complement strand
GTTATTATCTTCATCGATACTGATGCCGCCCAAGAATCTACCATGGATTGAGTCACGCTCAAGCAATGAGATACGCTTAGCCAAGTCACCAGCAGCGGCTGGACGTACGACGATCGCTCTTAGTTGTAGACCTTTCGCGCTTGACGCTTGTGACAATAGCAGACGGGTCAAGATACGACCGATACGACCAAAGCCATATAGTACAACGTCTGTTGCGCCATTCACGGCACCAGCGTTGTTGATAGACTGTAGAGCAGATTGTACATCGGTATCATTAGCAATCAATTGACCAACATCGATACGAGTAGCTTGGATATCAGCGTTTTCTGAGATAACTTTTACCATCGCTAAAGTATCAGCGATATCGATAGCTTTGGCATCGTTGTCGCGTAATGCTGCTTTTTGATGTAGCGCAAGTATTTGACCAACTGAAGTAGCGTCTAGCGTTTCGCCAAACAAAGTCACTTGTACGTCTTGCTCATTATAGAGCTTGCTCAATAGCCCCATAAGCTCAATGGCTTGTTGCTCTTGATTGTTGTAGTTTTTTAAGTGGTCTTGATGTAATTGGCGTAAGGTATCAGCGTTGCTCACGAGAAACATCCTTATGGTCAGTAATGTATGATCGATAAAATAT
>NZ_JBPYDE010000733.1:0-634 GCF_051847555.1 Psychrobacter sp. 1Y4 | reverse complement strand
CGGCAGTAATGTATTGCTCAATAGTATTCATATTACGCACGCCGCCACCTAATTGAATAGGCAGGTTCGGATATGCTTTGGTAATATCATTGACCACTTGTCTGTGTACTGGTACGCCATCAAAAGCACCGTTCAAATCGACCAAATGTAGACGACGTGCGCCCTCATCTACCCAACGCGCAGCCATAGCGACTGGGTCATCAGAAAACACCGTATCATCTTCCATACGGCCTTGTTTTAAACGTACACATTTACCATCTTTTAAATCAATGGCCGGGATAATGACAGGCACAGCACACATATAGCATTCCTTATAAAGCACAATATTGGCAATAAATTTAGTAAATTACATTGTTGAGAATGAAACGATATTAGAGAATCAAACAACGATAGAAAACACCACTCAGACGTGGCATAAATTATAGACAGATTCAAAAAACCAAATAAAATAGGTCAGAAATCTGCTCAAATAGAGATAGGATACAATCGAAACCAAACAATCATAACCATAAGTTGTAGTACGTAGAATCACCACCAACATTCGTTAAATTCTATTACTGACTGGCAATTTTAGGTCAATTTAGCGTATAATCCTAGGTAAATTTTTATTTGTTTCTATGTGATAGTAACCAGG
>NZ_JBPYDE010000732.1:0-635 GCF_051847555.1 Psychrobacter sp. 1Y4 | reverse complement strand
CTATCTTTAAAAGCTTTGCTGTCTTCATAGTCAGGAGCAGCGTCAAGATTGCTTTTATATTTTTTTGCCATTGTGTCATCAAGCTTAGAAAGCTCAGAGCTTTCGCAAACTGTTTTTTCTACCCACGTAGCAGCCTTATTGCAATCAAAACTTGCTGAATTTGCATAAGTGGAAAGGAGGCAGGTGCCTAAAATACCGATTGTCGTGATGCATAACTTTTTCATATTACCCTCATCTCTTAGGGCTTGGTTATATTTTAAGAAAGATATAACTGTGATATACGTGTCATCATCACTTTCTGCAAAAAAATCAGCCTCGTTAGCCTCACTCACCTACCAACTGCCAATATTTTCCATCGAAATCCAAGGCTCAATAGGTTCTAAGTCTTCGCCATTTTGTAGCAGCTCAATTGAGATATTATTAGGGTCTTTAACAAAAGCCATATGGCCATCTCTAGGCGGTCTTAATATCTCGATCCCTGCCTGTATAAAGGTGTCGCACTGTGCGTATATGTTGTCAACTCTAAAGGCAAAGTGCCCAAAATTATCGCCATTGGTATATTCTCTTTCATCCCAGTTGTGCGTCACCTCAATCTCCGGCGCACCCTCATGCGTTGCTAAAAAATATAAGCTGAA
>NZ_JBPYDE010000731.1:0-635 GCF_051847555.1 Psychrobacter sp. 1Y4 | reverse complement strand
AGTAAACAGTAGTCATATTCTTAAATATTTTTAACATCTAACTTTTTTGTAAAACACGTACTACGATACACGATGCCATGCATCACGTGATGCTAGACGCGCTTCATCCCACGCCAAACGAGAATCACCCTTCACTTCATGCCATGAACGCTCTAAGTCAGCTTCATGATCTTCAAAACGGGCATCTACTGGATAGCGAGCGCGGTTTGCATAGCCTACTGCGTACGCTGGGTGCATATCGCGATCAAAGTCATACTCTTCTCTATGGTAGTCAGCGTTTGCATATTCTGCACGCCAGTAAGCTTCTTCATGTGTTGGATCAATGGCTTCAGCTGCTGCATGACCTGCGCCGCCACCAACGATAGCACCAATGGCGCCACCAATTAGTGTACCTAATGGGCCTGCCATTGTACCGATGGCTGCACCTGCTGCTGCACCGCCTACACCGCCAATACCTGTACCTACTGGATGTGAGCCTGGCTCACCCGTGATGATGTCTGCATTCAAATCTTCTTTTGTCTCTTTAGACATGTTTTTTACTTCACTGCGATCGATAGCGTCATGGTTACTCATAGTATTGTCCCTAAATTATTTATTATTTATTGAATTATTTATTTGCTAAAAGATTAGCAGTC
>NZ_JBPYDE010000730.1:0-635 GCF_051847555.1 Psychrobacter sp. 1Y4 | reverse complement strand
CTGCAAAACCCAAGCTAATGGTGTTCGTCGTTGGCGAAACGGCTCGAGCGGATCACTTTGGTTTGAACGGCTATGCGCGTAACACCACGCCGCTACTCTCAAAACAATCCAACCTTTATAGCTTTAAAAATGCGGTCTCTTGTGGCACCTCCACTGCTTACTCAGTGCCCTGCATGTTCAGTTATGCAAATCGGGAGAACTATGATATCGATACCGCCAAGTACAATGAAAACGTACTCGATACGCTCAGCAAGCAAGGGGTCAATGTCGTTTGGCGAGACAACAACTCTAGCTCTAAAGGCGTGGCTGATCGTGTCACTTTTGAGGACTATAAGACGGCTGATACCAACCCGAACTGCGATGTTGAATGCCGAGATATTGGCATGCTTGATGGTTTTGACAAACTGGTTAAGTCAGGCAGCTCACCGAAAGAGACCCCGAAAGACACGCTTATTTTGTTACACCAAATGGGTAATCATGGCCCCGCTTATTACCAGCGCTATCCTAAGGAGTTTGAAACGTATAAACCTGTCTGTATGACCAACGAGCTGTCCAAATGTGACGCCCAGTCTGTGATCAATGGCTATGATAATGCGATTCTACTGGGTAAATCGGTATAGTGTAAAGCTGGTTAC
>NZ_JBPYDE010000729.1:0-635 GCF_051847555.1 Psychrobacter sp. 1Y4 | reverse complement strand
CGCCATACAATGTCGAGTAACCAACTGCTAATTCTGACTTATTACCTGTCGTGATAACCAAATGACCAAACTTGTTGGACAGTGCCATCAAGACAACACCGCGAGCACGGGCTTGGATGTTTTCTTCAGTCGTATCAGCTGGTGACTTATTAAACAGTGGCGCTAGCGTATGACGAATACCTTCGACCGCATCGAAAATAGGACACACGGTATAAGAGACATTTAGGCGACGTGCTTGTGCTTGTGCATCTTCTAGACTGATCTGAGAGGTATACTCGTACGGCATCATGACGGCATAGACCTTGTCAGCGCCCAACGCATCAACCGCGATACAGAGTGTCAGTGCTGAGTCAATACCACCTGACAATCCGACGATAATGCCAGAGAATCCTGAGTGATTGACATAGTCGCGTAGACCGACGACCAATGCCTGATACATCTCTGACTCACGGCTTAGGGTCAACGGCGCTTTGGCTTGGTTATTGAACTTAGCCGTTTTGACATCTAAAGTGGCCAATAATAACTGGTTCATAAAGCGCGGTGCTTCATGGGCCACGCTGCCATCGGCTTGTACGGCCATAGAGCCGCCATCAAACACAAGATCGTCCTGACCGCCAACTGCATTGACATAGACG
>NZ_JBPYDE010000728.1:0-636 GCF_051847555.1 Psychrobacter sp. 1Y4 | reverse complement strand
ATTAGCAGAGATGGACTTATTAGAAGCCATTGAAGTGATGCATCATGAAGTCTATAACGCCATGATTAACCAATTCATTCCACCTGGATCTATTGATGATCAGTGGAACATTGACGGATTAGAAGATGAGCTTGAGGACGAGTTCAAAATTTCAATGCCGATCAACGATTGGCTAGATGAAGACCGCCGTCTAGATGAAGAAGGACTGCGTGCTAAAATTATCCAAACAGCCATAGACCGTTATCACAGCCGCCGTGAGCAAATGGGTGAGCAAGACGCCGCCCAGCTTGAGCGTCATTTTATGCTACAGAGTCTAGACAAGCACTGGAAAGAGCATTTGACACAGATGGATCAGCTGCGTAAAGGTATCCATCTACGCGGCTATGCGCAGAAAAATCCTGAGCAGGAATACAAGCGTGAATCGTTTGAATTGTTCCAAATGATGCTTGGGGCGATAAAGTCCGAAACGGTACAAGATTTATCACGTGTTCACATCCCAACCAAAGAAGAGCTAGAAGCACTGGAAGCTCAGCAACGTGAGAATGCTGCGCATATGCAAATGCAGTTTGAACATGATGACGTAGATAACTTAGCTAGCAACGTAAACAGTGCAGCCGCTCAGCCGCAACCACAAAA
>NZ_JBPYDE010000727.1:0-636 GCF_051847555.1 Psychrobacter sp. 1Y4 | reverse complement strand
ATCGCATAGGTGGCCACCAATGGTTTGATACTTGGCAATTTATCAAAGGCCAGTAATGCCATATTACGTGCCAACTTGATGGCGGGATTAGGATGCGTGAAGCCATGTACCACGGCATCACAGAATCGAATCACTCGTTTTTGATCCGTTTGACGCGCTTTCTCATAGCGCTTTAGTAATTGTGCATTACCGATGTCTTCGCCTTTGAGCACTTGTGCGCTCATCATCTGCGCCAATACATGCGCATCTCGCATACACAGATTGAACCCTTGACCCGCGACAGGATGCAACGTATGAGCGGCATTGCCCATGATAACGCAGCGACCCTCGACCTGCTTGTCCGCCAATACACGCGACAAAGGATAAGCGCCGCGGCGGCCAGCAGTAACAAACTTGCCCGCGCGCTGCCCAAATGCCTGCTGTAGCGTCTGCAAGAAATGGGCGTCGTCTTCTAGATATCTGGTTTCTTCACCTGTTGGACAGACCCAAACCACAGAGCGTCTATAACCTTGTTGATACTCATCATTGCCGTCGCCCTCTGGATCCGTCAGTGGCAGCACAGCTAGCGGCCCTGCTGGGCTAAAGCGCTCAATCGCCACATGCTCATGCCGTCTATCGGTCTCTACCACACCAACG
>NZ_JBPYDE010000726.1:0-636 GCF_051847555.1 Psychrobacter sp. 1Y4 | reverse complement strand
CAACTTCATTATCGATACCTCCGTGACGGGCTTTGATCACATTTGGAAAGCGGTTTTGCAAGACTTCTCTGATCGTTATGCCGTGGGCGGTTTGGAATTTAAAATCAATGATATGGGAGCGACGCCAGCGGTAGTAAGCTTACGCTTGAGCCAAGCGGTCAACATCTTGGAGGACGAATTAAATGGATAATGCAACCATTCAAAAGAGTTTTTACGAAAAGACAGCGCGCAATCGTATCGCTAGTATTGTAGATAAAGGCAGTTTTCAAGAGATCCTCAAACCCGGTAGCATCCCTGTCAGCCCAAACCTTGCCTCGCTCGATATTGTCGGCAGTTTCGATGATGGGGTAATTATTGGGCAGGCAACCATTCAAGACCAGCCAATATACATGATCGCACAAGAAGGCAAATTCATGGGCGGGGCAGTTGGCGAAATACACGGCGCAAAAATCGTCGGCACCTTGCTCAAAGCCATCGAAGACAAACCCAAGGCCGTGGTGTTTTTTGTCGATTCAGGCGGTGTGCGTCTGCATGAGGCAAACGCAGGGCTGATCACCATCTCCGAAATTATGCGCGCAATGCTCAAGGTGCGTGATGCAGGCATTCCTATTATCACTGTCATTGGCGGTACCAATG
>NZ_JBPYDE010000725.1:0-636 GCF_051847555.1 Psychrobacter sp. 1Y4 | reverse complement strand
TATCTGGCAACCAGTGATGTGTGTGGCGTTGATCGTTGGGGTGTTTATCCCACTATTAGAGGCTGGCATGGAGATGACGCGCGAAGGTAAAACCACGCAGTCTGCTGCTATTGTGGTGTTTGCTTCTGCCTTGGTGAACCCAGCCTTTGGTTGGTCACTCACGCTATTGCTTGATAATTTGGGCTTGATCGGCTCAAAAGAGCGCAGCGCCAGTTTGACTAAAATGAGCCGCTGGATCATACCGGGTATTATGTTTGTGGTACTGACTGGCGTGATGGCTATCGTTGGTATGTTGCCGGGTATTCCAGCATTAATGGCAAACTTCCGTCATTAGACCATTCATGATTAGCATATGACCGAATAAACGAAGTCAGCATAAAGCTGGCTTTTTTTATGCGTGCTATTGGGGCAATAATCAGCTTGCAAAACCACGATTCCTGCCCCATAACTAGCAGTATTACTAAGATTTTTAAGAGCAATAAATTCTATGGTTACTGTCTCAGAATCGAGTCCTGTCGATGATAAAAAAGCCCGTCTTAAGCATCTGATCAAGAACCTGCCTAATTTGCCAGGAGTATATAAGATGCTGGGCAAAAACGGCGATATTTTATACGTTGGTAAAGCCAAGTCGCTAAA
>NZ_JBPYDE010000724.1:0-637 GCF_051847555.1 Psychrobacter sp. 1Y4 | reverse complement strand
AATAAAGCTAGTCTCTCTAATGAGTTTCTCGAACTATAGACTACTTCGTATTCCTAATACTATTTATAAATTAAGGACGCTACTAAAAAAAGAGAAGGTTGATACATTGATAGTAGTAGAGACATTGTGTGTTCAATTTACTATACCTGCGACCATTGGCCTATCAGTTAAACATATCTGCTGGGAACATTTGAATTTTAATAACGATTTAGGAGTTTTCAGTAGAAGAATCGCTCGTCAATTGGCAGCGCGATACTGTGACTCAGTGGTTACTTTGACAGAAAGAGATAAACAGTATTGGTTGGACGGTACGCATCATAAGGCACAAATACTAGCAATAGAAAATGCTTGTCCATTCCCACCTCAGCACTATATCAAAAAAGAAAATACAAAAACTGTATTGGCAGTAGGCAGGTTAATTCAGGTGAAAGGCTTTGACAGGTTGCTTGAGGCTTGGGTTCAAGTAAGTAGCTTTGCACCCGACTGGAAACTAGTCATAGTCGGCGAAGGAGAGGAGAGAGAGAAACTGACAAGACTTATCGAAGAGAACGAATTAACTGAAAAAATATACTTAGTTGGTAGTACTACAGATGTAAGTAGCTACTATAAAAAAGCAGAGATATTTTGTTTGAGTTCT
>NZ_JBPYDE010000723.1:0-638 GCF_051847555.1 Psychrobacter sp. 1Y4 | reverse complement strand
ATGGATAACCATATGGATCATAGCATGCACGATATGGGCGATGACGCCACCTCCATGCATCATGCTCAATAATTTCTAACACATAATTTGAGTACTGCGTTCACTTTACCAAGCGTACAAAAACCCCTTAATATCAAAAATGATATTAAGGGGTTTATTGGTTAAATGATATCCATTTGTAATAATTATTCCTGCCACTGTTCAAGCGTAAACTTGGTCTCTAAATGCTTCTCTAATGCTGGTATATTAAATGCGTCATCTTCACTGACAAAGCTAATGCTAATGCCTGTCTGCCCAGCGCGTCCCGTACGACCAATACGATGGACATAATCATCTGGTTGATCCGGCAAGGTATAGTTGACGACATGACTGATATCATCGACATGGATACCGCGCCCTGCAACATCTGTCGCCACTAAGATAGACGCGTGACCATCTTTAAAACGCTGCAAGTACTTCTCACGTTTTTGCTGAATCACATCACCTGAGAGCATAACAATCTTATGTGCTTGACGCAGTTTATGATAGAGACGCTTGACTTGATCTTTGCGATTGGCGAATACAATGACCTTTTCAACAGCCTCATCACTAATAATACGCTGCAGGGCTTCGAGTTTTTGATCTTCTGTCAGTAAGTA
>NZ_JBPYDE010000722.1:0-638 GCF_051847555.1 Psychrobacter sp. 1Y4 | reverse complement strand
CCACTTGAGCCGCCATAACCAATTCGGTCGCGGCAGCCCCAGCACCAATGATTGCCAATTGATATTGACTAGCTTGCCGCGCCTCAGCCAAAATCTGCTGCCAATGCGTGATAAAACCTGACAAGGGACGAATAGCGATTACGTCTGTACTAGCGTGAGTATCCGTCTTAGCATAGCTGTCTCGTTTATCTAACCAACGCATATCTGTCTCTGCACCCGTATTCAATGACAACACATCATAATCAAGTGCCAATCGCTCATCGCCCGTTGTCGCGACCATATTGGATACCGCATCGACCTGTACGATCGACTGCTGAATAAAGCGTACACCCGCTCGCATACAAAGTGATTTTATATCGATACTGATATCGTCAAGCGAGTAATGTCCTGCCATCCAACCAGGTAGCATTCCTGAATATATAGTCTGCGGCTGCTCGCTAATTAGAGCGATGTCTATAGCCGTTCCCTTAAAATCCGTACTCTCTAGCTGCCCAGTAACAAGCCGACGTAACAGTCCAATATGAGCATGACCTGCCCCTGCTAACAATAGTTTCTTTGGCGACAGCTGTTTCATTGGCATCCTAATCAAAGTGATGGATAGATGTTTGACGAGCGAGTTCTAATGCTGTTCATATAAG
>NZ_JBPYDE010000721.1:0-638 GCF_051847555.1 Psychrobacter sp. 1Y4 | reverse complement strand
GTTCTTAGTGCTGAAGATGGTGGTATTAAAGTGGCGACAGCAGAAGATGTCACCTTTACTAGTGTTACCACAGGGGATACCTTGTTGAACACAGGTGGTGTCAGCTTCCTTGGCGGTAGCACGGTTAGACTGAGCAGTATGGGTCTTAATAACGGTGGCAATCAAATCACTAACGTCGCAAGCGGTGTGGGTAATGACTTCAATGCAGCAAATATAGGAGACGTGAATCGTGCATCTGCCGCTGCTAAAACAGAAGTTGCCGCAGGTACTAACGTGGCTGATGTTGTGAAGTCTACAGGTCAGAACGGTCAAGACGTCTACACCGTCAATGCCGATGGCGTTACTGCTTCAGCAGGCTCTTCCGCCGTGACTATCACAGCGGGTGCCAAAGACGCGACCAACATAACCGACTACCAAGTGGACTTAAGCGAGTCTAGCAAAAACAGCTTGGTAAACGCTGACAATGCGCTACAGACGGTGGTCACTCAGATAGACGGCAATGAGGTTAAAACACTGAATAAAACGAACAACACCGCTAACTTCCTCACAGGAGATAACATTGTTCTTAGTGCTGAAGATGGTGGTATTAAAGTGGCGACAGCAGAAGATGTCACCTTTACTAGTGTTACCACAGGGGA
>NZ_JBPYDE010000720.1:0-640 GCF_051847555.1 Psychrobacter sp. 1Y4 | reverse complement strand
CCATTGCAATAAAAATAAGAAAACCAGTACTAAAACGAGCGCAGTAATTACCATCGGCAACCATGATAATTTACGCGCTAACACACGTGCAATGACGTGTGCTGCTAAGGTTAGGAGTACAGCTGCTAAGGTCGCCATAAATACGCTATCAAAAGTCATAATATCTCTCCGTAGCTCACGGCTGTTCTTTTTGCTGATTGGCCGTGCCGCTGTCGGCATTGGCATCTTGATTCAACCAGCGATTGGCCAGTAGCGCGAGTCCCCACATCGGTATGAGCGTACTTACTATCATTGTGACCATCACGCCCAACAGCTCATCTCCTAGCGCAAATAGCAGTAAGCCTGCACCCGCTGAGACGGGTAGAAATGCAAAACCACTATCGACGAGGAGGGTGTTACTGGCTTGAGTGAGCCAGTTAGGTAACCCTTTGAGCAATCGCCATATCATCAAGATAACAAACATCGCCACCAAGCCGACAATATTGGCGGCTTTTTCGATACCTGCCAATTGACAAAGAACCACAGCCGTCTCTCGGACAACGATAACCATGGTCAACGTTAAAATTAACGAAATCCATAGCGGGAGATGAGAGGAGTGAGTAGGCTTCATAAGCAGTGTGGCCAAGTCAGATATAGGTGA
>NZ_JBPYDE010000719.1:0-640 GCF_051847555.1 Psychrobacter sp. 1Y4 | reverse complement strand
TAAAGAGGCTTTTAATGTGAGCATTGAGCGGCTGTCAGTAGTGCAGCCTACTATCAATAATGAGCTGATCAGCGTTAAAGGTAAGGCAAGATTAATCTTATCTAGGGTCTGCTTACTCAGCTCAAGCGCTGATTTATTAGAAATTGTCATGTAAAATGTTCCTGCAAAATTATAAAAAATCCCATCGGACGTATGGATAGGAATTGAAAGATTAACGTTTGACTATTGGTTGCTACTTGCTGTTTGCTAAAAACCACTAAAGGTCGTGACATTGTTGTAAGAGCCTAGCCTTGTAGGAAATTGGCCTTGTAAGAACTTAGCATTAATGCGGATACAATTGTAGGCACATGTACTAAAGAATAGACAGCTGACAGTATTTGAGCTTTATAGTTTTAAGCTTGATAGTATTGAGCTTATCGATCGTAAAACCATACGTGTCTTCTTATACTGTTCTTATTTTTGCTATTGTTCGTTTAGTACCTCACTATTGACCATACTCTCAAACTAACAGATGATATTGACCATATAATGACACATACATTATTTTGGCAAAAAATATAGAAATGCTTAAGGCATATCTCACTACATTATTAAGGATAACTATGAGTAACTATTTAGACGCAGTCGTCGTTGAGCATAA
>NZ_JBPYDE010000718.1:0-640 GCF_051847555.1 Psychrobacter sp. 1Y4 | reverse complement strand
AAAAGACGATTCAGTCAGTGGTAGAGACTGGAAAAAAGAAAAAATGCCATCATGTATGGCAATAGAAATCATAATAGTTGCGTCATTATAAACTGCTTTTATGTGAGATAAAGCGGGTTTTGCAATATGTAGCTAGCATGTTGATATTTGCACCTGACATATTGCAATGAGTGCTCTGCTATTTTTGAGGGCAATAAAATCAAATTATGCTAAAGTAGAGCATTGATTTTGCCCCAACTTTTGAATCAAAGCTTTTATACATAAGCTTTAGATATAAATTATCCGACGATAGGCCTTTTTATGCAAATTTATCTTGCCAATCCCCGTGGGTTTTGTGCTGGTGTGGACCGTGCGATTGCGATTGTTAATGAAGCACTAACACGTTTTGAGCCACCCATCTATGTCCGTCATGAGGTCGTACATAATAAATTTGTGGTATCGGATTTGGCCAATCGGGGCGCGGTATTCGTCGAAGAACTTCACGAAGTACCAGATGGCTCTATTGTTATATTCTCTGCCCACGGCGTCTCTAAAGCGGTTGAAGATGAGGCTGAGCGACGTGATTTGACAGTGTTTGATGCAACATGCCCATTAGTGACTAAAGTACATATCGAAGTGGCAAAGTTTGCACAAGACGGTA
>NZ_JBPYDE010000717.1:0-640 GCF_051847555.1 Psychrobacter sp. 1Y4 | reverse complement strand
AGACCATCATTCCTGCCAAACGTATTTGGTTAATTACCTTTGCCGTTGTGGTCGGTGCAGTATTGTACAAACTGTTTATTCAGGTCGCACTATCGAGCGATACGCTACGTAGTATCGGCTTTGGTCCGCAAGATTTGAACTTAATTACCGCGTTACTCGTGGTACTGGCTTTGGTCTTACCAAAAGCGAAAACGAAGTTTCTATCACGCAAGGTTCGCGCCTAATGACAGTTAAAGCAAGTATCAACAGCACTTGCTTTGCTTGAAGAGATAATAAGGAATAACGATTATGATGCAAGCCACCGATTTACAGTTGACCTTTAATCCAGGGACACCTATCGACAACCCTGCCCTACGTGGTATCAGTTTGAATATCGCTGATGGTGAATTTGTCACCGTTATTGGTACCAATGGTGCAGGTAAATCGACTTTTTTGAACGCAGTCAGTGGTACAACGCGCGTCGATAGTGGCTCAATTTTGCTAAATGGCATTGATGTTACCAAAAAATCCGCCCATCAACGTGCACACTGGGTCGCCCGTGTTTTTCAGGATCCAATGGCAGGTACTTGCGAAGCGCTGACGATTGAAGAAAACATGGCTTTGGCCTATAAACGTGGCGGCAAGCGCGGTTTGAAGTTTG
>NZ_JBPYDE010000716.1:0-640 GCF_051847555.1 Psychrobacter sp. 1Y4 | reverse complement strand
GAGCGCCGCCAAGCTGAAGAGCATCGTAGAATAGAGCAAGCACAGCAGAAGGCTGAGCACGAAGCGCGTGATAAAGCCGAGCAAGAGGCTGAGAAGCCGGCCACAGAACAAGCTGTTAGAGAAGCCGAAGCAAAAGCCGCTGCTATCGATGCGCAATTATCGCAAGCTGGCTTTACCAAAACTGAAGACGGCAAAAGCTGGAACGGCGTCGGCGCTGCAACCGTCAACATGCTGCTATCAGCATCGCCTGAAGATGCCAAAGAGATGATCGGTGATTTGCGTGCGCCTGGTAAGCAAGATGGTACGCCAGAATGGTTGCTCAGCGAGCAGCACAAGCCAAACGGCAACGGCCAAGAGCGTCAGTTGTCGTCTAATCCGATGCTTGCCAATGCTGAAGCTCGTGCTCAAGCAGCGAAAAACTATATCTAAGCGATAGCCGTGCTGGTCAAGCATCCAGCGCGGACTAATGTTTTAACCACTTATTAGCCTTATCGATTAACTAGGAGCACAACATGCCAAGCGAACATTACGTCACTATTGGCGATATTTTAAAGTCTGAAGCTGACTCAAGCAACCGTATCGCTATCCCTGCTACTGACGGCACCAAGACTGGGCAGCTGGTCAAATATACCGAGCGCAA
>NZ_JBPYDE010000715.1:0-641 GCF_051847555.1 Psychrobacter sp. 1Y4 | reverse complement strand
CGAGTTAGCGTCTCACGGCTGATGATAAGACCGGGATTATTGGCATCACGAGTAATAACTTCGACGATTTCAGAGTTTTCTAGTACCGCGTCAAAGTTCTCCGCTAGTGGGTAGGGACCTGAAATACCTAATCCGCGAGTCTCGTTAACGCGCTGACTAGTGCTGGTCTCTGCTAAAAACGCAGTCACGCGAGTATTATTATCTTCAAATTGCGCTTTTAGACCAGTCAATGTACGGTTGTACTGACCCAGTTTGATGCCTTCATCATTGTCAATTTGTGTTTTTAGATCGCCATACACAGCAAACGAGCGACCTTTGTCCAAACGCACATAGAGCTTACTGGTTGATTGTGCATCAAAGCCCTTAGCCGATGAGTCACCATAGACAGGATAGTATTCGCCAGGCTCGATATCACGGAATAATCGCTCGCCTTTTTTGTCACTGTCATAAGCCAGCGTCAGCAAATAGTCGCCGCGTACTTTGCCTTTCAAAAACATCGCCGCACGACCAGATGCGGTATAGTCATCGTTACCGGCAAAATCATTCAGCTCTTGTTCAAAGGCACCTTGAGCATCCGTAATACTGCTACCATCAAAGTCTTTGAGGGAGATAGCACCTTCGACGATACCCACAGCAATGAG
>NZ_JBPYDE010000714.1:0-641 GCF_051847555.1 Psychrobacter sp. 1Y4 | reverse complement strand
GAGTTTTTTCAATCGGTACCAGAGTTTGAGCGCATGCTTGTACGATCAGGCATTCGCTTAGTCAAATACTGGTTTTCTATCACTGACGATGAGCAACATGCACGTTTTATGAGTCGGATATATGATCCGTTGAAACAGTGGAAGCTCTCACCAATGGACTTACAGTCACGCAGGCGCTGGGAAGATTACACCAAAGCAAAAGAGACCATGTTTGAGCGCACTCATATTCCTGAAGCGCCATGGTGGGTCGTTGAAGGCAACAATAAGAAGCGTGCAAGGCTCAACTGTATTGCACATTTGCTCGAACAAATCCCTTATAAAGAAATACCTCGTGACGAGATTGAGCTGCCCAACCGCAAACGCGATGATGAATACTACCGCGAGCCTATTCCTGATGATATGTACGTACCGCCGCGCTACTAGCACTAACTGATACAAATATATGTCCTAAAAAAAGCCTTATAGAGTTATAAGGCTTTTTTATTGATCACTTTATTGATTACAAAGTATCACCATGATGGCTATTGATAGAGACGCCTAGGTTTTTGAATGAAGTGGTATGAGCTACATGGTATAAGTCGCTTGTAAGCTATCAATTTTTCCAGCCAGCAAGCGTTCAACTTCGTTTTTAATTCTCTGTC
>NZ_JBPYDE010000713.1:0-642 GCF_051847555.1 Psychrobacter sp. 1Y4 | reverse complement strand
CATAAAAAATAGACCATTAACTATAAAAGCTAGTGGTCTATTAAATACGAATTCACTGATTAAAAAGCAGCAGGTACTGTACCCATACGTTGACTGATTGGCTGGCTACGACCCAACAGACTACTATAGATGGTAGCGTTTTCCATCACGTGTTTGACATAGTTACGCGTTTCAGGAAAGGCAATCGATTCGACATATTGATCTGCGGCGATTGCGCCATAGGTTGGCTGCCAGCGTTTGGCATTATTAGGTCCAGCATTATAGCCTGCGGTTGCCAATACAGGCTGATAGTTCAGTTTACTTAAGATATCACCCATATACCATGTACCATAACGGATATTGGTATCACCACTGTTGGCACGGCTCGCACTATAAGTCTCACCTAAGTTACGCGCGATGTATTTTGCGGTATCAGGCATCACTTGCATCAACCCACTGGCACCCACATTTGAGCGTGCAGAAGACACAAAACGGCTCTCTTGACGCATGATGCCATAAGCCCACGCTGGATCAATACCTGCTGCTTGGCTATAGCGCACCACTGAATCTTGGTGCGGCATTGGATGCGAAAGTGCCAAGCTATCGACTCTATCGGTATTATCAACGGCATAAATCGCCCGATCGAGCCAGCCCATGTCATAG
>NZ_JBPYDE010000712.1:0-642 GCF_051847555.1 Psychrobacter sp. 1Y4 | reverse complement strand
ATCGAAAAGCTCGATGAGTTAGACCTTGCTGATGGTAGTTTCGATATTATCGTCTCAAACTGCGTCATTAATTTGTCGCCAGATAAAGCCGCCGTGATGGCGAGCGTGCAGAGACTGCTGAAGCCTGGCGGCGAATTTTATTTTTCTGATGTTTATGCTGATCGCCGTATTCCGCAACACTTGATAGATGATCCTGTATTATATGGAGAGTGCTTGAGTGGCGCTTTGTATTGGAAAGACTTTATCCGTTTATCAAGAGACGCAGGGTTTTTAGACCCACGACTGGTCGAAGATCGTCCGCTTGAGATTACAGATCCTGTATTGGCTGCCAAAATTGGTGATATACAGTTTTTCTCGGCCACTTATCGTTTATTCAAAATTGCCACGTTAGAAGATGCCTGTGAAGATCATGGACAGGCGGTGATATACAAAGGATCTATCGAGCAATCCCCGCATCGGTTTGATCTAGACAAGCATCATGCGATTGAGGCGGGACGAGTATTTCCTGTATGCGGCAATACCTTTCGGATGCTACAAGAATCTCGCTTTGCGCCGCATTTTGAATTTATCGGTGATGACAGTCGCCACTATGGTATTTTTGCAGGGTGCGGTGAGCTAATGCCATTTGATCAGGCGATGGTA
>NZ_JBPYDE010000711.1:0-642 GCF_051847555.1 Psychrobacter sp. 1Y4 | reverse complement strand
GCCACACCGCCGCCAGAAAGATATAGCGCTTGATGGCCAACTTGGGTCGCCATCATCGCAGTATAGGCATTGATCGCGCCTGCAATTTGTAATGGCTGGTTATTATCATTTTTTTGTTTAAGCGCACTGCGAAAGCGTGCGCCTGCTGAGGGTGATGTCATGTGAGTATCCTTTCATGGGCTTGCATGGAGAGAAAATAATCTTGTTGTTGTCACTGATTATACTCAATTATCCACGTCTGCAAAGGTTAGCTTGTAGATTATTGTTTATTATTTTTAATAATTAATTGTAGTTAATTTAATATTATTCATAAAACAAATAGCATTATGTATTTTTTAACGTTTAGCTAGAATGAGTATTCATATTACTCAAATCACCAAATTTTGAGACGATATATTTTTACATTTAGTTACAATTATAATAGGTGTATTACTCTATAGATTGTCCTGTTCCCACCAAAAAGCCCTAACAGCTAAGCTATTAGGGCTTCATTTATCATGAGCTTAAAAAAGACTAAGTTTAAGCAAATAAACCTGCCAAATTGGCCAAAAACAATAAGGCAAATCCTGCCAAGAATACCAAGCCTGCGATAGACAGAGCGTTCATACCTGCGGACAGTTTTTTATGTTTCTTAACCAATGA
>NZ_JBPYDE010000710.1:0-642 GCF_051847555.1 Psychrobacter sp. 1Y4 | reverse complement strand
AAGCAAAAGCCAAATCGACTGCTCAGGCATCTCATTAGCGTGATAATCTGCCCTATAGTAGTTATGGATTCACCCAATTAACCACTCGGGTTTCCATTTCTTCATCAGACATACCAATCTCCGATATACAGCGGCCAGCGACACCCACGTTGGCCGCACGCATCTCGTGTTGTGTAACCACGGCATCACCAGTCAATAACAGATGCCAGCTTGGCAAATTCTGCCCTTTATACAAGCGCTTATAGGCGCAATGCGAAGGCAGCCACATCATATTAGGCAAGTTGTCCATAGTCAGCTGAATACAATCTGGTACATGCTCTTGGCGCGTCGCATAATGTTGGCAATAGCCTGTCGCACAGTCCATGAGCTGGCACGTCACATCGGTATACTCGACCAGCTCTTCATCATCATCATTATCGATGTATTTGATTAAGCAGCAGCTGCCGCAGCCATCACACAACGCTTCCCATTCGCTATGGTTTAGCTCGTTTAAGGCAAATCGTGACCAAAACTGCGGGCGTAGTGGCTCAGACCTAGAATCAGTATCAGCACTATCAGGAAATAAACTTACCGACTGCGCAAGCTTACCATCTGGATTGACGCCTGAATGCAAGCCTGATTGTTCATCATTTTTGTTTAATA
>NZ_JBPYDE010000709.1:0-642 GCF_051847555.1 Psychrobacter sp. 1Y4 | reverse complement strand
GTGCTGAGGCTCGCCAACGCTCAAGCTCTATCTCTAGCTGCTTCATTTGGGCTTGAGTTTCTAGCTCTGCATTACGGACAATATATTGCCTATAGCTTGGGATAGCAATGGCTGCGAGTATAGCTATAATAACCACGACAATCATCAACTCAATAAGCGTAAAGCCTCGATGACAACTGTCAAAAGTTACCCTGCTATTAGACACGTAGTACTTATCTTTCATCGTGACGTCCTCTCCTAATCTGGAGATTTTTCATACCAGCGCTGAATATCAAGCTCGTATCCACTCATATTGACAAGGGTATTCGCTGTCCCCATACTTTTCTTATCTTCCAATTTACCACTGCCATTGACACTATGTGGCAAAATATTAGGAACAGGGTCTAAAAAGCTTCTCTCACCATATCCACTACGATTATCATAATCAAATTGCTCAGAAAAAGTTTGATTTCCTATAAGTACCTGTACATTAGTCAGATCACTACTAAAAGCACCTAAAGCTAACTCTTGTATGCCTTTACCTGCGCGTACAAATCCACCTATACCGTTCACAGATTTTTCTGATTCACAAACCCCCCAAGGAAGACAGTAGAGCTGACGCTCTGATCCCCCGATCACTTGAGCAGAACAAGTATTGACAGT
>NZ_JBPYDE010000708.1:0-642 GCF_051847555.1 Psychrobacter sp. 1Y4 | reverse complement strand
CCAATAGAACACAGACCAGTCTTTTTGCCATGTGGACAACGTATCACCGACAGTCGTACCATCTGGTTGCCAAATCGTTGTTAATAGGGCAGGAAGTGCAACCACATAGTCGAACAAACCTAAGAAGAAAGATTGCAAACCAAAGAATGTCGAACCAAAGATTAAGAAAAAGGTAAACAGAATAAAGCTGAGCCACATGTTGAGATTAGACAGCCATTTGACCCCTTTACCAAGCCCTGACAATGCAGAGACGGTAGCGACCCCAACGATGACAATCAATGCAACGATAATGGCGGCCGCGGATGATTTGCCTTCAGCGTTGAGGAGCCAGTCGCCCATGCCAACACGGTACATGCTAGAAACAAACTGCTCAACACCAAACCCTAGTGTTTGTGCGACGCCCAAAAGCGTTGCAATGACAGCGACAATGTCAATGGCATCACCAAGCCTACCAGACAGTTTTTTGCCAAAGATTGGCGCAAGGCCTGAGCGAATGGTAAGGGGTAGTTTACGGCGGAAAGAGAAATAGGCCATCGAAAGACCGACTAAAGAATAGCAAATCCATGCGCTAAATCCCCAATGGAGAAAGGCCCATTTATACGCGTATCGCACGTTATCAGCACCATAGCCTGTTGCCATACC
>NZ_JBPYDE010000707.1:0-643 GCF_051847555.1 Psychrobacter sp. 1Y4 | reverse complement strand
TGGTACAACTTCATATATCGCCGTACGTCCTTTGAATCCTGACTGATTGCATTTATCGCAGCCAACTGGCTTGGGTAGACGAATCGCATTACCTTCTAAAACTGGCTCAATACCAATTTCGGTAAAAAGCTTGGCTTGTTCGGTGTCCGCTGCCTGCCAGCCATGACAATGTGAGCATAAAGTACGCACTAAGCGCTGTGCCACCACGCCGATCAGTGACGACGATAATAAGAACGGCTCAACACCCATATCTTGCAAACGAGTGACTGCGCCAATTGCGGTGTTGGTATGTAGCGTTGATAAGACCAAGTGCCCTGTCAAAGACGCCTGTACAGCGATCTCTGCCGTCTCTAAATCGCGAATCTCACCCACCATCACCACATCTGGATCTTGACGCAACATCGCGCGCAGACTTTTGGCAAAGGTCATATCTACCTTATTATTAACCTGTGTCTGTCCGATACCGTCGAGCTGGAACTCAATTGGATCTTCGGCGGTCAAAATATTGCGCGTTTGGTCATTCAAATCAGTCAGTGCCGAATATAACGTGGTGGTCTTACCTGAGCCCGTCGGCCCTGTGACCAAAATAATCCCATGCGGACGATGGATCAAGCGTTTAAGCTCAGTATAGTCATTGTCTGCA